>JBBROG010000202.1:0-15778 GCA_038229635.1 Gemmatales bacterium
ACGAGTAATGCCCTCGGTGACGTCCGGGACATACTCCCCTGGAACAGTCATCAGCAGCCCTCCTGACGCAAGAGGCTTCAGGAGTTCAGTTTATGCGCATGGGGAGAACGGGCTACTGCACTAACTTTGCTAAAGTCTCGCTAATCTCAAGCGAATCCTCGAACAGAACGACCTCCTCAATGACGCCAGTTGGGAGTTCAAGGGAGTACTTCGTCACGGGCTGACAGCGTGCCCGCTGTGTAGCCGCTTGATTCGATACAATGAACTACACGATATGATCAGCCTGGAGGATGAGGACGCGCTGAGCAACGCCGGCCTTCAAATCGAGGGGGCCACCCGGTCTACGGTCGTCAATCTGTTTCACCTCGACCCACTCAACTATGACCGCTTGGACCACGTCCCGGCCAAGGTTGGTTGGGGTCACGCTACCTGTAATACCAAACTGGGCCAACGCCGATGCCACCCTCTCCAAGAACTCATTTCGACTGGTACGAAGGTCGGCTTGATCCGGCCCGAGGGCGTTGAAACATTCGGGTGGATTAGTTCCAACTGGGAGATGATCCGCTCGCCCCTCGGAGCTGTATGGGTCCGCCTCTGTGGCGATGGGGCGGAAGACCCACCGGCTTCCGCGCCCGAGCCAACGTCGGGCGGTGGCATTCCCGACACTTGAGCTATTGCGGAGGTTCACTCCATCGTGCCGCTTACCGTATCCGCTCCTCTCTCCGAGTCCGTCGTGGAAACCGCCGCGCTCGGTTGGCTGGAAGCGCTGGGCTACAACACCCTCGCCGGCGTCACTCTCTCGCCGGGGGAGCCGCAGGCCGAGCGGGCGTCCTACGCCGACGTGTTCCTCCTCGAACGGCTCCGCTCGGCGCTGGCCCGGATCAACCCCGCCATCCCCGTCGAGGCCCTGGAGGACGCCCTGCGCAAGCTCACACGCACCGAGTCGCCCAGCCTGCACGAGAACAACCGCCGCTTCCACAAGCTGCTCACCGAGGGCGTCGATGTCGAGTACCGCCGGCCCGACAGCAGCGTCGTCGGTGACAAGGCGTGGGCGGTCGATTGGCACAGCCCCGACAACAACGACTGGCTGATCGTCCGCCAGTTCACCGTGGTCGAGGACCGCAACAATCGCCGGGCCGACCTCGTGCTGTTCCTCAACGGCATCCCCCTGGCCCTGATCGAACTCAAGAACCCGACCGACCAGAACGCCACGATCCGGGAGGCGTTCAACCAGCTCCAGACCTACAAGAAGGAAATCCCCTCCCTGTTCCTGGCGAACGCCCTGCTGGTCGTCTCGGACGGCGTGGAGGCCCGCCTGGGCACGCTCACCGCCGATTGGGAGCGGTTCATGCCCTGGCGCACCATCGACGGCTCCCGGGTGGCGGCGAAGGGGCTGCCGGAACTGGAAGTGCTGCTCCAGGGCGTCTTCGAGAAGCGGCGCTTCCTCGACCTCGTGCGCCACTTCATCGTCTTCGAGGTCGACGGGCCGACGATCACCAAGAAGGTGGCCGGCTACCACCAGTTCCACGCCGTCAACAAGGCGGTCCACTGCACCGTGGTGGCGGCCTCCCCGGAGGGCGACCGCCGGGTGGGCGTCATCTGGCACACGCAGGGGTCGGGCAAGAGCCTGACCATGACCTTCTACGCCGGCAAGGTCATCCGCCACCCGGCGATGGCGAACCCCACGCTGGTGATCCTGACCGACCGCAACGACCTGGACGACCAACTGTTCGGCACGTTTTCCGCTTGCCGTGACTTGCTGCGGCAGACGCCGGCGCAGGCCGAGAGCCGGGACCACCTGCGGGAACTGCTCAAGGTGGCGTCCGGCGGGGTGGTCTTCACGACCATCCAGAAGTTCGTCCCGCCCGCGGGGGAGAAGTTCCCGCTGCTGTCCGACCGGCGCAACATCGTGGTGGTGGCCGACGAGGCGCACCGCAGCCAGTACGACTTCCTCGACGGCTTCGCCAGGCACCTGCGAGACGGCCTGCCCGGGGCGTCGTTCATCGGCTTCACCGGCACGCCCATCGAGTCCGCCGACAAGTCCACCCCCGCCGTCTTCGGTGACTACATCGACGTCTACGACATCCAGCGGGCCGTCGAGGACGGGGCCACGGTCCGCATTTACTACGAGGGGCGGCTGGCGAAGCTGGAACTGAAGGAGGACGAGAAGCCGAAGCTGGACGAGGAGTTCGAGGAAGTCACCGAGGGCCAGGAGCAGGCGGTCAAGGACAGGGCGAAGTCGAAGTGGGCCAGGCTGGAGGCGCTGGTCGGTGCGCCGAAGCGGATCGCCCTGGTCGCCAAAGACCTCGTGGAGCATTTCGAGCGGCGGCAGGAGGCGATGGAAGGCAAGGCGATGGTGGTGTGCATGTCCCGCCGCATCTGCGTGGACTTGTACGAGG
The DNA here is from genome assembly GCA_038229635.1 of Gemmatales bacterium. GTDB lineage: Bacteria > Planctomycetota > Planctomycetia > Gemmatales > Gemmataceae > DATFNV01. Next base: position 2,400 of record JBBROG010000202.1, read on the forward strand.
AGATCAGGAAGCTGCGCCCGCGGTGGCACGACGCCGACGACGACAAGGGGGCGGTCAAGGTGGTCATGACCGGCTCGGCCTCCGACCCCGCCGAGTGGCAGCCGCACGTCCGCACCAAGGGCCGGCGGGAGGCGCTGGCCAAGCGGCTCAAAGACCCCAAAGACCCGCTGCAGGTCGTCATCGTAAGGGACATGTGGCTGACGGGGTTCGACGCCCCGTGCCTGCACACGATGTATGTGGACAAGCCGATGCGGGGGCACGGGCTGATGCAGGCCATCGCACGGGTCAACCGGGTCTTCCGGGACAAGCCGGGTGGCCTGGTCGTGGATTACCTGGGCCTGGCCGACATGCTGAAGAAGGCGCTGACCGAGTACACTGAGGGCGACCGGGAGGAGGCGGGCATCCCGCAGGAGAAGGCGGTCGCCCTGCTGCAAGAGAAGCACGAGGTCGTCCGGGCGATGTTCCACGGCTTCGACTACGGCAAGTTCTTCACCGGCACGGCGGGGGCGAGGGTGGCCGTCCTGCCGGCGGCGATGGAGCATCTGCTCAAGCAGAAGGACGGCAAGGCCCGGTTCATGACCGAAGTGGTGAAGCTCTCCAGGGCGTTCGCCCTGGCCGTGCCGAACGAGGCGGCGCTGGCGCTGCGCGACGACGTCGCCTTCTTCCAGGCGGTGCGAGCCGGCTTCGCCAAGAACACGTCCACGGCGGGCGTCAAGGGCGGCGAGGATTTGGACTCGGCCATCCGCCAACTGGTGTCGAAGGCGGTGGCGACCGATCAGGTCATCGACATCTTCGCCGCCGCCGGTCTGAAGAAGCCGGACATCTCCATCCTGTCCGACGAGTTCTTGTCGGAAATCCAGGGGATGCCGCACCGCAACCTCGCCCTGGAACTCCTGCAAAAGCTGCTCGGCGACGAGATCAAGGCCCGCTCCCACAAGAATCTGACCCAGGCCCGCTCCTTTGCCGAGATGCTGGAGAAGGCGATCCGGGCCTACCAGAACCGCTCGCTGGAGATGGCCCAGATCATCGGCCAGTTGATCGAGTTGGCCAGGGAGATGCGGGAGGCGCACAAGCGGGGCGAGTCCCTGCAAATGAGCGAGGACGAGTTGGCCTTCTACGACGCCCTGGAGGTCAACGACTCGGCGGTGATGGTGCTGGGCGACGACACGCTGAAGCGGATCGCCCGTGAACTGGTCGACACGGTGCGGCGGAACACCACCATCGACTGGACGCTCAAGGAGAGCGTCAAGGCGAAGATGCGAGTGATGGTCAAGCGCATCCTCAACAAGTACGGCTACCCGCCGGACAAGCAGGCCAAGGCGACCCAGACCGTGCTGGAGCAGGCCGAGCTGATGTGCAAGGAGTGGGCGGCGTGAGCGCGAACACCGATTAAATGAGGGTCGAATAGTCCGGAAATCCCGTGTGGGACCGGGCTGAAGGGAGAAGACTCATGACTCGTCTCGCGTTGCTCACGCTCGGCCTCCTCGTCGCGGTCTGTGGCCGGGCCGCGGCGCAACGGCCGGCGCGCGCGGAGCCGGACCAACGGCCCATCGTCCTCGTGCCGGCGCGCGTCTTCGACGGCGTCGCGGTCACGCCGCACGAGGGCTGGGTGGTCGTCGTCCGCGGCGACAAGATCGAGGCGGCCGGGCCGGCGGGCGAGGTGAAGGAGCCCGCCGGGGCGCGCAAGATCGCGCTGCCGAACGCCACGCTCCTGCCGGGGCTCATCGACGCCCACACCCACGTCCTCCTGCACCCGTACAACGAGACGACCTGGGACGATCAGGTGCTGAAGGAGCCGCTGGCGCTGCGCGTCTGCCGGGCGACGAATCACCTGCGGAGCCTGCTGCTGTCCGGCTTCACGACGGCGCGCGACCTCGGCACCGAGGGCGCCGGTTACGCCGACGTGGGGCTGCGCGACGCCGTCGAACAGCGGATCGTCCCTGGCCCGCGCCTGCTGACGACGACGCGCGCCGTCGTCGCCACGGGCAGCTACGCGCCGCGCGGCTTCGCGCCCGAGGCGCGCGTGCCGCAGGGGGCGGAGGAGGCCGACGGCTCAGACCTGCGCCGCGTGGTGCGCGACCAGATCGGCCGCGGCGCCGACTGGATCAAGGTCTACGCGGATAGCTGGGATCCGAGGAAGGGCGGCGCCGCCACCTTCGCCGAGGACGAGTGGAAGCTGATCGTCGACACCGCGCGCTCGGCCGGCTGCCCCGTGGCGGCGCACGCGATGACGAAGGAGGGGATGCGCCGGGCGGCTCTGGCGGGCGTGGCGACAATCGAACACGGCAACGGCGGCGACGCGGAGGTGTTCCGGCTGATGGCCAACCGCGGCGTCGCCCTGTGCCCGACGCTGGCCGCCACCGAGGCGACGAGCAAGTACCGCGGCTGGCGCCCCGGCAGCGAGCCGGAGCCGCAGGGCGTGAAGGCGCACCGCGCCGCCTTCAAGGAGGCGCTGGAGGCCGGCGTCGCCATCGTCAACGGCAGCGACATCGGCGTTTTCGCCCACGGCGAAGGGGCGCGCGAGTTGGAGCTGCTGGTCGCCTACGGCATGAAGCCGGCCGAGGCGCTGCGGTCGGCGACGTCCGTGGGGGCGAAAGTATTGCAACTCGACAAGCGGCTCGGTTCGGTCAAGGCGGGACTGCTCGCCGACCTGATCGCCGTCGAGGGCGACCCGACGCGCGACGTCGCGGCGCTGCGGAAGGTGCGCCTCGTCATGAAGGGCGGCGTCGTCTACCGGGAGCCCTGATCCGTGGGGGAGCCCAGTTCTTCCTGCCAGCGCTTCGGAACGGCTTCAAACGCGGCCTGATACGTCGCTTCGAGCGGGACCGGGACGTAGAAGCGGGGCCGCAAGAACAGCGGCATCTCCGGCAGGGCGCCGCCGACGGCGGCCGTCTCGACGAACGCCTGCGTCACGTCAGCGGCCGCGTACGAGGCGAGTGTCAGGGGTTGATCGGCGGGGAGGCGGAACTCCTCCTCGATCATCTCGGACCAGATCGCCCCGTGGATCCCCTGCGGGTCGCGCGGGCCGGGCGGGAACAGGTCGACGATCAACAGGTGGACGCCGGCGTCCAGCAACTGCAGCGCTTTCTCGACGAACGACCGCAGGGCGTAGCGGCTTCCCTTGTTGCCCGGCGAGACGAGCTCGATCATGGCGACGACGCGGTCGTCGCTGGCATGACGGACGGCGATGCGTTTCCGCTTGCGGGCGTACTTCTCCGTCTCGACCGTCGAAGTGAAACGGACCCGCGGCGGAGCCGTGGCCAGGGCGACGCCGCCTGAAACGGGCTCCGCATCGCTTCCCGATCCGTTCCCGTTCGCGGCGGGCGTTCGCGGGCGATTGCTCTCAAGGGCGAGAACGTCCGGCCCGAGCCCGCCGGCGATCTGCTCGGCCAAGGCGTAGTAATCGGGCGGCAGCAGGCCGGAATTCAGGGCTCTCTTGATGGTAGAGATCCACTCGTGGTGGAAGTCGTGGAAAATGCCGGGGATGACGCGGGGCCAATCGTGAATCGGCATAGCCGCCTACTCCGTGACCAGGGGTGAATAGGGAACCAACATCCATTCTAGCGGTCGCGGGGACGACAGTCACGTCCCGCGCCGGCTGCCGTACAGGTCGATGTGCAGCCGCGGGCAGTAGCGGAAGCCGTGCCGCTTGCACTCCTCCACGATCCAGAGAGTTCGACTCCGCAAATCCTCCGCCGTGACGCCCTGCGGCATGAGCAGCACGCGCGCCCGGTCGACCTCGGGAAGGTTTCCCAACAGGCCCAGCACTTCTTGCACGTCGTCCGGCCGGTCGACGACAAACTTGAGCTGATACTCGTAGCGTCCCATAAACGCGCGGATGACGTCGAGGTTGAGGCGCAGCGCCTCGTGGCGTCCGGCGAAGCGGCCGCCTTCGCGCTCGTGCGGCGTCGAGCTGGCGAGCTTGGGGCTGAGGCTGACGAGGTCGCACGCGACGGGCTCGAAGACCGTCGCCGCCGTCTCGACGGTAATGTGATATCCGGCGTGGCGCAATCCCTGGCAGAGGTCGGCGAGGCCGGGGGCGATCAGCGGCTCGCCGCCGGTGACGACGACGTGCCGGGCCGGGAAGTCCGCCACGCGCCGCAGGATTTCGTCGGCGGACAGGCTCTCCCCCTCGGGGCGCCAGGAGGCGTAGTCGGTGTCGCAGAACCAGCAGCGCAAGTTGCAGCCGCTGGTGCGCACGAACGCCGACGGGACGCCGGCCAGCAGCCCTTCGCCCTGAATCGAATAAAATATCTCCGAGATCTTCATTTCCGGCGCCGCCGCGGGGTGGGGTGAGTGTCCCCTTCAGCATAGCGGCGAGTTGGGCCCCCGCGAAGAGAAGGTGGCGGCGGGGCGGCGTGAGGTGCGGGGGGAAAAGAAAAAGGGCCGCCGGCAATCCCCTCTCTGCCGACGGCCCCGATGTCCTCCTCCTTCTCCCCAAAGTCAGAGGACACGCAAAAGTAGAACACGGCCGGGGCGAATGCAAATCGCGCCGCCGAAAGACGCGCCGATTCTCGGCCGCGGCCGCCGGCGTCGCCGCCCCCCGGAAAAACTTGCGTCGCTCGGATGCGCGGCCTAGTCTTGTTCCAGAGCAACGCCGCTCGCCCGGACGGAGTTCCTCCCACGAACCGCTGGCCCCGCCCCGAGGCGGGCGCGGCGATCCGTCATCCCCTTGATTCCCCGATCTCCTGAGCCCCACGACCGAAGGCAGCCCGGCTGCCGGAAGGATGAAAGCGTTATGCGCAAGGCCTGCCCGCGCGTCATCATGAGTTTGGCGATCCTCAGTCTCCTCGGCGGGGCCGGGGCGGAGGCCAAGGGGCAGTACTCCCGCCGCAACGCCATCGTGGAGGCCGTGCAGAAAACGCGCGCCAGCATCGTGTCCGTCAAGGTGGAGAAGAAGGGCTCGTGGGGCCGGAAAGAGATCGGAGGCACCGGCGTGATCGTCGACGAACGGGGGTTCGTGGTGACCAACCGCCACGTCATCGCCTCGGCCGATCGCGTCACGGTCCACCTGTACGACGGCACGGAGCTGGCCGCGGAGGTCCTGGTCGAGGACGCGCGCCACGACCTCGCGGTCCTGCGCCTGCCGGCCGGGCGGCGGCTCCCGGCCCTGGCGTTCGCGCCGTCGAACGACGTCATGGTCGGCGAGACGGTCGTCGCCGTCGGCCACCCGTTCGGCTACCAGAACAGCGTGTCGAGCGGCATCGTCGCCGCCGTCGGCCGCGAGGTGACCATGCCGACCGGCGAGGTGCTCCGCGACCTGATTCAGGTGACCGCCGGCATCAACCCCGGCAACTCGGGCGGCCCGCTCTTGAACGTCAACGGCGAACTGATCGGCATCAACGTCGCCCTGCGCGAGGGGGCGCAAGGCATCGCCTTCGCCCTCAGCGCCGACTCGGTCAAGGACGCGCTGAGCAAGCACCTCAGTTCCGCCCGCCTCGCCGGCGTCAGTCACGGCTTGAGCGTGACCGAGCGGACGGTCGAGGCCGACGGGCCGGGCCGGCAGCGCGTCGTGGTCCAGGACGTCGTCGGCGGAGCCGCCGACGGCGGGCCGCGCCGCGGCGACGAGGTGATTCGCGTCGGCGAGCGGCCGGTGTTCAACCGGCTCGACGTCGAGCGCGCCGTTTGGGACCGCAAGGCCGGCGACAAGGTGGCGGTGACGGTCCTCCGCGACGGCCGCGAGGTGGCGGTGGGCCTGACCCTGTCGGCGGCCAAGGCAGGGACGGTCGTCGCCGCACGCAAACCCGAACCGGCGCGGGGGACGCCCGCGCCCGCGTCGGCGGCGCGCATGGAGGCGCCGCGGATTCGTAAGCCGTGAGTACGCGACCGGGCGAGAAACGCGGCGAGGCCGCGAGCCTTCTTCCGAAGGCTCGCGGCCTCGTTCGTTTCCTTTTCCGCGCTCTTTAGCGCGGCAGGAGAACGCGCGGCAGGCGACGCTGGCGGGGAGAGGGAGAGGGTTGGCCGACCCAGAGGCCGCCCACCACCAAGGCGAGCCCGACCACGGCCGCCGGCCCGACCGGCGGTACGGCGACGTCCGCGGCCTTGTTCTCTGTCAGGTCGGCGTGGCTCGCGGGTGCGAAATCATTCGCGAACACCACGTCTCGCGCCTGCCCGGAAATGGCCTGGTCCTTGTCGGTGCCGCGCGGCGTGTCGTCTTCGCGCGGGGCGGCGGGTAGGGCGGGCTCGACGTTCGCGGCCGGCGCCGGGGTCACGGTTGTCGCGTCGTCTTCGGCCTTCCCGGCGCGGCCGGCCTTGCCGAACGAGGCCGCGGACGGGGCGAGTGTGGTTCCGCTCGCCGTCGGCGCGACGGGAATGACCGCCGGGCGTGCGTCGATCGCGCCGGAAGTCACACCGCGCGCCGTGGCGAGCAGAGTCGGTGCCTGCGAAACAAACCCCGCGTCGGCCAGGGGGCTCCGTCCCTCCCCCGAGCGGGCTGGCGTCCTCAACGTGGCCGCGCCCGGTTCGACCGGCGCGGGGTGGTGGTCTTGCCCCTCGTTCGGGTCGAAGCTGTCGCGGCCGGGCGTGTCGCCGTCGCCGGGCACCTCGGGCGAGCCGCCGCCGTTGCTGGTCGGGCTGCCTCGACCGGTCGCCGTGTTCGGCAGCGGCACCGTCGGATTCGGGTTGCCGCCGAAATTCAGCGTCAGGGCGTATGTGCCCGTGCCGAACGCTGTCGTGTCGGCGCCTTCGACCTTGAAGTAATACGTCTCGCCGGCGCTCACGCCGTTGACGGTCACGGTCAGTGTGGTGCCGTAGTGATTGAGGCCGTTGGCGCTGCCCTTCACCGTCACCTGATCGCCGGCGTAGACGGTGAGCTTCGGCGCCAGCAGGCTCAGGCCGCTCGACTGCGCGTTGACGACCAGCGTCCCCGTCGTCCCGGCCGGGACCGTCACCTTGTAATAGTCCTTGTCCGCCGTCGTCGTCACGTCGAGGTTGGTTGCCAGCGCCGTCAGCGCGACCGGGTCGATAGTGGACGTGAGGTCGCTGGCCGTGCCGAAGGTGCCGTTGCTCGCGGCGGCGTCGTAGGCGTCGGCGGCGCGGGCGTTGTTGCCGCTATAGATGTTGCGAATGCCCGAGATGTCGTCGCTGTTAAGCGTCGACTTGATGCCGTTGTAGCCGGGAAACATCGCCGCGTAGCTGAGGTTGCTGTGGTTCAGGCCGAGGGCGTGGCCGAACTCGTGCACCGCCACCGTGTACAGGTCGTAGGTCGTGCCGATGTTCCAGATCTGGTTCGTGTTGAGGTTGATGTCGCCGGCGATCGAGTAGTTGTTGATCGGCGGCGGCATGTACGCCGAGGCCAGCGTCGTGGTGCCGAAGTTGTAGCCGGCGACGCGGATGTCCGCCATCGTCGGGTCGCCCTGCTGGTAGAGGCCCGATCCGGCGGCGCCGCCGGTGTCGGTGAGGAAAACGAAGTTGATGTTCGTCTGCGCGGCCCACTGCTGGGCGGCTTTCAGAATTTGATTCTGCCAGGTGGACGCCTGACCGAAGAGGCTGTTGAATTTGGCGAACAGGTTGCTTGTGGGGGGCGGGTTGCCCTGCGCGAGTTGCGTGCCGTCGGCGACGAAGCCGATGGTGATCAGCTCGGGGTGCGGCCAGGCGTTGCCGGAGACCGCGTAGGGCGTCAGGCGCGACTCCAGCGCCTCGACGGCGAGGCGGGCACGCGGGGCGGGAGCCGGGCGGGAGGATCGCGAGCGGAACAGCTTGGTGACGTGACGCATGGGAGACACCTTGGTTGCGGGTCGGTCGCAGGGGGGCGGAAGCCTTTCCTCCTCTACCGGGGGAGTGCAAAACCGGCCTCGCCGACTGACACGCGAAAAAAGAAAAAAAGGCGGGCGCTGTAACCGTCGTTCATACAAGACCTTGTGCCCCCGAGCGCGCGGGAGGATAATGAGAGTCCCCCCTGACGGGCGCCCAAGGAGCAGGCCGAACGGCGATGGCGCACGACGAGTCCTTCGCGGACGTGATGGCCCAGCTGCGAGCCGGCGACGGCGGCGCGGCGGCGCTCGTCTTCAACCGTTTCGCCAACCGCCTCGTCGCCCTGGCGCGCAGCCGTCTCGGCGCCCCGCTGCGGCAAAAGGTCGACCCGGAGGACGTCCTTCAGTCGGTCTTCCGCAGCTTTTTCGTGCGCCAGGCCGACGGGCAGGTGCAGGCGGATAGCTGGGACAGCCTTTGGGCCATGCTGGTGGTCATCACGGTGCGGAAGTGCGGCCGGCGGGCGACCTACTTCCGCGCCGCCCGCCGCGACCTGCGCCGCGAAGTCCCCGTGGACGGCGCGGAGGAGGCGTCCGGCGTCGCGCGCGAGCCCGCCGACGACGAGCCGACGCCTGACGAGGCCGCCATGCTCACCGAGACGGTCGAGGGACTCATGAATAGCCTGGTGGGACGCCAGCGCGAAATCCTGGCGCTGACGCTGCAGGGCCTGAACGCGGCGGAAATCGGCGTGCAGCTCGCCTGCACGGAGCGCACCGTCTACCGCGTCCTGGAGCGCGTCAAGGAGTGGCTGCAAGAGATGCGCGACGAGGACGCCTGACTAAGAGTCTGTACCAGAAGCCCCTCGCCCCTGTACTCAGGGGAGAGGGGTTGGGGTGAGGGGTGCCTTTACGCCCCGGAAAAACCCCTCACCCCCAACCCCTCTCCCCTGAGTACAGGGGCGAGGGGAGCATAAGGACAGACTCTAAACTGTCCGAAGAACGCGCTCATCCTCGGAGACGACCCATGCACCAGGCGACCCCCGCGGGATCTTCTCTCCTCCGGCGCTACGAGGCGGAATTCGCCGCCTCGCGCGCGTTGCACGACGAAGCCCGCGCCCTCTTCCCGCAGGGCGTCACCCACGACCTGCGCCACCTCGATCCCTTCCCCGTCTACGTCGACCGCGCCGAGGGCGCGCGCAAGTGGGCCGTCGACGGCCACGAGTTGGTCGACTGCTGGTGCGGCCACGGGGCGATCCTCCTCGGCCACAGCCCCCCCGCCGTCGTCGAGGCGGTGCGGCGGCAAATGGGGCGAGGGACGCACCCCGGCGCTTGCCACGAACAGGAGATTGAATGGGGACGATGGGTCCGGCGGCTGCTGCCGTCGGCGGAGCGGCTGCGCTTCACGGCGTCGGGGACGGAGGCGACGCTGATGGCGCTGCGGCTGGCGCGGATCTTCACCGGGCGGCCGCGCGTCCTCAAGTTCGCCGGCCACTTCCACGGCTGGCACGACGCGGTCACGCTCGACGCCGACCCGCCGTACGACGGCGCCCCCGCCCCCGGCGTGCCGCGCGAGGCGGCGGCGCTCACCGCCGTCGTCGCGCCGAACGACGCCGAGGCCGTGGAGCGCGCCCTGACGCTCGCCCCCGAGATCGGCTGCGTCATTCTCGAACCCACGGGCGGACACTGGGGCATGGTCCCGATCGGCGGCGACTTCCTGCGGGCGCTGCGCGAGATCACGACGCGGCTGGGGCGCCTGCTGATCTTCGACGAGGTCATCACCGGCTTCCGCGTCCATCCGGGCGGGGCGCAGGCGTACCACGACGTCACGCCCGACCTGACGACGCTGGCGAAAGTTCTGGCCGGCGGGCTGCCGGGCGGTTGCGTCGCCGGGCGGGCCGACGTGATGGCGGCGCTGGAGGCGCGGCCCGGCCGGCCGAAGATGCGTCACCCCGGCACGTTCAACGCCAACCCGCTGTCGGCGGCGGCGGGCATCGCCACGCTGGAACAGGTCGCGACCGGCGAACCGGGCCGGCGCGCGAACGAGGCGGCGCGGCAGGTGCGGCGTCGCCTCAACGCCCGGTTCGCCGAGGACGGCCTCGACTGGGTGGCTTACGGGGATTTCTCCTTCTTCCGCCTGCTGGCCGGCTACAGCGGGCCAAGGCCCTCGGCAGACGACTTCGTGCCCTACGGCGGGGCGTTCGACAAGCTCGACGGGCCGAGGAACCCTCGCCTTGCGCACGCCTTCCGCCGCGGCCTGCTACTGCACGGCGTCGACATGCCGGGCCTCGGCGGCATGACGACGGCGGCGCATTCCGAGGAGGATGTGAGTCGTATCGTTAAGGCGGTCGTGACGACGGCGGCGCTGTTGCGCGACGAGGGGATCTCTTGAACGCCTTGGCCCGGCGTCGCCGTCGCGCTAGAATAGCGGGAGATTCGGGAAGTGGTCTTCCCGAGGGATTCACCAACTCGAAGCACCCATGCCGCGCGACTACTACGAAGTCCTGGGGGTGAAGCGCGAGGCCGCCGAGGCGGAGATCAAGCAGGCCTACCGCAAGCTGGCCCGGAAGTATCACCCGGACCGCAACCCGGGCGATAAGCAGGCCGAGGCGCAGTTCAAGGAAGTGCAGGAAGCCTACGATATCCTCTCCGACAAGGAGAAACGCGCCCAGTTCGACCGCTTCGGCGTCGCCGGCGCCAACGGCCCCTTCGGCGGAGGCGGGCCGGGCGGGACGACGTTCCGCTGGGGCGGCGGTCCCGGCGGTCCGTCCTTCGAGGGCGTCGACCCGGGGATGGCCGAAGACCTGCTGCGTAACCTCTTCGGCGGCGGCATGGGCGACGCCTTCAACCAGGCGCCGCGCGGCGCCGGCGCGGGGGGCCGTACACGTCGCTCGCGCAAACCCGAGCCCGAGCCCGAAGCGGAGACCGAAGTCACTCTTCCTTTCGCGACGGCGGCACAGGGCGGCTCGATCAGCCTCACCATCAACGGCCAGGAGGGGACGGTGCGCATCCCCGCCGGCGTCGAGGACGGCCAGGTGATGCGCGTGCCGGCGCCGGGCGGCGGTACGGTTCGCCTCAAGCTGCGCGTCGCGCCGCACCCCTACTTCCGCCGCGAGGGGAAGGATCTCATTCTCGACGTGCCGCTGTCGCTGTCGGAAGCGGTCCTGGGGACGAAGGTCGACGTGCCGACGCTCGACGGGTCGCACGTGACGGTCAAAGTCCCGCGCGGCACCTCCAGCGGTTCGCGGCTGCGGCTGCGCGGCCTCGGCGTCGCCGGGGGCGATCAGTACATCGAAGTGAAAGTCGCGGTGCCGGCGCCCGCCGACGAGCGGAGCCGCGAGATCATCGAGGAGTTCGCCCGACTCAACCCGCAGAGCCCGCGTTCCGGCCCCCCGTGGTAACCCGAGTCGCCGCCCATGACCTCCCCGCCGCAGCTGTCGTTCGCCTTCCGCCCGCACGAGCACTTGCGCCGCCCCGCCGACTTTCGCCGCGTCTACGAGTTCCGCCGCTCCGTCAGCGACGGCCGGCTGATCGTTTACGCCTGCCCGAACGATTTGCCCCACTTGCGCCTCGGATTGTCGGTATCGCGCAAGGTCGGCCCGGCGCACCGCCGCAACCGGTTGCGCCGCCTCTACCGCGAGGCGTTCCGCCTCACCCGCCACGAGATGCCGACGGGGCTCGACCTCGTCCTCATCCCGCGCGGCTCGGGGGAGCCGGCGCTGGAGGAGTTGAAGCGCGGCCTGCCGCATCTGGTCCGCCAGGTGGCGCGGCGCATTGCCAAGGAAGCGGAGCGGTCATGATGGGGAAAGTCACGGCGGCGCTGGGGCGCGTGCTGGCGGCGTTCCTCGTCGCGCTGGTGCGGCTCTATCAGATGGTGCTGCGGCCGATCCTGCCGTCGGTGTGTCGCTTCGAGCCGAGTTGCAGCGAATACTTCATCCTGGCGGTGCGCAAACACGGCCCGCTGCGCGGGGGGTGCAAAGGGGTGTGGCGCGTCTGCCGCTGCAACCCGTTCTGCGCCGGCGGCGTCGACCTACCGTGACCGGGGCATACCCCGCCGCTTGCGGCTTCGCGGTCAGCGCCGCGTCACCGGCTGCGCGGGCGGGCCGATGAGCCGGCCGACGAGGCGCGCCAGGCGGCCGGCGAGGCGCAGCGTCAGCCGGCCGAGGCGGAACAACCAGTCCGTCTCGCGGTTGATCGGCGACGGCCGGCGGTCGGACAGGTTCGGCCGGAAGACCAACAGCAGCACCAGCGGCAGATACCACAGGACGTAGGCGCCGCCCTGGTTGGCGTACCAGAACTGCACGCTGATGATCGCGGCGGCCGACAGGGCGAGGACGTGCGCCAGGTTCTTCGGCGTCGGCCAAAAAGCCGTCGACACGACGAGGGCCGTCGAGGCGACGAAGACCGGCAGGCGGTAGGCCCACGCCCACGGCATCCCCTTCCAGAAGCTCTGCGCCCCCGTGCCGTCGGGCGTCAGCCACGGCTTCCACGCCGACATCCAGCGCAGCGAATCGATCCGGCTCAGCAGGTCGCCGTCCATCCACAGCAGCAGTCCGGTGACGGCGAGGCACAGGCCGGAGGCGAGGACGAAGGCGGAGGTAAAGCGTCCCGCGCCGCGGCCGCGATAGAAGCCGCACCAGACGGGGAAGATCAGGACGGGGAAGTAGACCGTGCCCGCCGCGAGTCCCAGCAGGAGGCCGGCGAGCGTCGGCTTGCGGTAGGCGACGACCGCCCAGACGACCAGCGCCATCGGCCAGACGTGATACCACTGGCCGAAGTGGGCGGCGGTGTAGGGCAAGAGCAGGTAGAACGTCGCCGCCGCCATGCCGGCGTGGGCGTCCTGGAAGTGACGCCAGCCGACGACGATCAAGCCGGCGACGATGAGCAGGTGGCACAGGACCGCCAGGCCGCGTCCGACCCAGAGGCCGGCGTCGAAGTCGTCGACGTTATTGGCCTCGGCCTGCTGGCGCACGACGCTGGCCGCCGTCACGCTCGCCTTGTACGGCAGCACCGGCTCGGAGTCGCCGGCCTCGGGCGCCGGGCGCTGCCGGCTGACGGTGACGGCGACGAGGCAGACGAACAGCGCCGCCGCCATCCACGCCAGACCGCCGGGGGTCAGGTTGGGGCCGAGCGCCGGCCGCTGCACGAGGGCCAGGTCGACGAGGCAGCGCGTGAGGAGGAACGCCGACCCGCCCAGCAGGGTCAGGTAGCCCCACCACCAATAGGTTTGCTCTTGCACCAGCAGTAGGCCGGGGACGAGAAGGAAGAGCGATACCACGTCCGCGTTGCGCACGCTGAGCAGGCGTGAGAACTTGAAAAACAGAGCCACCGCCAGCAACAGGCTGAAATAGAACCACGTCGTGGCGTTGGGCAATTCGCAGTTCAGGAAGATCATTGCCCGGTCACTCAGGGGGTTGCTCACGATCCGCCGGGGCGAGTCCTTATCCCGGCGAGGGGCTGGAGCAGGGGCTGATTATACCGGCCGGCGCGCGTCATTCCTATGGGGAAGATGAAGAATTCGGGTAAGGCCGCGCCGGGGCCGGTTTCGTCGTCGTTCCGGGGGTGCGCGACCCCGGCGGTACGTTCCGGGGGTGGGCATGGTTGTTCCGGGGGTGCGCTGCGCGACCCCCGGCTGTGGGATATAACCCCTTCGGGGTAGGGCTGGGGGCATTTTACCCCGAAGGGGTTATATCC
>JBBROG010000203.1:0-15740 GCA_038229635.1 Gemmatales bacterium
CGGACGTTCACGGCTCCGTCACCCCCTCCGGGGGTTCAACACAATTGACACGTCCCAGGTCGTAATCCCCGGGTTGCGCTTCACCCGGGGCTACGATCCGTCACCCGCTACGCGGGTTCCAAACAATTCATACGTCCCCGGTCGTTGTCCCCGGGTTGCGCTTCCCCCGCTGCGCGGGTTGCGCTCCACCCGGGGCTACGATCCGTCACCCGCTACGCGGGTTCAACATACCATGACGCCGCCGTGCGTGTCGTCAGATCGACAGGTCCCTTGATCCCGCACTATCCGGCGGCACCGCTCGAGGTCGTGGTCGTCGTCCAGAGCTGGTCCCAGCCGAGGCGGTGCGCCGTGGCGAGGTTGACGGTGCCGTCGGCGTTGTAGATGCCGTCGGCGATCACCTTCGCCTTCTGCGTGTCGTTCAGCCAGTTTGGAAGCGTGTCGGTCGCCGAGCGCGGCACGTAGATGGTGTTCGCCTGGAGCGGGTTGAAGTCCGCGTAGCCCTGGCGGACGCCGTTGACCGTGTAGTAGAAATCGACGTCCTGCGAGCCGAGGATGACGACGTGGTTCAGGTCGAGGCTCTTGACCGTGACGTTGGTGAACGTCGGCCCGACGGGCGTCACCTGGACGCTGAGGCCGTCGGCGTTGGTGACGTCGCGGAAGGTCTGCGGCACGTCGATGGTCGCGGTGCCGTTGACGAAGTGTCCGGTGCCGCGGAAGTACGTCCCCGCCTCCGGACCCTCCAGGGCGACGTAAGCGATCTGCTTCGACGGATCGGTCGGCGACGGGTCCACGAACGACTTCGTGCCGCTGGCTCCGAAGTTGCCGTAGGAGTAGATGGCGAAGCTCCCGGAAGGGGCCTGACCGGCCACGCCGGAGCCTCCGGGTCTATCCGCGATGCCAGACACTCCGAATGCCACACCCGCCGTCTCACCCAGGACGCCGATGCCGCTGCCGGTGAGGCTCTTGTTGATACCGCGCACGCCCGCGGAGAAGTTGCCGGGCGACGTCGAGGTGATCACGCCCAGGACGCCAGTCACGGCGTTGTCGGTCGAACCTCCGGTCGTGGTGGAGGCATTGGTCCCGACGACGCCCGCAGAGCCTATGGCGGCCGAGGTACTCGTCACCTGGCCGAGGACGCCGAAGACGGCCCCCGTGTCGTTCGTGGTGCCGATGACGCCGGTCTCGCCGGTGAAATTGCCGCCCTTGCTGCCGACGCCGCTGGCGGTCCCGGCCACGCCGGTGCCGCCGGCGCCGGCGTTGTTGATACCGAAGACGCCGATGCCGCCCACCGACTGGCCCTGGACCCCGACGCCGTTGCTCGCGTGGGTGCCGAGTACGCCCGATCCGAGACTATTCGTGGCGAAATTCGTGCCGATGACGCCGCTGTTTCCCGCTGTCGGAGTGGTCGCGAGAGCCCACCCCTGGACGCCGTAGGCGCTTCCCGCCGTCGAGGCATTGATCCCCTTGACGCCCGCGGAACTGCCGAGGGCCGCGGCGTTCGTCACCTGACCCAGCACGCCGTTGACGGCTCCCGCGTTCGTGTTGGTGCCGACGATGACGCCACTCGTGGTCCCCGGCACGCTGCCGCTGATGGGCAAGTTGTCGGTGCCGTCGAGTTGGTTGAGGAAGTAGCCGTTGATGTCCACGACCAAATTGCCGCCGCCGGAGGAGTAGATGTCGATGTTGCCGGAGGCGTTCACCGGCACGATGGCGCTCGCCGCGATCGTCTGGCCCACTCGGTCCGCGAACACCGACGCGGTCCCGATGGGCGCCGGCGACGTCCCCGTGGCGTAGGCCGTGACGTACTCCGGCTGCGGCGCGCCGACGATGAACAGGATCACCGACACCGCGACGACGTTGTTTGGCAGGTTCGACGTGGGCGGCTGGTCGCCGGTGGCGGCGGACGGAATCGACGGGTCCGTCAGGTTGTAAGGCGCCACGTTGATCGTCCGCGTGCCGCCGGCCGTGAACTGCGGGCCGCCGTACTGACCGCTGACCGTGTTGCGCGTGTCCACAAGGCGCTCGGGGCCGAACGCCTGGAACACCGCCGGCAATCCGTTCTTGAGCGTCACGCTCTGCATCCCGACGCCCAGAGGCGCCGCCCCCGAACCCGACCCGCTGGCGCCGGCGCTCAGCGCCGCGTGGACCGACCCGGCCAGAGACGTCTCCAGGCTCCCGACCGCGCCCGTCGGCAGAGCCGAAGCGTCGCTGAACGTCCCCAACACGGCCGAGGTCGCCGCCGGCATGGCCGCCTTCTCGGCGCTGACGGCCAGGTTCGCCGTCACGTCGTCGAGCGACGCGCCGGCGCTCATGCGTCCGGCCCAGTAGTCGAGTCCCGCCGCGTCGCCGGCGCGGTGAAGCACCTGTTGGTACGCCCCGCTCACGAGAGATTTCAGGTGGTCGGTGCCGTTGAAGAGGGCGTCGAGGAAGCCGCCGCCGCCGTGCGTCCGGGCGTATTCCGGCGAGGAGGCGACGGCCGACTCCACCTGCTGGACCGTCTGCCCGGCGTCGAGGGCGCTGGCGAAGAAGGCGCGTCCGCCCTCGTCGGCGGCGCGGTTGAGCAGGCGCTGGTAGACGCCGTCCACTTCGCCCCGATGAAACTCGGTGCTGTGCGTGAGGGCGGTCGCGACGGCTTGCGTGTCGGCGCCGGCGTCGAGTTGGCCCGTCCAGTAGGCGAGCCCGCTGGCGTCGGGGAGGCGGTGCAAGAGATCCTGGTAGAGTTGCGTCACGGCGGCCTGGTGCGGGGCGACGCCGGCGGTCAGGACGACGCGGTCCTCCATCCGTTCCAGCGACGGGCGCCACGCCTGAAGGCGCGAGCGTCGGTCGGTCGGGCGGGAAGCCTGGTTCTTACCGTGGCGGAGAGCGGAGAACGACATGGATCAGACCCTCAAGGTTGTGGAGCCACCGCCTCGCCGCGCGCACGGCGGACGGGGACCGGTAGGGAAGTAGGATTGCCGATGTTAGAGAGAGCGTTATCGGGACGAGTTCACGCGAGTTTCCCCCGCCCCCTCCCCCGTCCTCAAGCTTTGCTTGGGAACGAGGAGCAAAAGAGCCTTCAGCGGACTGCTACAGTACTGCGGCGGGCTTACGGCGTTTCCACCGGTAGCTGAGCACGCCGAGGAGACCAACGCCGAAGACGAGAAGGCTCCCTGGTTCAGGGACTACAGTGGAAGGGCTCGCCCCAGGACCTACAGTTGTCCCGGTGTTGAAATCGATCCCAAAGTCGGAGAACCCGATGGCAAGGTAGTCTTGAGGAACGGGTGGCAACGGACTGCGAAACGAGAAGATGCCGAATGAACTGGGCAGGATGTCGGTGGAGGGATCGGCCGAAACCCACAGCACCAAAGCGTCAGCCATGTCAAAGGAACTCTGCCAGCCGGGAGGTCCGAAGATGGCCGATATGTCGGCCGAGGGGTCCACGTTCACAGTGAGACCCCCTAGCGTGTCAGTACTTCCCGGCAGGTTAGTCACTGTGTAGCTGTAGACGTACAGACCTCTCGATGGGTCTTGGACCGCTCCCCCCGAGACATTAGTGATGAGGCCGGCCCGCGTTACCGCTGGGACGCAGAATGTCAAGAACAAGGCGAGCGACCAGCCGCGGAACAGGTAAACCACCGCCTTGACCGCACAGTTCCAGGTCATAACAACTTCTCCGGGACGATTTCCCACTCCTGAGTTCACCGCTGACCGAACCTCCCTGACGACGGACTTACGGCAAGGTCCAGGCGTAATCAGGGCTCTTCTTGGTCAGGTCAGCGATGACGAGGTCGAAGATGGTGGAATCGCCGATCTGGAAGAGCAGTTCCAGCTTGTTCGAGAACTTTGCGCTGCCCTTGAAGAGGAGTCCCGAGTATGTCGGGGACCTTACGGGACCCACGAAATGGGCCTCGGCGTCCGCGCTGAGGGAGACGGCCGCTGTGTCTTTCAGGGCCAACGTCGGGGGCCTGAATGTGCGGCCGTACCGCAAGTTCAGGAAATTCTGGACCCAGGCCGGCGCAAACCAGCCCGCCTGCGCCGTTGCCGTCACGCTGCCTTCGAGACCGACTCCCAGGTAAGTCCCGCCGGGGAGGAACTCCAACCCCGCTGAGGTATACACAACCTGCGCATGGGCGTGCAGCATGACCTCCAGGGCCGCGGTGACTTCGAACTCAAGTGCGACGGGGACGCCGAACGGGTAGACGAACGCGAAGGCGTCGAACAGCGTCGCTTGGAGCGGCCTCGGAACCTTGCCATCCAGGGCCAAGCTGAGAGAGAACCCGTTCGGCGAGTCGCGTGTGAGGGCATCGAGCTTGGCCCCTGGAGTGACGGTGAGTTTCCAGTTGTCGTCGTCCAGCCGAACCGCCGGCGGTAGGTAAACGACAGGCAGGGAGATGGATTTGCCCAGCGTCAGGTTGGCATGGAGTCCGCCTTCCAGGGTCGGGGGAGACGAGACGGCAAGCGGTGCGACTGTCTTGACTTCAAAGCCGGCGCTGAATTGGAGAGCCTGCCCCCCGACGAGCGGCACATCTTTTGGGATGGTGAAGACCGTTCCGCCGAGGGAGAGGTTTGGCAGAAGCCCATCGAAGACGTAGGCTCCTGGGGCGCCTGGCCCGTCCCCGTTGGGATCGAAGGTCACGTTGAAATCGCGCAGGGCCTTGGCCCATCCCGGGATGGGCACCACCAGCACGTTGGCGGAGAAGTCGGCGGCGTCTTGGCGCCAGAGCAACGCTTCGCCGACGAGTGGAATGTTTCCGGGCGGCAGCGAGCCGGGGTCGAAGGTACTTGTGACGAAGGTATCGACGGTGCCCGGTAAGGTGTACGCGTCAAGGATCTGGCTTCCCACTCTCACTTCGATCTTCGGGCGCAAAGCGTCGAGAGAGTCGGAGAGCTTGACCGTGTAGATATTGTCCTTCAAGACATCGGTTCCCGCGAAGTACCGGCCCATGAACGAGTCGCGCGGGTCGCCATCATACTTCGCCTGGACCGAGAGGGTAGGCGTATAGGCGAGGGTGGCGACATTGTTCTTCTCGCCTTCCACACCCTCATCGATCTTGTTGTCCGGGTCCACCACGGCCAAGAGGTATCTTGCACCCGGTGCGGGACCGCCGGGGAAGTCGCTCGAGGCGAGATGCACCGACTGTACCTGGTCCACCGGCGTCGTCTTCGGGATCGGGATGGGCGTCGCGGCTGGCCCGAGGATCGTGTCCGTCGTCGTCCCGCTCGCCCAGTAGAGTTGCGCCGTGGTGTCCTGCGTCAAGGCCGCGCCGCTGACTTTGTAGCCGAAGTCCACGCCGCCCTGGGTGGGATTCCACGCCAGCTTCGTCGGCGTGATGTCCGTGCCGTAGGGGGTGAACTCGAAGTCGTCGAAGTGGCCGGTCCAGGCCGGGCGCCACGTAGGCCCGGCCAAGGATAGGCTGACTAACGTCAGCGGGTGCCCCCCTCCGGCTTGGTGAACGGTGACCCCGTCGATCTGCATGGTCACGGCCGAGGGAGTGGAATTGATCGAGAACAGGTGCCAGGCTTGAGAGCGGACGACGCCGGTGTTGAAAGCTTGGTAGACCTCGAACGGGTTGTAGTAATAACTGCCGCCGTTGCCCGGCCCGAGATCGTAGTCGCCAGTGTACAGGGAGGCAGCATTCTCTTGATTGTCCCCGGCGTTCAGGATCATGTAGTTGCTCGAAGACACCCCCGCCCCGTTGTCGTAGAGCCAGACCGAAACTCGCCCGTACACCGGACTGGGAAAGGCATGGTTGATGCCGACACCTTTGTTGCCGTTTCCCTCCGTGGAAACCATCTCGACCGACTGCCGGCCGCTGTGGGCCATCGCCGTGGAGAGGCGGACCGATCCGGACTGCTCAGTCTTGTACCAGAAGGGGTCCAGAGCCGCTCCCTCGAACCCATCGGAGAACCCCGATGGGACCGTGCGATCTTCGAGAACCTCCACCTGCGGCCTCCACGGGGTTCGTTGGAGTGTGGTGGTGTTCCGAACTGATTGCGCCCGGCGAATGTAGGTAGACATTTTTTGTTTCCTTCGGTTGACAGGGTGGAGGAGTAAATTTCCTCGGCATGTCGTGAGGATCGCTACCGGGAGTAGAGAAAGCCAGACCTCGTTGCGCGACGCTTCGCGGGAGCGTCGAAAAGGCGGTACGCTTCCGCGAAGCGTCGCTCAACATAATCGCGGTTTGACCGCCTCGGCTGACTCATCCGTTATTCTTCAGACACAGCGGCGCGTCGCGGTGCGGGAGATATTTTCCGAATATGATTTTCGATTGATGTGTTCCGGGGGCTTGCCCTCTTCATTCGCCGCGGGCTTGCCGCTCGAAGGCGTCGATCGCGTTCGCCAGCGCGTTCAAGTCCACCACGGTGCAGGCCCCGCTCCGGGCGCCCCAGGCCAGGTAACGCCCGTCGGGGCTGAAGGCCGCCGGCTTCACCTCACTGCCGTCCGGGTGCCCCACGTCCAGCCAGGGCCGCGCGGCCGCGCCGCGCGTCAGTGTCGCCCGCCCGCCGACGTGGCGCGTGTCCTCCCCGCCCCTCTCCAGCGTCCATGTGCCGTCGGCGGCGAAGGCGACGGGGGGCACCAGCCCGCGGCCAACGGGCAACTGGCCCGAAAGGTCGTGGCGCATCGGTCCCCTGTTGTCGAGTCCCTCGACCCACAGCCAACGTCCGTCCGGGCTGAGGAATGCGCCAAGGTCATTGACCTCTTTCTCCACGGGTCGAGGCACGCTCGTCAGTCGGCGGCCCGTCGCGACCTCGTAGACTTCAACGCGATTATTCCGGGGCGGCAGACGCGGCCCGGACCAGTAGTAGAAGCGGCCGTCCGGCGTGATACCACTCATGAAGTGTTTCTCCTCCTTGTCCACGGCGGGCCTCACCTCCCTGACCTCGCGCAACGGCCGGCCCGCCGCGAATTCGTAAGCCACGCTTCGCAAGCGCTCCGGCGGTGGATTCTTCAGAAACTCCTCGCGCACCAGCAGGAACCTGGCCCCGCCGGTGCAGACCAGCCGTTCATACCCGGGCGCGATAGTCCACTTCTCCAGGCTTTTTTGGCTTGCGACGTCCCACAACACGACCTGTCCGCCGTTGTTGACGTAGGCGAGGTGTCCGCCGTCGTCGCTCAGGGCGATGGCCGCGTTCTGCGCGAATTTCTCCCCCGGTTGGCCGTCGAACGCGGCCACGGCCACGCCCGTCGCCGCGTCCCAGACCCGTATCTCATAGCTGCCGTCGAGCGTCGCCAGGCGGCGGCCGTCGCGCGCCCAGGCGATCTGGTCCAGGCTGGCGTCGTGCCCGTACAGGGTCCGCACCTCTTTCGGCAGACGGAAGTCGTAGAGCATGGCCGTCCCGGTCCCACCCACGCCGACGCGGAGGCCGTCGCGGGAGACGCCCCACGGCGTCCCGTCCGTCGCCAGCAGTTTCTCGCCGGTCACGCTGTTCCACACGCTCATCGCGTGGCGCCCGCCGGCCAGGAGGTACGGGGCGATCCGGTGGAAGAACACGGAGCGGACTTCTTCCCCGCTGACGCGGAGTCGGTGGCGGGGCGTGAAGGAGCCGCGCTCGCGTCGCCAGAGTTGGACGCTGCCGTCCTTGGTCCCGACCGCGACAAGTCGGCCGTCCGCCGACAGGGCCAGCGCCGTGACTTCTCCTCGCACTTGCGGGACCATTTCGACCTTGCCCTCGGGGGTGAGGACGCGGGCCTTGCCGTTCGCCTCGCCCACCGCCAGCAGCGTCGCGCCGTCGTTGAAGGCTGCGGCGCTGAGCCGTTCCCCGGCCGTCCCGTCCCGCTTCCACGAGACGGCCGGGTCCAGGCCGGGCAGCGACCACGAGGACACCCGGCCGTCGGATCGGCAGGCGCACAGCGTCTTGCCGTCGCTCGTAAAGCCGGCGGCCAGGTACGGCTCTTTCCCGGCGCCCGGCGGGGTGGCGAAGCGGCTGACCTCCTCATCCCAGACCTCTAACCCTCTCTCCTCCGGCAGGGCGATGAGATGCTTGCCGTCCGGGCTGTAGACCACGCGCGCCCGCGGCCGAATGTCGTTGAGGTTGGTCCCGGCGGGCAACTCAGGCAAGTCTTTGCCCGGAACCCAGCGGGCGGGCTGGGGGCGCACGCCGATCACGAGGGACCGACCGTCGGGGTGAATCGCCGTCGGGTAGACGGTGAAGACGTTGAAGGGCAACTTCGTCTGTGCGACCTTGACGAGATCGGGCACGCCAAGGGTGGCGGCGTAGGCGGAACGGAGTTGGCGGTCCAGGCGCTCCGCGACGTCTTCCTTGCTCACCCCCTGGCGCGCCTTGGCGGCTTCACGGAGGGTCTTTAGCGCGTACTCGCGCCGCCCCGCTCGCGGGAGGTGAAGCTGCTCGAAGGCGAGGCCGAGTTTGTCGGTGACTTCGACCTCGGCGCGCGCCTTCGCTTGCTCTTCCTCACGGACCCGCGCCGCGCCCAGAGTCGCGGCGACGAGGGTCAGGAGGGTCGCGGACACGCACACCGTCAGCGCCATCGCTCGGTTCCGGCGCGCCCACAGCCACAGCCACTCGCCGAGCCCCGGCCGGCGCACCGTCAGGGGCTCGTGCCGCAGCCAGCGGCCCAGCTCGTCCGCGAAGTCGCCCGCCGTCGAAAAGCGGCTGGCGGGGTCTTTTTCCATCGCTTTCAGGCAAATCAACTCCAGGTCCGCCGGGACGGCCGGGGCGTGGGACCGCGGCGCGGGCGGCGCCTCGCCGACGATGCGCCTCAGCAGGCCCTCGGGCGTCGCGGCGGCGAACGGGAAGCGGCCCGTCAGCATCCGGTACAGCACCACGCCGAGGCTGTAGACGTCGCTGCGGCCGTCGGCGTCGGCGCCTCGACCCGACGCCTGCTCCGGCGACATGTACGCCGCCGTGCCGACGAATCCACCCTCGGGGCCGGACGTCGCCGCGTCGGTCCGCCGGGCCAGGCCGAAGTCGGTCAGGTGCGGCTCCGCCGGCCGCCCGCCGTCCTGCCGCTGGAGCAGGACGTTCGACGGCTTGACGTCGCGGTGGACGACTTTCTGCTGGTGGGCGTAGGCCAGCGCCGCCGCGAGCTTCCGCGTCAGCTCCGCCGCCTCGCGCGGCTCGAACGACCCGCCGCGCAGGCGCTGTTCGAGCGTCTCGCCCTCGATCAGTTCCATGTCGAGGTAAAGGACGCCGTCATCCTCGCCGGCTTCGTGGAGCGGGACGATGTTCGGGTGACGCAGCCGAGCCGCCGCGTGGGCGTCGCTTTCGAGAAGGCGCGGCGCGCCCGCGCCGGCGCGAAGCACCTTCAGGGCGACGTGGCGGTCCAGCTTCGGGTCGAACGCCCGGTAAACCACCGCCGACGCGCCGCGGCCCAACTCGCACTCCAGTTGGTAACGCCCGACGAAGCGCGGCCCCTCCGGACGCGGTGCGCCGGCCTCGGTCGTCGAGCGGTCGGCGGCGGTCGTGACCGTCGAGCGGACGGAATCGCCCAGGCGGAGCAACATCTCGGCCAGCTGCAACCGCTGCTCGACCTCGTGGGCGAACGGCAAATGCAGCAGCATCAACTCGTAAATGTCCGGGGTGTCGCCCCGACGCAGCCGGTCGACGTAGTCCTCGACGAGCGTCTGAAGCCGGTCGTCGTTCGGGTCGGGGTCGGGTCCGGGAATGGGGATACGACTGTTCATCGTGTGCATGACGCCTGTCCCCCCATCGTCGCGCGGAGGCACTGGAAGATACGATCGAGGTGATGGCGGAACGTACTCTCGTCGCAGCCGAAAATCTTGGCCGCCTGGCGCACGGAATGGCCCTGGGAAAAGACCAGATCGACCCGGCGCTGGTCCGGTTCGGGGAGGTTCTTGACCGCGGAGCGCAGGCGGGCCAGTTCTTCCTGATTGCCGAGGCAGGTGAGCACGGACGCCTCGCCGTCCTGTGGGGTGAAGTCGGGCACGGCGGAGTCGTCCGGGGAGCCGGCGAGGGGGACGGCGTTGCGCTGCCGCACCGGCTGGCGGCTGGCGGCGTTGATCTTGGTCGTGCGGACGATCTGGCGCAGCCACCCCCGGAGCAGGTCGGCGGTCAGTTTCGGCGTCTCGGCGCCGCGAAACTGGCGGATGCCCTTCCAGCCCCGCTCCCAGACGGCTCCCAGGACGAGGGCCGTACTGGTGTCGGGCCAGTCGGGGCTGACGAGTTCCGGCACGAGGCGCAGGAAGAGCGCGTTCCAGGCGTCGCGGGCACGGCCGTCGTCGCCGCACTGCGCCTGCCGCACGAGGTCGGGAAGGTCGTCGATATCCATAGGCACGTCCCTCTGCCGTATAGACCCGTCGTACCCCCCGTGTGCGGGAGCGGCAACTGCCGGAAAGCCGGCGAAGGAGCCGTTGTAGGCCGTTCCCTCCGACGGCCGTAGGTTTCGCCGACGGAATTGTGCGCCCCTCCTTCGGCGCGCTCCCTCTTGCGGACGGGTCTTTCGAGCGGCAAAATGACGGCCGGCCCTCGCTGTCAGGTGTTCGTCGTGCCGCGGGTGAAGGTCAAGTGAGCCCCGGTTTCCCCGGCCCGGCATTCATGCCGGGCCGGGAGGCCGCGCGGAAAGCCCGTGAACGGGGCTAAAAGACAAACGACCTGAATCCGCGCACGCAGCCGCCGTGGTCACGTCTGCCGCAGCGCCTCGCGCGTGCGCTTGACGAGGCCGCTGTCGGGGTCGCCGCTGCCCTTCAGCCAGAAGACGCTGCTGGCCAGGTAGCGGGCGCGGAACGCCGGCGTCGCGTGGTGGTAGTCCTCCAGCGCCGCCATGCTGAACTTGTAGTCGTGCGAGTCGGTCCCCTTGACGAAGATCAGTTGCCGCGCCGCCGCCAGCAGGTCTTCGGTCGCGCCCGCCGGGTCGCCGGCCAGCGCCAGCACCTTGCGGGCCGCGCGAAGCTTGTCGCCGCTCACGTCGCCGAGGATGTCCGCCACCGCGTCGCGGCCCGTCGATTTCAGGTCCGCTTTCTCCAGTGTGTCGATCTTCAAGTCCTCGGGCAACTTGCCGTTGCCCGCGATGAAGTTCTTGAACAGCGGCAGGAACGCGGCCCCTTGCAGCATCATCAGGCGGCGCGTCTCGTCGTTGCCGCTCGCCGTGAAGGCGTGGTGCAAGGCGTTCATCGTCGTGACGGTGTGCAGCCCGCCGATGCCCGGCTTCTGCATCAGCAACTCGCCGCAGCGGAGGAACAGGCCGTCCCACACCGACGCCGGCGACACGCCCTTGTTGAGGAGTTCGACGACCTTTTCGCTCGCCTCGGAGAACGACGCCGTCCGCAGCGCCGCCAGCAGGTCGGTCGTCGCGGCGGCGTCGACCTTGCCCTGATACCAGTCGGCGCGCACGCGGCCGACCCGCTTGAGGTTCTCGCGCCAGGGGCGGTCGGCCTCGTCGTCGTTGTCCGCCGGCGTGCCGGCCTTGAGGCGGTACTCCAGGAGTGCCAGCGCCAGCGAGCGCATCACCGGCTCGGCGTGGCGCCAACCGACGGTCTGCAGGCAGCGCCACGAGTTGGCGACGTAGATCGCTTTGTGGCCGATGTCGCGGAAGTCGCGCGCCCCGTAGCGCCAGAACAACTCGATCACCTCGGCCGCGCCGGCGGAGCGGACCAGCGACACGACGGCGCGGTCGGCGCCCTCCTCGTCCCAGCGGTCCATCGCCTCGACGAAGCGAGCCTTCGCCCGCGTCGGCGACGGCAATTTCCCCTCCTCGACGGGCGGCATCATCCAGCCGGCGTTCTCGGTCTTGTTCTTCGCCTGCGACACCTTGTAGTTGTCCAGCGCCCAGAAGAGCGGCAGCCAGCGGTCGCGGCCGGTGGCGGCGAGGCTGGCGAGGTGCGCCGAGTGGACGACGAGGACGGCGTGGAACTTGAAGCCGACCGGACGCGGCTTGATGCCGCGCACGCCGGCGAGGAGCAGGGCGCCGAGCAGCCGGCCGTAGCCGGCGCCGCCGCGCACCTCGCCGGCGACGGCTTCGAGGAGTTTGGCGCGCGGCGTGTCTTCGATCAGCTTGACGAGCGGCTCCATTTCGGAACCGAGGTTGACGACGGCCGGCGTCACCTTGACGTCGGCCGCCGCCACGGGCGGGAGGTTGTTCAGGAAGGCGAGGTCCGTCAAGCCGGCGGCGACGCCGGCCTTGAGGCCGTTGGCGACGAACTGACGGCGGTCGATGGGAGAGGACATGAGAGGTTCTCCGCGGCGCCCCGGTCGGCGGACGCCTGCCTCAGCGCCTGGTTCTTCGTGACCCCCCGGTAGATCAGGAAGCCGACGCTGCCGAGTAGAAGGTACGGCATGCCGACCAGCAGGTAAATGCTGTGGTTGTAGGCGCGGGCCTCGCTGAGCGGGTCGTCCTCCAGACCGGAGGCGCCGTCCGAGGGGGCGGCGGGGATGTCCTGTCAGGAGGGGCACGCCCGCGCCGCGCGCGGCGACGCGGCGACGAAGGAGAGGGCAAGGAGTATCAGGGTTATTAAATAACGAATACGGGACATCAGTTCTCTCTCTGGCCGCTCGCGGCTTGGTGTGAAGCCGCGAGCGACATTGTACCCCGCCGTCACGGCGTGGGGTAGAGGCGGTACAGCATCCAGTAGACGACGACGCCCGTCACCGACACATAGAGCCAGATGGGCAGAGCCCAGCGGGCGAGGCGGACGTGTCGCGCCAGGCGGTCGCGCACGCCGAAATAAGCCGTGACCAGGACGAGCGGCGCCGCCACGATGGCAAGGACTATGTGCGACACCAAAATGGCCGAATACGCTTTCGCGACCCCGTCGGGCGCCAGCGGCACTCGCTCGCGGAACGGGGTGTGCTCCCCGCGAATCACGAAGAAGTGCAGGAATAGGTACGACGCCAGGAACGCCGTCGACACCGACAGCGCCGACAGCATCAGCGCCTTGTGAAGTCTCACATAACGGTTGCGGATGGCGGCGTAGCCGAGGAGGACCAGCACCGCGCTCGCGGCGTTGAGGCAGGCGTTGAGCGGGGGCAGCCCCTGCCTCAGCGTCCAGCCGTCGGCGAGTCGGTCGTCCTCGCGCAGCAGGGTCTGGACGGCGGCGCGGACGCGCGGCGTGTCGTCGACGGATTTCCCCTCGTCGTCGACCTGCCGGCCGTCGAAGTAGCCGCGCACGTGGCCGCGCCGGTCGACGACGGCGAGGCGCGTGCTGTGCGCCACTTCGCTGCCCGGCTTGCGCTCGTCCCCCTCGGTCTGCTGGACGCCGAGGTGAAAGCTGTCGCGGATGACGCGGTAGACCTCGTCGCGCGGGCCGGTCAGGAAGAGCCAGCGGTTGGGGTCGGCCCCGAACTTGTCCGCGTAGTCGCGCAGCTCCTTCTCGCGGTCGTGGTCGGGGTCGACGGTGAAGGTGACGAACAAGACGTCGGGGCGGTCGGCGAAGGCGTCTTGCAGTTTGCGGACGCTGCCGGTCACTTGCGGACACGGACCCATGCAGCGCGTGAAGATGAACGACGCCACCCACACCTTGCCGCCGAGGTCCGACGGGCGGACGGTGCGGCCGTCGCGCTCGGTCAGCACGAACGAGCCGACGGGGCCGACGTCGGTCAGGGGGACGGCGGGGGGTTGCGAACAGCCCAGGGCCGCGAGAATCAGTCCGGCGGTGAGGGCACGTCGCATGAAAGAACCTCTTCGGCTTGCCGTTTCGCGCCCGCCGAGTGGCGCGGGCGCGAAACGGCAAGCCGGGATTACTGCCCGCGCCAGGCGAGGACGCCGTCGGGCATGAGGACGATCATCATCATCGTCGCGAGGATGAACGCGACGACGAGCAGGTAATACAGCTTGCGCCAGTCGACGATCATGTGCATGAAGAACGTGACCACCAGCGCCGCCTTGATGACCGCGACCGTGAGGATGGCGGCGAAGCTCTGGTGCGGCGTGATCGTCCCCTGGCGGGCCAGGTAGTTGAGGACGAACGAGATCAGCGTAAACACCGACAGGGCGGCGAAGACGATCAGGTAAGCCTTGACGCCCGGCCCGTGGTGGCCGCCCTCGTCGTGGACGTCGTGCGTCGTCATGAGAAGCTCCTGCGTTGAGGTTGCGAAGCCGCGAGCGGCTCAGACGAGGTACAGCAGCGGGAACAGAAAGATCCACACGATATCGACGAAGTGCCAATACAGGCCGACGTTCTCGATCATCAGTTCGTGTTGGACGCCGAACTTGCCCATCGCCGCCGCGAGGAGGATGCCGCCGAAGATCAGCAGCCCGCCGAGGACGTGGATGGCGTGCAGCCCGGTCATGACGAAGTAGCACGACGCCCACAGGTTGCCGAACGGGATCGCCGGCGCCAGCTTGACGTGATCGCCCTTCGCCTCGGCCTCTTCGAGGATGTGCTTGACGCGCTCGGCGACCTCGGTGGGGGTCGGCCGCGGCGTGTACCCGCCGCCGGCGGCGGTGTCGGCCGTCATCGCGTCGAGCAGAGCCTGGCACTCGTCGATTGTGGCGGCGCTGGCGCCGTGCGGGTCGGCGACGGCTTCCCGGAGTTGCCCGCGGACGCGCTCGAGGTACTGCTGCCCCAGCGGCGTGTCGAGGCGCTCGCCGATGTGGCCGGGGAGGATGTCGTGGTCCCACTTCGCCTTGTACTCGACGGCCTTGATGCCCATGAAGACGCAGCCGAGGACGAGGGTGACGCCGATGAGCTGCGTCGCCCTCTTCACCTCGCGGCGCGTCAGCGCCCAGTGGGCGAGGACGACCGTCACGGAGGAGCAGATGAGGACGAAAGTGTTGATGGCCCCGTAGAACTCGACGAGATGGACGTCGTGCGGCTTCGGCCACGGCTCCTTCGTCGTCGGCGTGCCGTTGCGGAAGATCATGTAGACGCCGATGAGGGCGGTGAAGAACATGATCTCGGTGACGAGGAACAGCCACATGGCCAGCTTGCCGTTCGGCAGCGGCAGGCCCATGTGCGGGGTCGGCGGGTGTTCTACGACTGCGTGTGCCATGAGTGTGTCGGACCTTCCTTACTCTTGGCCGCTCGCGGCTTAGCGCTAAACCGCGGGCGGACGATCATCAATACCTCCGCGCCAGCACCGCCAGCAGCAGCAGCGCCAGCACGGCCGGCAGGTACAGGAGCGAGCCGCGCATCACCCGGCGGGCCTGGGCCACGCTGGCCCCCCGCGCGAACCCCAGCGTACAGGCGAAGAAGGCGAGTCCCAGGAGGACAGCCCCGGTCACGTAGACCAGCCCCGCCTCGCCCGCCAGCGCCGGCACCAGACTCGCGGGAATCAGGGCCAGACTGTAGACGACCATGTTGCGCGCCGTCACCCGCCCCGTCGGGTCGGCCGACGGCAACATGCGGAAGCCGCCGCGGGCGTAGTCGTCGCGGTAGATCCAGGCGATCGCCAGGAAGTGCGGCACCTGCCAGAGGAAAATAATCAGGAACAGGCCCAGCGCCTCGGCCCCGAGGGCGCCGCGCACCGCGCACCAGCCGATCAGCGGCGGCAGGGCGCCCGGCACGGCGCCGACGAGCGTGTTCAGGGGCGTGACGCGCTTCAGAGGCGTGTAGACGAAGACGTAGCTGAGCAGCGTGACGAACGCGACCAGGGCGGCCTGCGGGTGCGGCAGGGCGGCGAGCAAGTACAGCGTGCCGACGACGCCGAGGGCCGTGCCGAAGGCCAGCGCCTCCAGCGGGTGCAGCCGGCCCGAGGGGAGCGGCCGGTTCTCCGTGCGGCGCATGCGGGCGTCGGCGTGCCGCTCCAAATACTGGTTCAGCGCGCTGGCGCCGCCGGCGACGAGCATCGTGCCGAGGACGGTGTGGACGAGCACCACCGGGTCGACGCCGTCGTCCGCGGCGCCG
>JBBROG010000204.1:0-15631 GCA_038229635.1 Gemmatales bacterium
CCCCCCCTCTGCCGCCCCCGGCCGCCGCCCCCCCCCCCCCACCCCCGGATCAAACACGCGCACCCCCGTAACACCACGCCGGGGCGCCTACCCGCGCACCCCCGGACTACCACGACGGGCGGCGCCTACTCGCGCACCCCCGGATAATTTACCATTCTCACGCAACTTGCCGTGCCCAATCGCGGCGACGCCCGTTGATTTTTCGCGGGGCGGGCTCTACATTAACTACGATCCTTCCCGCGTGCGGTGACGACCAGGGACCGACCATGACCTTCGCCGGTCGACTGCTATTCTTGGAACTTCTTCCGACCCTTCCGGGGGGATGGTCCTAGGCGCGCCGCCGTCTGTCAGCACATGACCGATGCCGCATCAGCCCTGGGACGTTTGTTCCGGGGCTTTTTTCGTTTCACGGGAGCCACCCGCAATGGCCGACGACCGCTTGATTATCTTCGACACGACCCTGAGAGACGGCGAGCAATCCCCCGGCGCGAGCATGAACCTCGCGGAGAAGCTGGAGGTGGCGCACGCCCTCGAGGACCTCGGCGTGGACGTGATCGAGGCCGGCTTCCCGATCGCCTCGCCCGGCGACTTCGAGGCGGTCCAGGCCATCGCCCGCCAGGTGCGCGGCCCCGTCATCTGCGGCCTGGCGCGCTGCAACAAGGACGACATCGACCGTGCCTGGGAGGCACTGCGCGACGCCGCCCGGCCACGCATCCACGTCTTCCTCGCCACCAGCGCCATCCACCGCGAGTTCAAGCTGCGCATGGCCAAGGAAGAGATCCTCCGCCGTGCCGTCGAGGGCGTCGCGCGGGCCAAAGGCTACCTGGACGACGTCGAGTTCTCGCCGGAGGACGCCTCGCGCACCGAGCCGGACTTCCTCGCCGAGGTGGTCGAGAAGGCCATCGAGGCCGGCGCCACGACCGTCAACATCCCCGACACGGTCGGCTACGCGGTGCCGAGCCACTACGCCGCCGTCATCCGCCACCTGAAGCAGAACGTCCGCAACATCGACAAGGCGGTCGTCAGCGTCCACTGCCACGACGACCTCGGCCTGGCCGTCGCCAACACCCTGGCGGCGCTCGAGGAAGGGGCGCGGCAGGTCGAATGCACCATCAACGGCATCGGCGAGCGCGCCGGCAACTGCTCCCTGGAAGAGGTGGTCATGGCGGTGCGCACCCGCGCCGACTACTACAAGCTCCGGACCAGCATCAACACGCGCCTGCTCTACCCGACGAGCCGCAAAGTGGCCCACGTTAGCGGCATCCAGGTGCAGCGCAACAAGGCCATCGTCGGCCAGAACGCCTTCGCCCACGAGGCGGGCATCCACCAGGACGGGATGCTCAAGAACGCCAACACCTACGAGATCATGCGCCCGGAGGACGTCGGCATCGCCAAGACCGACCTCGTCCTCGGCAAGCACAGCGGCCGGCACGCCCTCAAGCAGCGCATCGTCGACCTGGGGTATCACCTGAACGAGGAGCAGCTGAACAAGGTGTTCGACCAGTTCAAGGTGTTGGCCGACCGCAAGAAGGAGATCTACGACGCGGACATCGAGGCGCTGGCGGAGAGCCAGATGCACGACGTGCCGACGACGTGGGTGCTGGAGGCGTTCACCTGCAACGCCGGCTCGGGGACGATCCACACGGCGGCGGTCTGCCTGTGGCACCGGGACGGCTCGGTCAAGAGCGACGCGAGCATCGGCGACGGGCCGGTCGACGCGGTCTTCAAGGCGATCGAGCGCATCACCGGCGTCGAGTTGAAGTTGCGGGATTACCGCGTCCGCAGCGTGACCGTCGGCGAGGACGCGCAGGGCGAGGCGCACATCGAGGCCGAGTCGAACGGACGGGTCGTGAGGGGGCGGGCGGTCAGCACGGACATCATCGAGGCGAGCGCGCTGGCGTTCTTACAGGTCATCAACCGGCTGACGTCGAGTCAGAAGGCGCGGCTCAACCCGCAGACGGGGGCGGTGGCGGTGTCGTGAACCGGCCGCTTGCGGATTAGCAATTGCGACGCCGCACGCGGCCCGTCGACGATCACGTGAAGTTCACATTCAGCTGATACGCCCCCTGCCCGAAGACCCCCGGCCGGGTATTGATGCCCTTGACCTCGATGAGGATCACCTGGCTTTGCCGGAACCGGGCCGTGACACTTTTCGCGGCGCGACCCGGCAGCACGTCCGCCGCGACCGGGATCAGCGTACCGTGCGCGTCGGCGGTGAACAGCTGCAGTTCCAGGTTGCCCGCCGTCGGGCCGATGGTCACCGTCACCGTCCCGTCCTGCGCCGGCAGAAGCCTGTACCAGTCGTAGTCGGGCAGGCGGTTGGGGTGCCGGTTGATGTTCAGGTTGGCGAGGACGCGCGAGTCGCCGACGCGCAGCACGCCGAGGTCGGTCGGCCGGTCCGACGTCTCGTTCGGCTCCAGCGGGTCGTCCGGCGTGCCGACGCCGCATTCCGGCGCCGTCTCCGAGTCGAAGAAGACCTGCTTGTTGCCGTTCGGGGTGAGGCTATTGTCCGACCAGGCGTGATACTCCTTACCCATGACGAAGTCGAAGCCGTCGTACTCCAGGTAGTCGTTCGGGTCCGGGTCGGTCGACTCGTCGGACGGGGCGTCCGAGACGCGGGTGTTGGCGCCGAAGGTCAGGCCGCCGTCGGTGCTGGTCGCCACGAAGACGTCGACCTTCTGGTTCGCCGGGTCGAGGCGGGCGTCGCGCCAGGTGACGCCGACGCAACCGCTGCCCTGGTTGTCGACGGCGATCGCCGGGTTGAATTGGCTGGTTCTCGTGGTGTCGTCGTTGACCCTCAGCGGCGCGGACCAGGTCCGGTTCTTGTCGATGGAGCGGACGAGGAAGATGTCGAAGTCGGGCGCGGCGCCGCCGACGGCGAGGTCGGCGTAGACGATGTAGAGGGTCCCGGTATTCGGCCCGCTGCTGCGGTCGACGTCGAGGACGGGCAGCGTGCCGATGCCGCGGTTCGGCTGCGACGGGATCGGCGTGGTGAAGTTCTGGTTCCGCGCCGTGGCCGCCAGCGTGTCGACGCCGAAGTTGAACGAGCCCGCCGTGCCGTTGAACGTCGTCGCCACGTCCACCTTGACCGTGTTGGTGTTCAGGTCGAGGTAGGAGACGTACAGTTCGCCGTTGGGGCCGACCGCCGGCGACACCCCGATGGCGCGGGGGGAGTCGGTGAAGCGGACCGGCGCCGTGAAGGTCACGCCGCCGTCGATCGAGCCGGCGACGACGCCCGGCTGCCCCGCGTTGGCGGCGTTGTCGACCCGGTCCCAGCCCACGTAGACGTCCTGCTGCGCCGAGTTGCCCGGCGCCGGCCCGGCCGTGATGAACCACTTGTCGTTGAACGTGGTCGCCTTGTTGTCCTGGGTGATGATCGTTGTCGTGAACGTCCGCCCGCCGTCGGCGCTGCGGCCGACGACGACCCAACTCGTCCCCTGGTTGATCGAGCCGGCGTTGTCGTCGGCGCCGTAGACGATGTAGCAGCGGCCGTTGTCGTCGAACGTCACCGCCGGGTCGAAGCGGAAGTTCGTGTTGATGCCGTCGACGGTCTGGTCGATGCGATTCCGCCCGAAGGTGATGCCGCCGTCGAAGGAGAAGAAGACGTCGTTGGGGTTATCCACCCCCTCGGCCAGGCCCGCGAAGATGACAATGTTGTCCGGGTTCGTCGGGTTGACCGCCAGTTGCAGCTCGGCGTAATTGCTGCCGGGGCGGCCGGAGACGTTGAGGTCCCGCGCGAGGACGCGCGGCGGGCCGTTGTTATTCCCCGTGCCGCTCCCCTTGCCGCCCTTGCCTGCGGTGTCGCCGGTGCCCGTCCCCGTGCCGCCTCCCTTGCCGGAACCCGCCCCCGGATCTCCCGTGCCCGCCGCCCTGCCGGTTCCCGGCTTGGGGTCGAGTGTCAGCGTGCCGGCGCCGACGACGTGGCCGTAGTCGGGGAAGTCGTTGTAGGTGCCGCGGAAGTATTCCGACGAGCTGACGAGTTGCACGATGAACTGCTGCGGCGAGCGCCCGGTCGCCAGCGCCGACGTCCAGGTCGCCAGGCCGGAGCCGTCGGGTTCGCGGCGCAGGAAGGTTTCATACAGGGTCGTGACGAGGCGGCGGTTCGACTCGCGACTCGTGAGCAGGCTGGCGATGACGGCGTCGTGCGTCACGCCTCGCTGGAGCTGCCTGCCCCAGTAGATCTGCCCGCCGGCGTCCGCGTCACGGCCGAGGGCCGCTTTATAAACGGCGTTGATCCAGTCGGCGTCCGAACTGGCGTAGCGGCCGTAGAACTCGTCGGAGCGGAGGAAGGCGGCTTCGACGTCGCGCCCCCCCGTCCCGGCCTGCAGCCGGCCGACCCACCAGGCCAGCTCGCCGTCGCCCGGCTGGCGCCCCAGGTACGCTTGGTAATAGTCTTTCAGCTCCGCCCCGAGGTGCTCGGCGCTGAAGTAGAGGCCGGCGGCGATCTGGTCGCGCGTGGCCCCCTGGCCGAAGGCGTTCTGCCAGTAGCCGACTTCGCTTGTGCCCGGCGTGCGGTGCATCAGGTCGCGATAGAGTTGCAGGAGGTAGCGCGTCTGCTGCGCGGCCGTCGCCCCGTTAGCGGCCGCGGAGGCCGCGGGCAGGGAGCCGGGGACGACGGTGATGCCAGCGGAGTCCGGCACGACGCGCTCTTCCAGCCGCTCCAGCGCCGGCCGCGCCGCGCCGTCGGGCCGCGAGCCGCGCGCGCGTCGGCCGCCGGGGTGCTGGCACGATTCCAGGGACGGGATCACCGACATGAGACAACCTCCCCGCGTCCGCCGCTTGCGGCTTCGCAAGGAAGTGCGAAGCCGCAAGCGGGGTTAGAAGATCAGATGCAACTCGACCATCGGGCCGTGATACAGGATGCTGCCGTCGTCCTTCTTGGGACCCGGCTGCAGCAGGTCGTAATCGATTTGGCGGATCGCCTCGTTGACGTTGGCGACCCACAGCAGGTTGTAGCCCGCCCGCAGCTTCACCCGCTCCAGGGCGATGATGTCGAAGAAGGCGTTCAGCTCGTAGGCGTGGCTGAAGGTGGTCGTGTCGCGCCGCTCGCTGCGGCCGACGAACAGGTCGCCGCGCGTCAGGCGATAATCGACCTCCAGGAAGTTCGCGCCCCAGACGCCCTTGGCGGTCAGGCCGAAGAACAGCCACTTGCACACCGGCGTGTACGCCTCGAAGCCGAGCTGCGGGCCGAGGATGCGGTTGTGCGAGCGCACCGAGTAGGTCGCCTGGCGGTTCGGGTCGGGGAACAGGTTGATGTCGCGGACGAGGATGCCGTCGTCGTCGGTGAAGATCGAGATCTTCTCCTGCACGTCGAGGTAGCGGACGCCGAGAATGCCTTCGAGGCCGTAGGTCGAGCGCGACCACCAGCGATAATTCAACTCGCCGCTGGCGAGCGCCGTGCGCAGCGTGGTGATGGTGCGGTCGGCCTGCCGCCAGAGGCCGTTGTCGCCCTCGAAGCCGACCGGCGGGTTGTGGAAGAACAGCGTCAGCCGGCCGGGGTCGCGCGACTCGACGCGCGAGTCCTTGTCGCCGACGTAAAACCCGGCGACTTCCAGGGCGGCGTCGTCGAGCATGTAGCCGAAGCTGGCCGCCACGCCCCAGTTGATGCCGGGGCTGATGTCGTGGAAGTTCTGCACCTTGGTGGTGTTGATGAGGGCCGGGATGTTGCCGTTGTCGAGGTTGTTGTTCGTGTCGCGCAGGACGAACGGCGTGTTGCCGGGGCGCTGGCGCTGGTAGCTGACGCCGCCGACGCTGGCGAAGAAGCCGCTCTCCGGCTTGGGGCCGGGTCCCCACGCCGTCGGGATCGTGGCCGGCAGCGACAGGTCGAGGCCGGGGCCGCCCGGCGCGCCGGCGCCGGTGAGCGGGCCGGGGACGGCCGGCGGCAGCGCCGGCGCACACGCGCCCACCGGCGCCGGCTCCTGAATCGGACCCCCGCCCGGCGGCGGGGCCTGCGCCCGCGCCGTCGCCGTTACGCCTAACCAGATCGCGGCCGCCGCCGCGCCCACCCACCACGTCTTCATGATCGCCTCCCTGCCCCACGCCCGTATCGACGGCCGCGGGTCCGGCTGTGCCTCGGCTGTTCGTCCGGCACCGCCGGACCCACGGGGCTGATGTCGTTGTGCGAAGCCGACGGCCGTTAGAGCGCCGTCGCGTCAAAGTTCCCCGCGAACACGCGCACCGAGAACCCCTGGAAGAACGTGCCGAGGGCCTGGTGCAGCGGGTTGGTCAGGACAATCGGGATCCGCAACGGCCGGGCGCGCGAGAAGCGGTCCAGGCTGACGGTGATGAACGCCAGCCCGCCGGTCGTCACGCCCGTCGCGTTGGCCACCTGCACGCCGGGCGGCAGGTTGTTGAACACCGCCGTGATCGGCCCGCCGAAGCTCCCCGTGGCGATGAGGTCCGTCGCGAACAGGTCTTCGCACGGGTCGCCCGCCGACAGCCGGCCGCCGACGTTGAGCAGCGTCAGGTTGCCGCGGTAGGTCTGCGTCGGCGCGTCGAACAGGTAGCGGAACGGGCGGAACTGCCGCGTCGCGTCGGTGATGTCGAGGTTGCCCGTGAAGTCGCGCTGCACCTGGCCGCCGCGGACAATGAAGTGCAGCCGGCCCGGCGTACTAGCGAGCAGCCGCTGGTTGACCAGCGCCTGCGGCCCGCCGTCGAGGAAGGCGCCGTTGCTGCCCGAGCCCGGCAACTCGAAGAACGTGCCCGGGTTGCCGGTGCCGTTGGAGTAGCCGACGCGCACTGACTGCCCGCCGAGGCCGTTGGTGCCGCCGCTGGCGTCGCCGGTCTCCCACTGGATCTTGTCGTAGTTGAATTCGATGTCGAAGTTGCCGGGGCCGGTGTCGCCGCGCTCGATCAGGATGAGCTGAAACGTGTTCAGCTTGTCGACGTGCTGGCTGAAGTAGCCGACGCTGAAGTAGTTGACGCCGAAGACCAGGTGGCCGCACAGCGTGTCCTGGCCGTAAGTCGTGACGCCGCTCGTCGCGGGGCGCGTGTCGACGTCGGCGTAGAACGCGGCGATGATCGGGATGCCGCCGTTGTCCGAGTTGAGCGCGGTCGGCGTGAACTGGGAGATCGCCGTGTTGAGCGTGATGTTGCCGTTGTTGTTGACGAACACGTTGTCGGCGGAGATGCCGAAGAAGTTGATGTTAAAGCCGAGCGGCGTCGACGTGCTGGAGCCGTCGTCGGTGCGCCCGCCGGGGAACACCTGCGTCGTCCCCGCGCCGCCGGGGGCGAAGGTGTTCGCCAGGAGCCCCGGCAGTTGTCGCGTCGCCGTCGGCACGCAGCGATCCTCGAGTCCTTCGACCCGCGGGACGGCTCGGGGTGCCGCCCGCCCGACGACCGCCGCCGCGCGGCCCGCGCCGCCGGCCTTGCCCCCGAGCGCCTTCTCCAGGAAACCGAGCACCATGACACACTCCTTACGGCCACGAAGCCTGTCCGCATCCGCCGGGGGCGGTTAGAAGCTCACGAGGAAACCGAAACTGATGCCCTGCGCCCAGAAGTCCGTGTGCCGCAGCGGCACGATCGGCCGGGCCACGGTGCCGGTGAACGGGGCGCCGGCCCCGACTGCCTGCAGGTTGATCGTCGTGTCGATCTGGTCGCCGGGGCGGAGGACGTCGGTCCACCACATGGCGTTGTAACCGACCCACGCCGACACGTAGCTGTTGAAGTCGACGCCGAGCCGCACCGTGGCCTCGGGCAAGTAGCTGAAGGCGTGGCGGCGGTAGCGGCCGACGTTGCTCGGCTGCGCCAGGAAGCCCTTGGTCGGGTCGACCGTCGTCCGCCGCGACTGGAGTTCCAGGACGATCGTGTCGCCCTTGACGATCGCCGTCTGCGTCGTCTCGCCGGCGGCGAACTTCGCCGTCCACGTCAGGAACACCGGCCCGAGGCGCAGGTCGCTCTCCAGGCCGATCTGGCCGCCGTAGAAGCGGTTGTAGGTCGTGAAGGCGTCCTGGATGATTGTGTGGATGCCGGGGTCGCCGTCGCCGACGAGGTCGGCGGTCACCGCGTCGATGAGGACCTTCTCGTCGAGGGCGGCGTAGCGGACGCCGCCGATAAAGCTCCATTTGACGCGGCTGAGCGGCCCTTCGTCGGTCGAGTAGCGGAAGTTCAGGTCGCCGCCGTAGAAGCGGCGCGGCAGCCTTACCACGAGGCCGCCTGCCTGGATGTTCGGCAGGGCGAGCGGGTCGGCGTCCGGGCGGCCGGTGTTGGGGTTGAAGAACGGCCGGGTCAGCGCCATGTCGGTCGGCAGGCCGAGCGACGCGGCGCGGAGGGCTTTGGTACTTTCTTCCATGACGAAGGCGCTGCCGTCGATGCCGCAGGTGTGGCAGTCGTCGAACCAGTAGGCGAGGACGCCGCGGACGCCGGGGGTGTCGCTGGTGTCGGCCGAGCGGCCGCCGAGGACCGGCTGCGTCGTCGGCTGGAAGGCGGCGCCGGGGACGGTGTCGGTGAACTGCCCGCGGTTGACGATCGACGGCAGCAAGCGCTTCTTGGACCACCAGGTCAGGTATTCGACGCCGAAGTAGAAGTGGTGCGGCTGTTCGCCGGCCTCGGGCGGGGCGCTGAAGCCGTTCGGCGGCAGGCACTCCGTCACGCCCGGCGGGCCGAACGGCGCGACCGGGTAGGGGCCGGGCAGCGGGCCGCCGGGCATGGGGTAGGCGCCGGGGCCGGGCATCATCCCCTGGCCGCCGTCGGGCAAGGGCGGCAACTCTCCCTGAGCCGGTCCGGGCACGGGGGCCGGTCCCGGCCCGGCGCCGGCCGGAAGATACTGGGCGTGCGCCGAAGCGCTGACGCCCAGCCAGCCCGTGAGGAACGCCACGCCCATCCACCTTCTAGCCATGTTCGCCTCCCCGACCACGCGCCGCTGGACGGGACCGTCCCGAGGCCCGGCACCCGGTCGCCCCACGGCGGCAGTACCAGCCTCACTTCTCTCTGGAGAAATCGGCCGTACAACCCGCCTTCTTGAGCTTTTCGCTACGTCCGTCCTCTTCGGCACCGTCGGCAGAGTCGGCGGGGGCGCAAGGAGGGAAAGCGAGGGACATAGGGGGATTCCGGCGACCGGCCAGCGCCCGGTTCAGCGGGCTTGCCGCGCGGCGGTGGAGGTTCGGCTGACGTCGGGCGTCCCGCCCTTGACGAACCGTCGTCCACTCCCGACCCTGACACCTGACGAGCCGGCCCCCGTGCGCGGAGGAATCTGCCTTGGCCACCCCAGTCGTCCTCATCCCCGGCGACGGCATCGGCCCCGAGGTCACGGCGGCGATGCAGGCCGTCGTCAAGGCCGCCGGCGCCGAGATCACCTGGGTCGAGGCGTTCGCCGGTGCCGCCGCCGCCGAGCGCTTCGGCGACCCGCTGCCGCAGGCGACCCTCGACCTGATCCGCCGCTACCGCGTCGCCCTCAAAGGCCCCTGCGCCACTGCCATCGGCAAGGGCTTCCGCTCCATCAACGTCCGCCTCCGCAAGGAACTCGACCTCTACGCCAGCCTGCGCCCGGTGCGCACCCTGCCCGGCGTGAACGTCCCCTACGACAACGTCGATCTTGTGGTGGTGCGCGAGAACACCGAAGGGCTCTACTCCGGGCTGGAGCATACCGTCGTCCCCGGCGTCGTGGAGAGCCTGCGCCTGGTAACGCGGGCGGCGTCGGAGCGCATCGTCCGCTACGCCTTCGAGCTGGCGCGCTGGCAGGGGCGGCGGCGCGTCACCTTCTGTCACAAGGCCGACGTGATGCCGCTGAGCGACGGCCTGTTCCTCGCCACCGCCCGCGCGGTCGCCGACGACTACCCGTTCCTCGACTTCGAGGAAATCCACGTCGACACGCTGTGCCTTCGCCTGGCGCTCGACCCGACACGCTTCGACGTGCTGGTGATGGAGAACCTGTTCGGCGACGTCATCAGCGACCTGTGCGCCGGCCTGGTCGGCGGCCTCGGCCTGGTGCCGGGCGCCAACCTCGGCACCAAGTACGCCCTCTTCGAGGCGGTCCACGGCACGGCACCCGACATCGCCGGCAAGGGGCTGGCGAACCCGATCGCGCTCGTGCGCTCGGCGGCGATGATGCTGGAACACCTCGGGCAGCGCAAGCCGGCACAGCGCATCGAGGAGTCGGTGCGCACGACGCTCGGCAACAAGCGCGGGCTGACGCGCGACCTCGGCGGCGACGGCGGGACGGCGACAATTACGGAACAACTGATCGCGAATTTGTAAGACCGCCGCTTGCGGCTTGGCAAGGGGTTGCGAAGCCGCGAGCGGCCAGGAGAATCCCTCCATGTCGCTGCGCGTGACGTTGATCCAGGGCGGCGGCCCCGGCCTCGACCAGGTGCCCGCCGTCAAGCGCGTCCTGGAAGCCGCCGGCGCGCGCATCGAGTGGGACGAGCATGTCGCCGGCCTGGCGTCGCTCCGGCGCGGCGGCGAGCCCTTGCCCAAGGCGATGTTCGAGTCGGTGCGCGCCACCGGGCGGGCGCTCAAGACGACGCTGCTGTCGCCGCCCGGCCCGGCGAAGGGCAACTGGAACGTCCAGTTCCGCAAGGAACTCGGACTATTCGCCTCGGTGCGGCCGCTGAAGAACCTGCGCGGCCTGCCCGCCCGCTTCCAGGGCGTCGACATGGTCGTGATCCGCGAGCTGACCGAGGATCTGTACGCCGCCATCGAGCATGAGATCGTCCCCGGCGTGGTGCAGAGCCTGAAGATCGTCACCGACGCCGCCTGTCGCCGCTTCTTCCGCTTCGCCTTCGCCTTCGCCCTGGGCCGCGGCCGCAAGAGCGTCACCTGCGTCCACAAGGCGAACATCCTCAAGCTCGCCGACGGGCTGATCCTCGAAGCGTTCCGCGCGATCGCCCGGGACTTCCCGGAGGTGCAGACGCGCGAAATCATCGTCGACAACTGCTGTATGCAGATGGTGACGCGGCCGCAGCAGTTCGACGTCTTGGCGATGGGCAACTTGTACGGCGACCTTGTGAGCGACCTGGCGGCGGGCGTGACGGGCGGGACGAGCGCGACGCACGGCATCAACGTCGGCGACGGCCTGCTCGTTTACGAGTCGTTCCACGGCGGCAAGGCGGAGGTGGAGGAGGGGCGCGCCAACCCGGTGCCGCTGCTGCTGCCGGCGCTCGACCTGGTGGAGGCCAACGGCGACGGCGCGACGGCGCGGCGCCTCCTGGGGGCGTTGGAAACGGTCCTCAGCGAGGGGAAAAGCGTGACGCCGGACCTCGGCGGCGACGCGACGACGGCAGTGATGGCGGACGCGGTCATCGCGGCGCTGTGAGCCTGGCCTACGAGTCGTCTCTCTTGTCCCGATGGGCGGCGAAGACGGCCTTGAGCGCGTGCCGCAGCGGGGGGTAGAATGCGTGGGAAGCGGATCGGCTTGAGGCGTCCCCGGAGGTCAAGCGATGGCCGGCGCAGCGCCCGAATTGCCGCACGACCTGCCCGACCGTATCGTCCGCGACGCGCTGCTGCACCCCAACAACTTGCGCGCCTTGCTCCGCGACGTCGCGCCCGCCATCGCCGACCGGCTCGCCTACGAGCAGTTGGAGGTCGTCAAGCCGGCCTTCCTGCTCGACGACTGGCGCAAGCGCAAGCGCGACCTGTTGGTGCGCATCCCGTTCCGCGACGCCGAGGGGCGTGAGGTGCTGATCTGTATTCTGATCGAACACCAGAGTACGTCCGACCCGGCGATGCCGTTGCGCCTGCTCGTTTACGCGGTCTTGCACTGGGAGCAGGAGTGGCGGGCCTGGGAGGAGAAGCACGAGCGCGGCCAACCCCTGCGGCTGACGCCGGTGATCCCCGTCGTGCTGCACACCGGGCAGGTGGCCTGGGACAAGAGCCGCCGCCTGGCCGACCTGTTCGCGGCGCCGGAGGAACTGAAGGCGTGGCTGCCCGAGTGGACCATGCCGCTGTGGGATCTGCCCGAACACGCCGCCGACGACTTGCTGAAGTCCGGCGAGCCGTGGTGGCAGACCCTGGCGGTGGCGCGGGCCGAGAACGAGGGGACCGACGAGTTCCGCCGCGTCATGCAAGAGGCGCTGAAGAGTCTGGAGCCGCTCGGGCTCTCGGAGAACGTCTACTGGCACCAGCAGGTGAAGATGGTGCTCTACTGGTCGCTGTACCGCCGTCCGCGCCGCGAACACGGTGAACTGATCGACGCCGCGCGGGCGAGTCAGAGTACGGTTCAGTTACAGCAGGAGATGACGACGATGAGCCAGACGATGGAAATGACGTGGGAAGAAGAGCTTCTCGAGCGCGCGGACCAGATGGCGGCCCAGAAGGTGGCCCAGAAGGTGGCCCAGGCGACGGCCCAGGCGACGGCCCAGGCTTACCGCGACATGGCACGCCGCCTTCTGCAAGACCGCTTCCCGTCGCTCCCCGAAGAGGTCACGCGGCGCATCGACGACGCCGACGTCGAGTGGTTGAAAGCGGCCGTCCTGCGGGTCGCCAAGGTCGCCTCGCCCGACGAACTCTTGCAGTCGTAACGGGAAAGCGCGAGCGCGCGACGGAGTCCGGTCACGCCGGCGGCTCTTTGCCGATCAGCGCCAGCGCCTGCCGCTGGAAATCGTCGGCGATGCGCTTCGCCAGGTCATCCACCTCGCGGCAGGTACGCTGCCACGCCTCGGCCGTCGTTCCCGGCGCGAACGGCGCCGACGACGCCTCGACGTAAGTCTTCGCCTTCGGCTCGGTCCCGCTCGGCCGCAGCGCCACCCGCGCCCGCTCGCCCATGCGGTAGATCAGCACGTTGCGCGACGCCGCGTCGGTCGCCCCCTTGAGCGGCCCCAGACGTCCGTCCTCGTCGCGCAGGTCCTCGAAGCCGGTTACGGGCAGCCCGCCGATGACCTTCGGCGGCGTCGCCCGCAGCGCGTCGAGCATCCGCGCCATGTCCTGCTTGCCCTGGACGCCGCTCATGGCGACTGTCACGCCGAGGTTGCGGAAATAGCCGAACTGCTTCGCCAGATGCTCCAGCAGGTCAACGACCGTCAGCCCCTTGCGCTTCTGGTCGAGGGCCAGCTCCGCCATCAACAGGGCGCCGCCAGCGGCGTCCTTGTCGCGGATCTTCGACGTCACTAATAAGCCGTGGCTCTCCTCGCTGGCGACGACGAGGTCCTCCGGCCGGCCGCGCACGTCCTCGTAGGCCCCGTCCTTCTCCAGGTGCCACAGCACGTCGGCGTGGTACTTGAAGCCGACCAGCAGGTTGTTGACGATCTGCACCTTGAAGTGGCGGGCGATGCGCGTGATCTGGCCCGTCGTTACCTCGGTCGTGATGACGACGGCCGACGACGGCAGGTCGCCCTGGTTGGCGAGTTTGGTCAGCTTGAAGTACGTCACCAGCGCCGCGATCTCGTTGCCGGTGACGAAGCGCCAGCCTCCCTGACGGTCCGGCGCCATCGCGCCGAGGCGGTCGGCGTCGGGGTCGGTCGAGAGTACCAGGTCGGCGCCCTGTCGCTTCGCCAGTTCGACCGCCCGGTCCATCGACGCCGGCACTTCGGGGTTCGGCGTCTGCGTCACGTTGGGGAACTGCCCGTCCGGCGCCATCTGCTCCTCGACGGGCAGGACGGGGAACCCCTGGCGGACCAGCACCTCCATCGCCGTCATCGAGCCGACGCCGTGCAGCGGGGTGAAGACGACCTTGATCTCGTGCTTTTGCGGGGGGGCGACGAGGCTCTGACGGCGGATCAGCTCGATGTACGCCTCGTGCGGCTCGTCGCTGAGGAAGTGGACGCGGCCGGTCTTGACCGCCTCGGCCCAGGGGAGCGTTTTGATCGTCGT
This sequence comes from Gemmatales bacterium, assembly GCA_038229635.1. GTDB lineage: Bacteria > Planctomycetota > Planctomycetia > Gemmatales > Gemmataceae > DATFNV01. Next base: position 13,744 of record JBBROG010000204.1, read on the forward strand.
GACCTGGTCGACGAGGTCGGCCATGATCTGGTCGTCCGGCGGCACCGGCTGGCCGCCGCGCTCCTCGTAGAACTTGCCGCCGTTGTCGTCGGGCGGGTTGTGCGACGCCGAGATGTTAAGCCCACCGCGCGCGCCGAGGTGGCGGATCGCGAAGGACAATTCCGGCGTGGCCAGGTAGCGCGGGCTGTCGGGCGGCAAGACGTGGGCGTGGATGCCGTTGGCGGTGTAGACGCCGACGGCGAAGTGGGCCAGGTCCTTCGACGACAGGCCGAGGACCGGGTTCGGCAGGGCGGGGTTGTACTGCTTGCGCTTGTCGAGGAAGCGGCGCACGTCGTAGGCGAGGACGACGCGGACCTCGGCGCCGGGGAATTTCTCCTTGAGGTACTCGCAGTGTCCCTGGACGGAGGCGCCGAGCGTCCACAGGTTCATGCGGTTGGGGCCGACGCCGACCGGCCCGCGCCGCCCGCCGGTGCCGAAGGGGAGGATCTGGTAGAAGCGGTCGAGCAACCCGGCCCACTGCTGCTGTCGGATCAGCCACTCGACCTGCGGCCGGTAGGCGGCGAAATCGGGCTCGGTGAGCCACTGCCGCAGGAACTTCAGCGCCCGCTCCTTGAGGGCGGCGTCGGCGTCAATGGCGTGGAATCCGTCGGCGGCCTGGGCCAGGAGATCCATAATGTCCCTCGCGCGTGAGACGAGATCAGGACGCCGCGCCGGTCGCGGCCGGGGGTACTCTATCCGCCGGCCGCGGGCGGGACAACCGGGCCGGCGACGCGGGGTATTGCGGCTGACGTGAGGAAATCCGGCGCGGCGTCCGTTCCCGGTGATAGCCCGCGTAGCGGGCGGCGGATCGTAGCCCCGGGTGGAGCGCAACCCGCGCAGCGGGTGAAGCGCAACCCGGGGAATCCGACCGGGGACGTGTGAATTGTATTGAACCCGCGTAGCGGGTGACGGATCGTAGCCCCGGGTGGAGCGTACTCGCGCAACCCGGGGAATCCAGCCGGGGACGCGCAACGCGACGTCATGGTTTTTTGAACCCCCGAAGGGGGTGACGGAAACGGGACGCCTCACGCCTCCGTCACCCGCTCCGCGGGTTCAATACATCGACACGTCCCCGGATGGATTCCCCGGGTTGCGCTCCACCCGCTACGCGGGTTGCGCTCCACCCGGGGCTACGATCCGCCGCCCGCTACGCGGGCTGATCCCCGCCGGGACGACGACCTCCGCGCGCCTCAAGACCGCACGGCCGGCCCGACCCACGGCTCTCCATGCCTAATTAGCGATATTTATAGTATCTTATTTTCATCGCGGCTCCTCGCTGCGCTCGGAGGGCAAAGGGAAACAGAGCCAAAGAGAACAGTGTAAATTAGTCCAGGCAGAAAACGACGCGACAACCGACGACATCGCGACGGTCGGACGCCGCGCCCCCGTGACGGCAGGCGGCGCGGCACGGGGCGTCTCCGGGGAGAAGAGGGATCGAGACACGAAGACGAATCGAGACGCATCATGGCATCGCTCCTGGCCGGGGTCAAGGTTCTGTTCGTGGGGGAGCGCCCCCGGCGAGAGGGATAACGCGGCGAGAGGCGAAATCTTCCGCGGATTTTTTCCTCTTCCCCGAAAAAATGTTGTGAAGATCCGCGCCGCTCATGCGTTTCCCTGTCTGTGGTGTCTCACAGAGGCGGGGGCGCGACCCCCGGCGTAGTGATCCGGGGGTGCGCGAGTGATCCGGGGGTGCGCGGGGACGCGGCGCCCGGTGTGGTGTTCCGGGGGTGCGCGAGTACGCGACCCCCGGCTGTGGGATGTAACCGCTACGCGGTAAAATGCCGCAAGACCTACCCCGAAGGGGTTGCATCGCACAGCCGGGGGTCGCGTACTCGCGCACCCCCGGAAC
>JBBROG010000205.1:0-15596 GCA_038229635.1 Gemmatales bacterium
ATCCGGAAGGGTCATCAGCCGTTCCACCAAGTCACACGTCAGAGTGACCATAGGGAGTCCTTCCGTTCAGTCCGAAAAACCTTGAGAACCTGTTGCCCTAACTCCTTTAGTATATGGGTTTTGAAGTGCGTTTGCCGTGCGCGGACCCCCAGCAGCAGCGGCCGGATCGTCCACTGCACGCGATCCCGTAATTCCAGCGGCGACAGTTTGTCCGACGTGAAACCGACGACCAGGAGCCGGCCCGTGGTAGCCGTCAGCGGCCCCATCCGCGGCGCCTTCACACCGGCCGGAAACTGACCGGCCAATTCGGCGAGCCGTTCCGCGACAAGCTGCCGGGCGCGGTAAATGTCGGTGCCGTCCCGGAAGATAACGGTGACGACCGACAGCCCCTGGACCGATTGGGACCGGAGAACTTCCAAGCTGGGGATGCCGTTGACAGCCTGCTCAACGGGAACCGTAACGAGCTGCTCCACCTCGCGGGGCGACAGGCCGGGCGCCTCCGTCTGGACCACTACTTGCGGCGGCGCAAACTCGGGGAACACATCGAGCTTGGGATGAGTGACGGCGTAGAAGCCGCCCACCAGCAGCAGAACCGCCAGGACGATGACGACCGCGCGGTTATGGAGCGACCAGTGAACGAGAGCTTGGAGCATGGCAGGGACCGTTAGGGGTTAATCGTTGCCCACGTCACCGCGGAACTCTTCCGAGAGAAGCACTTGCGCCTGCCGAAAGACGACCGCTTCACCCGGCGCGACGCCGTTTCCGGGCAGACCCTGGGAACGGGCCAGGACCCAGCGGTCCTCTTCCCGGCCCAGGAGGCGCACTTCCCGGCGCTCGTATTTCCCTGCCTCCCGGCGCATGTACACCAATGCTCGCCCTGCGTGAAAGAGAACAGCAGTTGCGGGCACCGAGATAGCTTCTTGAGGCTTGGCGTTTTGGGCTTTGAGGTACGCTTTGACTTGAAGACCGGGCCGCCAAAGGGCGTTTTTGGGACTTCCTGCCTCATCTGCCGGCGTGTCTTTCTTACCAGTGACCGAAGGCGGGACTTTTTCGACCTCATACCAGTAGGGCACAAACTGCGAGGAGAGATCGATCTGCGGAGCAGGACCGATCAACGTGGCTCTAGCCGGTGGTGTACGGTCGGCACCCTCCGGCTGATCCAGGATTCCGGCTGCGGGCGATGGCGTGGCCGAAACCGGGTAGAGGGTAAGCTTCAGCGGCGCTCCTTCTCTCAAGACCAGAGGAGCAAAGTCGAGCCGGACGAGTGGCCGGCGAAAATCGACGAGCTGCAAGACGACGCTCCCCGCCTCAACCGCCATACCGGCCCGGCCAAGAAGCTGTGTCACTTCGCCATCGCCTGGTGCAGTGAGCGGCTGCTGCCAGGGGGAGTCTTTACTAACCTCTCCTCCGCCTATCCTCTCAAGTGCCTTCTCATACAGCTCGACACTCGCCTTGGTTGTCGCCACCTGAGTCTTCGCGTCGGCAAGCGCTACAAGAGCATCATCGAGTTCCTTCCGCGAGATCACCTCGCCCGATTCGAGCTTCTTCAACCGCTTCACGCGATCCTCTTGGACCTTGAGCACTTCCTGAACCCCTTGGTACTTGAGGCGCGCGTCGTTTAATGTGTTTTGTAAGGCGAGCCGCTCTTGCGGCCCAACCCGCACATCCACCAAGCCTAAGACTTCGCCCGACCGCACCCACTGCCCCGGTGCCGGCCAAGGCTTCTCCGAATTTGCCCGGAGTGTGCCCGGAAAAGGAGACCGGACTTCAGACGTGGCCCGCGGATTCGGAACCACGCGGCCGTAGACCGGCACCTGTTCGGACCACGGAACCGCCTTGGCTGCCTCATCCTGTACGCCGAGGCGCTCGGCCATCTCGACGCCGAGGTCCACAATACCGTCCCTGGCGCGTCTAGGGGATTGAACCTTGTCACCGCTTGCTTCCCTGGCCCGCTCGACTTGCATCTCGCCGTGGACGAAGTATGCCGCGGCGCAGAGGCCGGAAAGGAGGGCAAGCGTCAAAAGCCATTTGACGAAAGTAGACGAAAGACGCCGAAGCATAAGAGGTTCCTTGCGGCCGAGCCGGGACTTTGGCGTGACAGCGAGGCGGCGAGACGATGTAGCTAGCCCCTGCCGCGACACTCTCCCTACCGGGAGAATAGAGGACGGGAGGTGACGGCAAGATGACGCTGGGATTACATTTGCGTCATCAGCGGCGAAGCAGTCGAGGTGAAAGCGCGGGCTTAAAGAGGGCTGATGAGGGGCGCGAGAGGGTGTCCTACTTTCCCGACGACGGTGCTTTCGAGGGAAGCGTCTCTGCCCCACAGCCTTCTTCCCCCAGGTCCAGTTGCATCAGCCCCTCAAGCTCAGTGACGGCGAGCCACAAATTCCGGCGAGCGCCGGCGAGCGTCTGCCGCGAGTTGAGCAATGCTTGTTCGGCCAGGAGTACGTCGGTGAAGGCGACCCCGGCCGCACCGCCCTGGTAGCCCTTGCGCAGCAGATCGAGACTTTCCTGGAGCCGCGGGAGGATGTCCCTCGTAAGCTGCTCGACCTGTTGGCGAGCGGTGACGTAGCGGCCAAACGCCGCTGCCGTCTCATCGCTTAACTGCGTTGCCGCCGTGCCCACGGCGGCATTCGCTTTGGCCCAATTCGCTTCCGCTTCGTGGATCAGCCCCTGCTTTCGGTCCCAGAGGGGCAACGAAGTTTGGACGCTCACGATGGCCCCGGTCTCCGCCTCCGGGTCGGCGAAGTTTCGGACGAAGCCACCACCAATCGTTACGTTCGGGACCGCTGCGGCCCTGGCCCGTTCGACCTGGAGACGGGCCTCCTCCGCCAGGACTGCCGCCTGTTTCACATTCGTGTTCGCCGACAAGACCCGCCGGACCACGATCTCGGCGTCCCACGCAGGTGCCTTTTCCGGCAGATCGGGCAACGCCTCCGGCATCGGAAGTTCCTGCACGCCAATTCGCGCGGCGAGTTGGCGCCAGGCGACAGCTTGACTTGCTTGGCTATTTGTCAAGTTGAGGCGGGCTTGGGCCAGAAGCCCCTCAATCTGGAGGAGATCCGTGCGCGGCCGAGTTCGAGCCTCTTCCACAAGCTTTCGGGTGATCTTAAGCCCCTGCTCCAGCCGGGTCACAAGCTCTTCGTTGACTCGCACGGCGTAGGCCCACCCCAGGTAGTCGTAGTACGCGGAGCGAATAGCAGTCAGGACCGTAAACTTCTGGCCGAGCAGCCGCACGAAGGCGGCGTCCAGGCCCCGGGCATTGATCGCGATGTCCAGGGGACGTTTCCCGGCCGTCAAAACCTCCTGGGTGATCTCCACGCGCACGGCCCCCGTCGCATTGGCAGGCGTCCCGATGTTTTCCTGGGAATAGGCAATTTGAGGGTTGGGATACTTACCGGCCTGGATGAACCGCCCGCGGGCGGCCTCGACACTTGCCGCCGCTTCGCGCAAGGAAGGGTTGTTCGCCAGAGCCAGGTTCCATAACCCAGGCAGGTCAAGCGGCTCCGGCGGGGTGGGCAACGGAGCGCTGCCCTTCACGGGCACGATATCCGGCGGGGTTCGGGCCAGGGCCACCGCCGCCACCTGCGCCTCGACGTTCTGCGCGACATCGGCATGGTAAGCCTGGCAGCCGGCGAGGGTAACGAGCATTCCGACGAGTAACCTGCGCATGCCCGCCCTCCCTCCGCTGGAAAAGCCCCACAGTCGGATTTATCGTCAGAATCGACCTTGCCGCATGAGGGCAACTTTCCCCCGGCCTACCCAGAATCACCAAGATGACGCGCGGATTACATCCATGTCATCCTGCAATTTCCACAGACCAAATCACCCTGGCGCGTGGATAACAGCCTGCTCGGAATCGAGATGTTCAGGGGCGGGTTGAAGTCAAGTATTTTTTGCCGCAAGACTTGACAAACTGCTCGAAAGTCCTTCAATCGCCGCTCTTTTGCTTACACCACCCAATGCCCCGGCGTGCCGTCCGTGCGTCGAACCTCCGTGCGCGGCGCGCCTTCGACTTCGAGGTCCCGGAAGGCGAAGGGAATCACCTGGCTCGCCAGCCATTCCGCGCCTTGCTCCGTCGCGGGCGGCACCTCGACGAGTTGCCGTCCGTCGAGCCGGTACAGTCGCAGTCGTCGCGTGTCCCGGTGGACGACGAGCAGTTCGCGCACGCCGAGCGCTCCGTAGAAAGGCAATTTCTCCTCCGTCGCGTCTCCGGTGCTTTGCACTTCGACGAGGAAATCCGGCCCGCCCATCCAGTGCGTGCCGCAATCGACCGCGCGCCCGCCGTTGAGCACCACGACGACGTCGGGACAGCGATAATTGTGTTCCCAGCCGTCGCGGCGGTCGCTCACGTTCGCGCCGGCGAGCACGCGCCCCTGACCTTCGAGGTTCACCGCGTAGAAGAAGAGCCCCGCGAGAGCGGTCGTCACGTCCTGGTGCGGGTTGTTGGCAAGGGGAGCCACGACGTAGACTCCTTCCCAGACCTCGTCCTGCTGATCGATCTCGTCTTGCTGTCGGCGACGGACGAAGGCCCGCGCCTCGTCGGGGTCGGTGACGCGGACGCCGGAGACGGCGCGCAGGACACACTCCCGCGCGGCGGCGACTCCGTCAGCACCCTCGGCCGTCTTGGGCAGTACCGGCCCCTTCCGGGCTGAAGTGCGATTCGCCATCTTATATCACCCAATTCCCCGGCGTGTCGTCCGTGCGACTCAATTCGGTCATCGGCGTGCCGCGTGCCGCCCTGCGCCGGAAGGCGAAAGGAATCACCTCGCTCACCAACCACTTCTTCCCCTGGTAAGGGGACGGCCCGACGGCCACGAGGGACGTGCCGTCGTGGCGGTAGAGTGTCAGTTCCCGCGTCTCCCGCCCAATGACGAGGAGTTCCCGGATGTGGAGACTCGCGTAAAAGGGCAGCTTGTCGTCGGTCTCGTCTCCGGGGCTTTGGACCTCGATGAGGAAATCCGGCCCGCCCATCCAGTGCGTGCCGCAATCGACGGCGCGCCCGCCGGGAAGGACGACGACGACGTCGGGACAGCGATAATTATGCTCCCAATTCTTTCGTCGGTCGCTGACGTTGGCTCCCGGAAAGACCTGGGCGCCCCCGTCGAGGCCGAAGACCTGGAAGAAGAGGGCACACAAGCGGCCGACGAGGCTCTGGTGGGGGTTGTTCGCGAGCGGCGGCACGACGTACACCCCTTCCCAAACCTCGTCCCGTGCGTCGAGGCCCCGTTCCTGTCGGGAGCGGATGAAGTCGTTGACCGCGTCCTGGTCGAAGATGCGAGCGCCCCGCGCCACGGCGACTCCGTTCGAGGCCATGTCCCTTCCCTCCTTCATCCCCCCGCGTCGGCCGACAACAGCAGGACGCGATCTCCCGGCCGCAAGAGTTGTGCCGGCTCCGTCACGAACTCTCGCCCTTCGAGGGAGAGCAGGTAGTGCGGCGCCGGCCGCCCGTCCGCGCGGCGCAGGCCCGTCAGTCCGGGGCAGGCAAGTTCGACGGCCTCCAGCAGTTCCGCGACCGTTCGCGCCGCGACGGACAATTCGGCTCGCCCGGCGCGCTGCCGGGGAATACCGTAGAACTCCACCGTCACCTGGGGCCGCTCGTCGCTCATGGCCCCATCGTACCACGACGCCGCCCGATTGACAGCCCGCGACGGAACGGCGACACTACTCTCATCGCGACGTCGCCCCTCCCGCCGATTACGGATGTCTCTCGTGAGCCGTGCCTGCCTCCTGCTCCTGCTCCTGATCGTGGCGACGCCCGTCGCCGCGGACGACGACGCCTTCGCGCCCGCCCAACGGAACCACTGGGCCTGGAAGCGCCCGTCGCGCCCGACCGTCCCCGCCGTCGAAGCGCGTCACTGGCCGCGCAACGCCGTCGACGCCTTCGTCCTGGCGAAGCTCGAAGCCGCCGGCCTTTCGCCCGCCGTCCCGGCGTCGCGGGAGCAACTCCTTCGCCGCGCCGCCTTCGACCTCACGGGTCTGCCGCCGACGCCCGCCGAAATCGACGCCTTCCTCGCCGACCGCTCCCCCGACGCCTGGGCGAAGGTGATCGACCGCCTCCTGGCCGCGCCGGCCTACGGCGAGCGCTGGGGCCGCCACTGGCTCGACGTCGTCCGCTTCGCCGAGAGCAACGGCTACGAGTTCGACGAGGTCCGCCCCGACGCCTGGCGCTATCGCGACTACGTCATCGCCTCCCTCAACGCCGACAAGCCGTTCGACCGCTTCGTCCTGGAGCAGCTCGCCGGCGACGAGCTGTGGCCGGACGACTCGGCGGCGCTCGTCGCGACCGGCTTCAACCTCCTCGGCGCCGACATGACCGACTCCGCCGACCAGGCGCAGCGGCGCCAGAACACGCTGAACGACATGACCGACGTCGCCGGCCTCGCCTTCCTGGGCATGACGGTCGGCTGTGCCCGCTGCCACGACCACAAGTTCGAGCCGATCCCGCAGGCCGATTACTACCGCCTGCAAGCGTTCTTCACGCCCGCCGTCTTCCGCCGCGACTTGCCCCTCGGCACCCGCGAGGAGCGTCTGGCCCACGAGAGAGCCTGGCAAGGCTACGCCGCCCGCGTCAAGCCGATTCAGGATGCGCTCGACCGCCTCGAAGAGCCTTACCGGCGGAAGCTGTACGAGGCGCAATTCGCCCGACTGGCCGACGAAGCGAAGCTGGCCCACCAGACCCCGCCCGAGCGCCGCACCGCCCTCCAAAAAGAGTTAGTCGAGAAGACGACGCGCCTTCTCGCCGTGTCTCCTCAGGCCGTGGCGGCGTCCTTGAGTCCCGCCGACCGCAAGAAGCACAAGGGGTTGCAGGACGATTTGAAGAAGCACGACGACGGCAAGCCGAAGGGTTTGCCCTCCGCGATGGGGCTGGCCGACGCCGTCGGGCCGGCGCCGAAGACGTTTTTGCTGGAGCGCGGCGAGATGTCGCAGCGCGGCGACGAGGTCGCGCCGGGCTTCCCCGTCATCCTGCGCCCCGATACGCGGCCCGTCGCCGCCGCCGTGACGCCGCCGCGCGACGGCACCTCCGGGCGGCGAACGGCGTTGGCGCGCTGGGTCGCCTCGCCGGACAACCCGCTGACGGCGCGCGTCCTGGTGAATCGTCTGTGGCAGCACCATTTCGGCCGCGGCCTCGTCTCCACCCCGAACGATTTCGGCCTGCGCGGCGAGGCGCCGACGCACCCGGAACTGCTCGACTGGCTGGCGCGCGAATTCGTCGCGAGCGGCTGGAGCGTCAAACATATGCATCGACTGATGCTGTTGTCGGCGACCTATCAGCAATCGTCGATGCCTTCCTCGGCGGCACGGCACGACGACCCGGATAACCGATTGTTATCGCGCATGAACCGGGTCCGTTTGGAGGGCGAAGTGATCCGCGACGGCTTGCTGGCGGCGAGTGACCGGCTGAACCGGGCGATGGGCGGGCGCGGCGTCTTCCCGCCGGCGCCGCCGGACGCGGCGCGGGACCCGAAGGCGTGGCCGACGAGCCCCGACCGGCGCGACCACGTTCGCCGCAGCGTCTACGTCTTCGCCCGGCGCAACCTGCGTTTCCCGTTCCTGGAGGCGTTCGACCTGCCGGACAGCAACCTCAGCTGCCCGAAGCGCGAGCGCAGCACGACGGCGCCGCAGGCGCTGGCGCTGCTGAATGCGTCCGACGCGATGGAGGCGGCGCGGGCGCTGGCCGCGCGGGTGGCGCGCGAGGCGGCGACGGACGACGAGCGCGTGACGCGGGCCTATCGTCTGACGCTGGGGCGGGGGCCGACGTCGAAGGAACGGGAGTTGGCCGGCGCGTTCCTCAAGGAGTCGTCGCTGAGCGAGCTTTGTCGGGCGCTGTTCAACGTGAACGAATTCGTCTACCTCGAATGATCGCCGCCTCGGGTAGAATGAGTGAGGAAGGAGAACCCGATGAGCGCCGCACACACGATCACACTGCCGGGAGACGTCGAGGAACTCTTGAAGCGAGAGGCCGAAAGGTCTCACCGCACGCCGGAGGAGATCGCGAGCGAGTGGCTTGCGTTCGCCGTCCGGACTCGCGCCGGGGGTCCGGTCGTCGAGTACACGACGGAGGTGGGACGCGACCCATCCGTACCAATCCCCCCCCAGGCGATGCGTGAACTCTGGCTCCGGTCTCACGACACGATCAAAGTTACCCTGGTCAGGCTGCCGGAAACGCCGGAAGCGCGGCGCCGGCGGGAGGAAGAGACGGCCGCCTCGCGGCGCGAATTGGAAGCGATTCGCGACCGACTCGCCGCCCTCCCTGTGAGTCTGACCGACGCCCTCATCCAGGACCGCGACGAGGAAGACGCCGCAACATGCTCATCGCTCTCGACACCTCCGTCGCCTTCAAGTGGCTCAAGCGCGGGGAACGACTCGACGCCGAGGCCAATGACCTTCTCGCACGGATCCAGCGCCGCGAGGTCGACGCCGTAGCCTGTGAGATTCTGAGCCTCGAAGTCGTGCGCGGCCTGAAGAACGTGCAGGCCCGCGACCCCACCCTGGGGTTCACGGACCCGGTGATCGAGGGGGCGTATTCCTACCTCCAACACCGTTTTCAGACGGGCGAAGTGCGCGAGTCTTACGTGAAGGACGTCAAGGAGCACGCCAAGGACGTTGAAATCGCGATCGGCCTCTACACGGCGGACGCCCTGCACCTGGCCACGGCGTTATTCTGGAAGGCCGACTATTTCGCGGTGGACGACCACCATTTTCTGACGCCGAAGGCGAAAGCTTACGCCGCTTCGCGCGGCGTCCAGACTGTCGATCTGCCGGCGCTGATCGCCGCCCTGAACGCCGCCGCGCCAGGACCGTCCGCCCCGACCCCCTGAGTTCCCGACGAGGTCGCTGTGAATCCGATCCCCCAAGCCCCTCACCCCGTGACCCGCCGCGACTTCCTCCGCGGCGCCGGAGTCGGCTTCGGCGCCATCGCCCTGACCGCCTTGCTCGCGGAAGACGGCCTCCTCGCCGCCGAGGCGCCCGGCGCTTCGCCGCTCGCCCCGAAGAGGCCGCACCACGACGCCAAGGCCAAGCGCGTCATCTTCCTCTTCATGTCTGGCGGGCCGAGCCACCTCGAAACCTTCGACCCCAAGCCCGACTTGCAGCGCCTCCACGGCGAGCCGCTGCCCGAGTCGTTCGGCCGCGTCAAGACGCGCCGCGGCGTCGACCGCAACCGGCTTCTGGCTACGAAACGGACCTTCAAAAAGCACGGGCGATCCGGACTCGAAATCTCCGACCTGCTGCCGCACACGGCGACTTGCGCGGATGACCTGTGCGTGCTGCGCGGCTGCCACGGCGACAGCGTCACCCACCCCGAGTCGGTCTACCTGATGAACACCGGCTCGATTCTCATGGGCCGGCCGAGCCTCGGCGCCTGGGCGACCTACGGTCTCGGCACCGAGAACCGCGACATGCCGGCGTTCGTCGTGTTGCCCGACCCCGGCGGTTGGGTCAAGGGCGGCGCCCCGGCGTGGGGCAACGGCTTCCTGCCGTCCGCGTACCAGGGTACGATCCTCCGCGGCGGCGCCTCGCCCATTCTGCACCTCGACACGCCGCACGGCGTCTCCGCGAGCCAACAGCGCCGCACCCTCGACTTCGTCAACCGCCTCAACGAGGAACACCGCCGCGGCCGCGAAGACGACTCCGAATTGTCCGCACGCATCGCGGCCTACGAGTTGGCCTTCCGGATGCAGGCGTCGGCGCCGGAGGTGGTGGACGTCTCCGGCGAGACGGAGCTGACGCGGCGGCTGTACGGCCTCGACCGGCCGGAGACGGCCGAGTTCGGCCTGCGCTGCCTGCTCGCCCGCCGCATGGTCGAGCGCGGCGTGCGCTTTGTGCAGGTCTACTGCGGCGACACGGGCGGCTGGGATGCCCATTCGGACATCGAAGGGAATCACGGCCGCTTGTGTCGGCAAAGCGACCGCCCCGTCGCCGGCCTGCTGAAGGACTTGAAGGCGCGCGGCCTGCTCGCCGATACGCTCGTCGTCTGGGGCGGCGAGTTCGGCCGCACGCCGATGACGGAAGGGAAGGACGGCCGCGACCACAACCCGCACGGGTTTACCATGTGGCTCGCCGGCGCCGGCGTCAAAGGCGGGCAGGTGATCGGCGCCACCGACGCCGTCGGCCTGCGTGCGGCGGAGGAGAAGACGCACGTCCACGACGTCCACGCGACCGTGCTGCGCCTGCTCGGCTTCGACCACAAAAAGCTGACGTTCCGCCACGACGGCCGCAACGAGCGCCTGACGGACAACTTCGGTGAAGTCATCGACAAGGCGCTGGCGTGACCGGCGCCCGAAGGGAGGTTCGACGATGAACCGGCACCCCGGATTCCCGAGCGACGGCGCCACGCGGCGCGAGTGGCTGCGCGCCGCCGGCCTCGGCGGGTTAGGACTTGCCGCCGCCCCGACTCGCGCCCCGGCGACGGCGCGGCAAGCGAAGACGATTCGTTCCTGTATTCTCCTCTTTTATTACGGCGGTCCCAGTCACCTCGATACCTTCGACCCCAAGCCCGACGCCCCGGCCGAGGTGCGCGGCGAATTTCGCTCCGTCGCTACCGCCGTCCCCGGCGTGCGCGTCTGCGAACACCTGGCGCGGACGGCTCGCCTTGTGAACCGCCTGGCGCTAGTGCGCGGCCTGCACCACCCGATGCGCAACCACAACTCGGCCGCCGCCGAGGCGCTGACCGGACGCACCCCCGCCGGCGGCGACCAGGAACTGCTCACCGACGACCCGCGCGGCCTGCCGACGCTCGGCGCCGCCGTCAGCTACGCCCTCGGCGCGCGGGCGCATGCCCTGCCTTACGTCGCCCTGCCGTACACGATGTACAATGTCGTCCAACTCCCCGGCCAGGCGCCCGGACTGCTCGGCGGCGCCTACGACCGCTTCCAGGTGGACGGCGACCCGAGCGCCGCCGACTTCCGCATCGCCTCCCTCGCCGCCGCCGGCGATTTCGGCGCCCGCCGGAATTTGCTGCGCCGCCTCGACCGCGCGACCTTCCCCGGCCCCGCGGCCCGCGCCGGCGCCTACCGCGACCGCGCCTTCCGCCTCGTCGCCTCGGAGGAGGTGCGCCGCCTCTTCGACCTGGGCCGCGAGCCGGACGCGCTCCGCGAGCGCTACGGCCGCCACCGCCTCGGCCAGAGCCTCCTCCTCGCCCGCCGGCTCGTCGAGGGCGGCGTCAACTTCGTCGCCGTTTTCGACGGGCAGCGGAACGGGCAGGACGACAATTGGGACAGCCATCAGGCGATCTTCACGCGCCACCGCCAGCTCATCCCGCGCGCCGACCAGGCGTTCGCGAGCCTCATTGAGGATCTCGAATCGCGCGGCCTGCTTGACAGCACGCTTGTGGTGGCGATGGGCGAGTTCGGCCGCACGCCGAAGATCAACGTCTCGGCGGGCCGCGACCACTGGCCCGACTGCTACTCGGCCGTCCTCGCCGGCGGCGGCGTGAGCGGCGGCGCCGTCCACGGCGCCAGCGACCGCATCGGCGCTTATCCCGCTCTCGACCCGGTGACGCCCGGCGACCTCGCCGCGACGATCTTCTGGCGCTTCGGCGTCGACCCCGCCGCCGAGATCCGCGACCAGACCGCCCGGCCGTTCCGCCTCGCCGAAGGCTGCCCCCTGACCCGCCTGTTCGCCTGAGCCTCCCGAGTGTCCGCCATGCCCTTGTGCCGCACCCTCGCCGCCGCTCTGCTCTTCCACGGCGTTCTCGCGGCCGCCGCCGGCGCCGCGGACGACACTTTGTTCGAGGCGAAGGTCCGCCCCGTGCTCGCGGGGACGTGCTTCAAGTGCCACGGCGGAGAGCGCACCGGCGGCAAGCTGCGCGTCGACTCGCGCGACGCCCTGCTGAAGGGCGGCGAATCGGGCGCGGCCGCCGTCCCCGGCGACCCGGACAAGAGCCTGCTCCTGCGCGCGCTTCGCCGCGAGAAGGACGTCCCGCCCATGCCGCCGGGGAAGGCGCTGCCGCCGGAAACGGTGGCGGCGTTCGCCGCCTGGGTGAAGGCCGGGGCGAAGTGGCCGGCGCCGCGCCCCGGCGACGTCGCCTTCGCTGCCCGCCGTCACTGGGCCTTCGAGCCGGTCCGCGCCGTCGAGCCGCCGCCCGGCCTTGCCGCCCACCCCGTCGACCGCTTCCTCGACGCGAAGCTGCGTGACAAGGGATTGTCACCGGCCGGCCGCGCCGACAAGAGGACACTGATCCGCCGCGCGACCTTCGACCTGACCGGCCTGCCGCCGACGCCGGAGGAGGTCGACGCCTTCCTCGCCGACGACGCGCCGGCGGCGTTCGCCCGGGTGGTCGAGCGCCTGCTGGCGTCGCCGCACTACGGCGAGCGCTGGGGCCGCCACTGGCTCGACGTCGTCCGCTACGCCGACACGGCCGGCGAGACGGCCGACTTCCCCGTGCCGCAGGCGTGGCGCTACCGCAATTACGTCCTCGACGCCTTCAACGCGGACAAGCCTTACGACGCCTTCCTGCGCGAGCAGGTCGCCGGCGACCTCCTCGCCGCGCGGCTGCCGCCCGACGCCGCGCCGGGGCGCCACGCCGAGTTGGTCGTCGCCACCGGCTTCGTCGGCGTCGCCCGCCGCTTCGGCTACGACGTGCTGAAGGACCACAACCTGACCGTCGACGACACGCTCGACACCCTGGGCAAGAGCGTCCTCGGCCTGGCCCTCGGCTGTGCCCGCTGCCACGACCACAAGTACGACCCCATCCCCGCGACCGACTATTACGCTCTTTACGGGATCTTCGAGAGCACGCGCTACCCGTTCCCCGGCTGCGAAAAGACGAAAACGCCGCGCGACCTGGTGCCGCTGCAACCGCGGGGCAAATCGCCCGCCGACACGGCCTACGCCGTCGCCGAAGGGGACCCGCACGACGCCCAACTCCACAAGCGCGGCGACCCCGACGCGCGCGGCGAGGTGGTGCCGCGCCGCTTCCTGACGGTACTGGGCGGTCAGCCGTTACCGCCCGGCTCGGGCAGCGGGCGCCTGCACCTCGCGGGGTGGCTGACCGACCCGAAGAACCCGCTGACGGCGCGCGTCATGGCCAACCGGGTCTGGCAGGGGCATTTCGGACAGGGATTGGTGCGGACGCCGAACGACTTCGGCACGCGCGGCGAGCCGCCGACGCACCCCGAGCTGCTCGACTGGCTGGCGACGCGCTTCGTCGCGTCGGGCTGGTCGGTGAAGGCGTTGCACCGGCTCGTCATGCTGTCGGAGGCTTACAGGCGGTCGAGCGGCAACGGCGACGATGACAACTCCCTGTTGTCGCGTTTCGGCCGGCGGCGGCTGTCCGCGGAGGAGATCCGCGACGCCATGCTGGCGGCGAGCGGCGGCCTCGACCCGTCGCCGGGCGGGGCTCACCCCTTCCCCGACGAGAAGACGTGGGGCTTCACGCAGCACGCGCCGTTCGCGGCCGTCTACGACAACAACCGCCGCAGCGTCTATCTGATGACGCCGCGGCTCAGACGCCACCCGTTCCTGGCGCTGTTCGACGGCGCCGACGCGAGTTCCAGCACGGCGGCGCGGCACACGACGACGGTGCCGACGCAGGCCCTTTTCTTCATGAACGACCCGTTCGTCCACGCGCGGGCGGACAGCCTCGCGGGGCGTCTGGCGGAGTTGCCGGACGACCGGGCGCGCCTCGACCGGGCGTCGCGGTTGCTCTACGGCCGGCCGGCCGCGTCGAGGGAACACGAGGCGGCGACGCGCTTCCTGGAGGGATACGCCCGAGAGTTAGCCGAGGAACCTCCGGCACGGCGAAGGCGCACCGCGTGGGCGGCGTGGCTGCGCGTGATGCTGAGTAGTAATGAGTTCGTGTATTTGGATTGAAGAGTGAGGGATTCCGGGGGTGGGCGCCGTCGTTGCGGCGCGTTAACTCGCGGCAACGTCCCTTCCCTCTAACGTTAATAAATGCTAACGCGGTCCCGAGAACGCCTCGTCCCCGTCTTCGATTCGTTTTATGCCTTAAGTGTTGGCTGAGCTTTAGGTTCGGATCACGGCGCGGGGCTAAGTCTCCGCCGCACGGACAGACGGCACAGTTCCTGCACGTCACGCCTTAACGAATTTACCGCTAATTCCGCGCGAGGAGCTTACGCAACCTCGCGCATGGCCCAGAGGAACCGACCGGCTCTCCTCTTCGCCACGCCGTTTCGGTTCCGTCCGCTCTCACACCCGAGGATCTGTCCCATGCTCCCCACATGGCTTCGCACGCTCATTTCCCGTCCCGCCACTCGCCGCGAGCGCCGCCCGCGCCGGTCGCGCTGGACGGCCTTCTCTCCCTTGCACCTGGAGCGGTTGGAAGACCGGACGGTTCCCTCGGCCAGCACGCACCCGGTGAGCGTCATCCCGAGCGGCGGTTCCACCGGGAACTCCGGCTCGTTCACGGCGGCGCACGCGCTGAGCGGCGACGGCCGCTATGAGGTCTTCACCAGCGACGCCAACAACCTCGTGTCGGGCCTGACGGTCAGCGGCCGCAACGTCTACGTCCGCGACCTGATCACGAACGCGACGACCCTCATCAGCAAGAACCTGGCGGGGACGGGCAGCGGCAACAGCACGTCGGACTCGCCGGTCCTCAGCGTTGACGGCAACTGGGTCGCTTTCCGCAGCACCGCCAGCGACATCGCCAGCAACTCCATCAACGGCAG
The DNA here is from genome assembly GCA_038229635.1 of Gemmatales bacterium. GTDB lineage: Bacteria > Planctomycetota > Planctomycetia > Gemmatales > Gemmataceae > DATFNV01. The sequence continues at coordinate 14,634 of JBBROG010000205.1, forward strand.
CCAGGTCTTCGTCCGCAACTGGCGCGCGGCCACGCCGCAGACCACGCTCGTCAGCGTCGACCCCGCCGGGACCAACGGCGGCAACAACACCTCCGACGAGCCGAGCATCAGCGACAACGGCGCCGTCGTCGCCTTCCGCAGCTACGCGAGCAACCTCCTCACGGGCTACGTGGACGGCAGCGGCCAAGGCGGCGTCTTCGCCCGCAACGTCACCACGGGCACGACGCTCCTCGCCAGCCCGAGCAGTTCGAACGCCCTCGCCAACGCCGACACCATCTCGGACCAGCCGCAGGTGAGCGGCGACGGCACGCGCGTCGTCTTCCGCAGCCTGGCCGACAACCTCGTCGCCGGCGTCACCGACAACAATAACCAGTTCGACCTGTTCGAGCGCAACCTCGCCGCCGGCACCACCGCCCTGCTCGACCCCGAGATCAACTCGGCGACGGGCAACAGCAACTCGGTCACGTCGGCGCACCACACCGTCAGCGCCGACGGCCGCTTCGTCGTCTTCGTCAGCAACTCCCGCGACCTCGTCCCCGGCGTCTCGTTGCCCGGCGGTGTCACGCAGGTCTACGTGCGCGACCGGCAGACGAACACGACGCAACTCGTCAGCGTCAGCACCACCCCCGGCGTCGCCGGCAACTTCGCCGACCAGGCGGTCATCAGTCCCGACGGCCGCTACGTCGCCTTCCGCAGCAACGCCACCAACCTCGTCACCCCGGCCACCGACGGCACTTTGAATATCTTCGTCCGCGACCTGCACTTGGGCACGACCACGCTGGTGAGCGCCGCCGCCTCCGGCACCGGCGGCGGCAACAACCAGTCGGATTCGCCCGACATCGACGACGGCACCTCGGCCGCCGGCGTCGTCGTCGCCTTCCGCAGCTACGCGAGCAACCTCATCACCGGCTACGTCGACGGCAGCGCCGGCAACGGCGCCGTCTTCGCCCGCAACGTCACCAC
>JBBROG010000206.1:0-15478 GCA_038229635.1 Gemmatales bacterium
CTCGTTCGACAACCTGAGGAAAGGCGACGATGCCGGCCATGGCCCAACCTCCACAAAGGTGCAAGGCGATCAACCGACCCCGCCAGTGTACAAACGTAACCGCAATCGACCAGAGAAGCTGCTACTTTGCAAAAGCCCAGTCACATAGTATTGAAGCGTCGGCGTCATGCAGCATGGAATAGACCACTGGAAACGCGAGTTCGGCAATCCGCGGCTGAAGTCCGCGAACTTTGAAGTTGTTTAGACTACGGTGGTTTCCGTTCACGGAAAGGGCGCTCGTAAGCGATTCATAGTCCCATTTTGATAGGTTTGCCAGTGCTTGCGAGGCAACTTTGTCCTTTCCATAGTAGCAGGCGCCAAGATACAGATCTTCCGGGGAGAGAGATGAAAAAAATTTCTCGTCGGACAAGTCTGCTGGCAGGCTATTCACGAAGCGCAGATAACCCGCAACGGCTCCGAGAGTTGAGTGGTGGGGTTCGGGTAACAGGCTAAGAAGCTCATCCGCCTCATCCGCGCCCGCCCGATCCCGTTTCGCGACAAGGCCGCTTATGTGTGCCACGATCACCGGGCTCATAACATTGGTGCCGAGCCCGGCGAGGCGTGAGCGATTCTTCCAAAGGAATCCGTGGATTTGAAGATTGTGGATGTATGGATAAGAGGCGGGTAATCGGAGAAGCCCAACGAGTCCCGCGTGCAAGTGTTCGTCGGGGATTTCCCTGAGCTTCGATATTAGGGCATCAATCGGGTGTGTCGCGACCCCGTTCCACCAGTGGCACTCACGTTAGTACTCCAGTTCGCCACGAAGTATGTGATCGCCGTCAGGAATGAAGTCTTCGAACTGGACGGTGGAGTTATTCTGATCCAACTGCGTTCGGAATTGCGAGATGCATTGGTCGCGCGCGTCCTTGCAGGCACTGAGGGCGGAATCGAACTCGGCCTGTTGACTTCGTGTTCGTTCGGCTAATAATAACCCCATTCGCTCTTCGAGGAGATCGCCGGCCTCTTCAAGCAAGTGCTTGCACGCATCGGACGACTCGGCAACCGCACGACGAGCATCATCTACACGACTCCTCGTTTCGCTCAACGCGGCCTGTACGTACTCTTCTAGCTGCCGCTTATATTCTTCCCTTAGACCCTCTGATTCTTGCTTTAGGCAGCGGTATCTCTCCCTGACAAATTCTATGTACCTGTCCCATCTTGCTTGGTCGCACCCAGCGACACGGCCGCCAAAGCAATTATTGAAGTGCAGGAGCTCCAGTGGCACGCAGTTTGACCGGAGAAACTCGATACGATCCTTAATATTGTCTTTATTCAGTTCGTCTAGTCTGGAATCTTCGAGCATTGGAATAAGCTGTGCTTCGGAGGCGGAATTTTTCATTTCAATATGCAGAAAATGATAAAGCTCGATTTGCTTACCCAGTTCCGGTGGTATGGTGAATGGATCTAACGACTCCCTGTCGCGACGGGTCTTGTCGTAAGCCCGCTGATACTCGTCCACAACCCGAGCTAGTTCAGCTTGTCGCCGAGGATGGTCGTCGCTGAGGCCGGCGACCGGCAAGAGGTCTGGGCGATCAGCGAGCAGATCAGTCCGTGGAGTGCTTTGTCGGACATGCTCGCGGGCGGATTCCAGTGCTGCTCTCGCCCTCTCGAGCCGCGATCGGGCTTCAGTCAGAGGATCACGCGGGAGGACAGCGGGGTCCATAGTAGTATTCTCTTGGGCCAATCACGCCCAGGCTGAGTTGGGTGAACGTGTATTGGCCCTTTTCCTTCGGGGCGTCGGCGTTGGTCAGCGACAAGGCAAATTGCCCAGAGTTTTGTAGCATTCGCGAGTTAGTCGTCTAGGGCGGCTCAGATTGGGACGGCACGCTTCAAGCAAACCTAATCAAGAAAAGGACTTACGGAAAAACGCTCTGGCGGCGAGCGGCACTGCCTTAACGCTCCTGCCCTTCAATGACGCCGCGCCAGTACGCCGGTAGCCCGCGGTAAGCGGTCATGTAAGTCGCTTCGACCGGGACGTTGACGTAGCGCTCGCGGTTGAGGAACAGGGGCATGTCGCTGAGAGTTTGCCCCACGGCCACAGGCTCGAGATACGCCTCCGTCTCCTCGCCCCGCCGGACGTAGGAAACGAGGGCCAGCGGCGCGCCCTCGGGAATTCGGTACGGCGTCGCGTCGAAGGTACTCCAGACGGCGCCGTGAATGCCGCCGGGGGCGTGCTTCGTCAGCGGCAGGAGGTCGAGGAGCAACACCTGCACATCGGCTTCCAGGGACCGGACGACCTTCTCGGCCAGGTCGCGCACGCTCGCCCGGCAATCCTTGTCCGTCGGCGACACGATTTCGACGACGGCGACGACCCGGTGCCCGCTCACCTGCCGGATCGCCAGACGACGGCGCGGACGAGTCGGCCTCGGGACCGCGTGGAGGGTGAGGGGGTCTGCCTGCATCCGCGTCGCGACTTGCTCGGAAAGGGCGTAGTAGTTCGTCGGCAGCAGTCCGCCGTTGAACGCTTCCATCAGGTGCGTGATCCAGGACGTATGAAAGGTGTGGAACGTCCCGGCGTCCACCCGCGTCCAGTCGTGAACGGGCATCGCGGTCCCTCCCGGCGACGTTACTATCCTATCGCCTTGCGGCGGGGCGCGGGAGCGGTGATAATCCGGGCCAGTCTTCTTCGCACCCCCGTGGAGGCCGCGTCATGTCGCACCCGCCGTCCGCCGTCAGCCGCCGCTCCGTCCTCGCCGGCGCCTTCGCCGCCGCCGGCCTGTCCGCCCTGGCCGTCGCCGACGACCGCGCCGGCAAGGACGCCCCCGTCGGCCGCAAAGACCCGCTGAAGGTCACCAAACTCGAAACCTTCCTCGTCAAGCCGCGCTGGCTGTTCCTCAAGGTCCACACCAACGCGGGGATCGTCGGCCTCGGCGAGCCGGTGCTGGAGGGGCGGGCGCGGACCTGCGCCGAGGCGGTCAAGGAGATCGAGCCGTACCTGGTCGGCAAGGACCCGCGCCGCGTCGTCCACCACTGGCAGGCGATCTACCGCCACGCCTTCTACCGCGGCGGGCCGATCCTCACCAGCGCCCTCAGCGGCATCGACCAGGCGCTAAGGGACATCAAAGGCAAGGCGTTGGGCGTGCCCGTCTACGAACTGCTCGGCGGGCCGACGCGCCAGCGCGTCCGCGTCTACGCCCACGCGCGCACGCCGGAGAAGATCAAGGAAGGCATGGCGCTCGGCTTCACCGCCTTCAAGACGGGGCCGGCGAAGCGACGGCCGGCGCGCTACCTCGAGACGCCGGCCGAGGTGCGTTACGCCGCCGAGAAGTTCGCCGAGCTGCGCAAGGCCGCCGGCGACGACGTGGACATCGCCATCGACTTCCACGGCGCCGTCAGCCCGGCGCTGGCGAAGGTGCTCATCAAGGCGCTGGAGCCGCACCAGCCGATGTTCATCGAGGAGCCGGTCAACTGCCAGAACCACGACGCGATGGCGGAGATCGCCCGAGGCACGCACCTGCCGATCGCGACGGGCGAGCGCGTCTTCACCAAGTGGGGCTTCCGCGAGGTGCTGGAGAAGAAGGCGGCGACGATCCTGCAACCCGACCTGTGTCACGCCGGCGGCATCACCGAGGTGCGGCTGATCGCCGGCATGGCGGAGGCTCATTACGCGACGATCGCGCCGCACAACCCGCTCGGCCCGATCTCGCTGGCCGCCGGGGTGCAGATGGCGGCGTCGATCCCGAACTTCCTGTGCCAGGAGCAGGTGACGCTCGGCGAGGGCTACTTGAAGAAGCCGTTCACACTGCGCGACGGCTACCTCGACCTGCCGACGGCGCCGGGCCTCGGCGTGGAACTGGACGAGAACGCGCTGGCCGGCAAGATCGACCACGACTGGAAGAACCGCGAGGAGTACGACAAGGACGACGGGTCGGTCGTCGATTGGTGAGGGCCGAACAGAACCTGCCCGAAGCGCTATTGAGCCGCTTGAGACTTTTTATATAGTTCTCGTTCCCAAGCTCTGCTTGGGAACGAGAGACCCGGCAAATCGAGCGTGTCGGTCCAGTAGTAGCAAGCGTCATCCACTCTATTGCCGATAACAATATGACTGGCGATATTAGTTACGATCTAATCATGGATGATGATATGGATTTTATTGAAGGATGTTATCGCGTCGCTAATGGAAGCTGGCAGGTGTGTATCGTTAATAAATATCCTATTGACAGGCCGCCGTCGCCATCAGCGCCCGGATCACGTTGTACACCAACAGGTGCGCCCACACCTCCTTCCGCACCACGTCCGGCGAACGCCTCCGAGACCCGACCCGTCGGAACGCGGGCGGAGACATCTTTTCGGGCCGGCTTCATTCCTTCGGCTGCCGGGGCAGCTTGGGCGGAATGCGGTTGTAAATGCTGAGCCGCGCTTCGGGGATGAACAGCGTCATGGTGGCGAAGGTCGTGGAATAGGCGTTGGTCTCCGCCTTTTCCTGGTCCTTGATCCAGCCCTTGTTCGGCCAGCCGCCGTCCTTTTGCTGCCAGGGGACCAGCTCCCTCTGCGTCTCGGCGATGTAGCGGGCGGTCCGGGTGCGAAACTCCTTGTCGTCCTTGTATTCCTGCCCCAGAAGGTGCATGCCCATGCTGCCGTAGTAATGCCCGTAATAGGGGAAGTACCAGGGTTGGTGGGGGGCGCTCATGCGGGCGGGCGTAAAATCGAGGAGATACTTGTAACCGTTGACCATCACCGTAAAGTCGAATCTCTTCATCAAGCCGAGCGTGGCCACGCCGGCCGCCGTCCCGCCCTTCATGCTCTGGCCGTCTCCGAGGATGTAATTGAAACTGCCCTCCTTGTTTTGGCTCTTCTTCAGATACTCGAAGCCGTTGTCGAGTACTTTCGAGTCGATTTCGATGCCGTAGTTTTCGGCCGAAACCAGGGCCTGGACGGCACAAACCGTCGTGGCGCCTTCGTCGCGGTTCAGCTCGCCGGGCGTATACCACCAGCCGCCCGAGGCGGATTGGTTCTTGGCGATCTGCTTGACCGACTGGGCGACGACGGCGCGAATCTTCTTGGCGTCGAGGTCGGGCTTGACCTTGCAAAGAAGACTGCGGCCGTAGGCCTCCGACAGGGCCAGGCTGGCAAAGCCTTGGCCGTGTATCCAGGTTCTAACACTTTGTCCCTGGGTGAGGAACAGGCCTTCTTTCTGGTTAGCCAGGAGGAATTGCAGGCCCTTGACCAGGGCCTTGCCCCGGTCGCCGGTGAAGGGCTCGTCGGCGGCGGAGAGATAGGCCAGGCAACCCATGCTGGTGATGCCCATCGTGTAGCTCTTGCCCCAGGAGCCGTCGGCGGCCTGGTCTTTCGTGAGCCAGTCGAGCCCCTTCTCGCGGGCGGCGGCCACTTCCTTGGCCAGGTCCTCCGGCTTCTTCTCCTCGGGCTTCTTGTCTTGGCCGCGGGCGATCGGTTCGGAGGCGAACCAGATTCCAAGGACCAGGCCGAGGCTCAGCATCCGGGAACCGTTCATAGCCGGAGACTCCTTCAGAACGTCTGGGGTGGATCGAGCCGAACGCCGGAGCCATTCTAGAGGTGAGACGGCTTTCGCGTGTAACAAGACCGCGGTCCCTCGGTCGTGGGCACGGTGGGGAAGGCCATTAAGTCTCCGACGACAACACGCTCCGCGTCCCTAGCCCTCCGGGTTGCGGTTGAACTTCTGGTACGGCAGCCGGACGCCGCCGACCTTCACCTGATCGGCGCGCGGCACCGAGGACGGCGTGGCGTAGCCCCGCGACGCGGCGAACGTCACGACGTCGTCCTGGTCCACGCCGTCGCCGCTGACGCCGAGGCCGCCGACGAGTTCCGGCACGCCGTCGCCGTTCGCATCCTTGTACAGCGGCGACGAGCCGGGGAAGAAGACGATGCCATTCTGGTTTGCCGGGCTCGTCGGGGCGCGGAAGTTAGTCCCCGGGTTGACGGCGTCGAAGCCCTGCACGCTCCGGAACGCCGAGGCCGGTTGCGGCGCCCCGACCTGCCGGCCCGTGACCGGATCGGCTCCGCCGTCGTTGAGGATCGAGAATGGTCCCGGAGGCGCCCCGTCGATGCCCTCGGGGAAGCGCGGCTGGGCGACGTAGCGGAAGGTGCGGTTCGTGAACGCGACGCCCGGCGGCAGGCCGGCGACGCGGTCGGCCGGTTGCAGCCTGCCCGCGTCCGCGTAGTAGGCGACGTTCCGCGCCTTGGCCACGGCGACGTCGAGCGAGAAAATCGTCGCGTCGGGCATGCGGTACAGGCCGAGCACGTTGCCGTCCTTGTCCGTGACCGACAACACCATGCGCGCGCGGCTGCCGAGCGGCAGGCGGATGGCGGCGCGCGTCGCCTCGGCCTGGGCGACGCCCTGTTCGACGATGCGGCGCACGTCGTCGGCCGACAGCCCGCCGCCCGCGTGCGGCACGACCAGCCACCCCTCGGGGACGGGCTCGCCGTCGAGCAGCAGGTCGCCGCCCGGCGTCACTTTGTGGTCGGTGCCGCTGTCGGGGTTGCCGGCGCCGAGGGTGCGGCCGTAGCTGACGAGGTTTTGCGGGCCTTGCAGACCTCCGGGACCGTAGATGTCGAGCGTGATGCCGACGAGGTCGATGCGGCCGAACGGCAGGCTGACGCCGGGCACGGGGTCGACGCCGCCCAGAGCGCCGATGGCGTAGCCGGCCGCGGCGCTGCCGCCGAGCGCCGCGAAGGCATCGTACTCCGCCTCCAGTGAGCGGTCGGGCTTCGCCGGGTTGTGCTCGGCGCCGAGGACGCTGTTCTCCTCCGACGCGAAGCCGGTCGTGCCGGGGAAGAAGACGCCGATGCCGCCGACGAGGACGCCGTTCTTGAAAATGGGCATTCCCCCCGGCAGCGTCGCGATGCCGCGCGACTGGGCGCTGGGCAACAGCCCCGAGACCAGGCCGTAGGACTCCGGCGCCTGCAACCGCTGGGCGGTCGGGATGACCGGGTTGACGAAGGCGTCCGGGACGTTGAAGCGGTTCGGCAGTGTGAGGTCGTCGGCGGTGCCCTTGATGTGGTCGGCGCCGGGGTTGCGAAGACTGTCGCGGTTGGTGTGCTCGATCTCGAACAGGTCGACCGGCGGCGTGAACTGCACGTTCGGCGGGAAATGGCCGCCGACGCCGATGGGGGCGACGAAGCCGGGGCCGCGCAGGGGAGAATTCGGGTCGGCGACGTTGGGGTTCGACTCGACCTCGCGCTGCGTGATCGTCGACTGGCTCAGGAAGCGGACGGTGCGCGACGTCAGCGGCGCCTGGTCGTTACCGAAGAAGGCGCCGGTGCGGGCGAGCGCGACGGCGCCGTCGACGGCGAAGACGAGTTTGCCGGTGTCGCCCGTGATCGCCGGGGAGACGTTGCCCTCGACGCGCACGCCGAGGATGCGGCCGCCGCGGTCGACGACGGCGACAATCGCGTCGTCGCTCGCCGTGGCGGCGGCGGCGCGGCGCAGCAGCGTCTCGACGTCGCTCTTCGACAGCGTCTCGACGGCGCTGAACGTCGCCGTCGCGGGGCCGAGGCGGAAGTAGTATTCGTCCGAGCCGACGAGGGCGGCGATCACCTGTTCCTGGCGGGCGCCGCGTTGCAGGGCGGTGACGAAAGTGGTCAGCCCGCCGGCCTCGGCGGCACGGCCGAGGAGGCGGTTGTACAGCCCTTGCACGAGGAGTTGTTCGTGCTCGGTGCTGGCGAGGACCGCCGTGGCGACCAGCGTTCGCGGCACGCCGCGGGCGAGGGCGTCCGTGACCACGGCGCGGCCGGTCGGGTCGGGGAGGCGGCCGAGCGTGTCGGTATAGAGGACGTCGAGGAAGCCGTCCGTCGTGCCGCCGCCGCGCGAATTGAAGTATTCCGGCGATCCGAGGAGGGCGCCTTCGACGTCCTCGACGCGGTAGCCCCCCAGGAGCGAGTGCGTGAAGCCGACGAGGCCGACGCGGTCGACCGGGCGGTGCAGGTAGAACGTGTAGAGCCCGCGGACCTGCAAATCGCGGTATTCCGCGCTGGTGTCGAGGGCGAGGGCGACCCGGGGGCGCGAGAGCTTATTCTGGTCGAGGCCGGCGGCGTAGGCGGCGAGGCCGCCCGCGTCGGCCTCGCGCAGCAGCAGGTCGCGGTACGCCTGGCCGAGGAAGGCGCGGTTGGCGGCGGCGTCGGGGGCGGTGCGGTCTTCCAGCACCTCCGGCGCGAGAGAACCCGGCGAGCGCATCGCTATCCCCTTCCTCGACGACGCGGCGGACGGTACGACACGTCTCTGAAGATCGGCATCCCCGCGAAGATCATTTAATCGGCGCGCCCGGCACATCGCTCAAGGTCCGCCCGGTTTGACACCGATAAACCCTCAGCCGTCCGTTTTTCGTCGACTCTCGCGAGGCGCGTGTCATGACCTCCCGTCGAGCGGCCGCCCGCTGGGCGTGGGCCGGACTCCTCAGCGTCCTGCTGAGCGGCCCCGCGTCCGCCCAGCGCCCCGACGGCGAGGCGAAACAGCCCGTCCAGCCGCGCCCCGGCTTCCTTACCCGGCCGCTCGACCCCGAGGAGCCGCCGCCCGCGGAGCCCGCCCTGCCGCCGCCCCTGGCGACGCCCGCCGCCGACGCCCCGCTCGGCTTCGCCGGCAAGTCCGGTATCCTTCCCACCGCGCTCCAGGAGGAGGGCCACTTCGTCCCCGCCGAGGACCGCTGGCGCGTCGGCCTGCCCGAGTGGGATCGCTACGGACAAGGGCACCCGCTCAAGTTCGAGTACCCGTTCACGACCGGCCACCCCCTTGACCCGTACCACCAGAACGTCTTCAAGGGCGATTACCCTATTTTCGGACAGCATACGTTCCTCGAACTGACGGCGACGAGCGCGCTGGTCTTCGAGCCGCGCCAGGTGCCGACGCCGACGACGCCCTTCGAGAGCACGGCGCGCCCCTTCCAGGAGCCGTTCTTCGGCCGGCCGAACCAGTACTTCACCACGCACAACTTCAGCCTCGGCATCGACCTGTTCCACGGCGACGCCGCGTTCAAGCCGGTCGACTGGCGCGTCAAGGTCAAACCCGTCTTCAACGTCAGCGACCTCGGCGTCGAGGAGTTGTCGGTCGTCAACCCCGACGTGCGCGTCGGCACCGACCGCGCCCGCACGTACCTCGCCCTGGAGGAGTGGTTCGTCGAGGCGCGGCTCGCCGACCTCGGCCCGGACTTCGATTTCGTCTCGGCCCGCGTCGGCTCGCAGCCGTTCACGAGCGACTTCCGCGGCTTCCTGTTCAGCGACACCAACCGCGGCGCCCGCCTGTTCGGCACGCTCTTCGCCAACCGCGACCAGTTCAACCTCGCCTACTTCGACATGCTCGAAAAGGACACCAACAGCGAGTTGAATACGTTCGGCAACCGCAAGCAACAGGTTCTCGTCGCCAACTACTACCGCCAGGACTTCCTCGTCCCCGGCTACACGGCCGAGCTGAGCGTCCACTACAACCGCGACCGGCCGTCGTTCCACTTCGACCAGAACAAGAACCTCGTCCGGCCCGACCCGGCCGGCGTCGCCCAACCGCATCAGGTGGACGTCGCCTATCTGGGGTGGGCGGGGAGCGGCCACCTCGGCCGCGTCAACCTGACGCACCAGTTCTACTGGGCGCTGGGCCGCGACTCGCTGAATCCGCTGGCGAACCAGGCCGTCGACATCAACGCCCAGTTCGCCGCCGCCGAGGTCTCTTACGACCGCGACTGGATGCGCTTCCGCACGTCGCTCTTGTGGTCGTCCGGCGACGACGACATCAACAACGCCCACGCGACGGGCTTCGACACGATCCTCGACAACCCGCGCTTCGCCGGCGGCGAGTTCAGTTACTGGCAGCGGCAGGCGATCAAGCTGTTCGGCGTCAACCTCGTCAACCGCGGCAGCCTCGTCCCCGATTTGAGATCGAGCAAGATCCAGGGACAGGCGAACTTCGTCAACCCCGGCCTGTGGCTGCTGAACTTCGGCGTCGACATGGATCTGACGCCGAAGCTGAAGATGGTGAATAACGTCAACTTGCTCTGGTTCGACGAGCCGGCGGTGCTGGAGCAGTTCACGTTCCAGGGGCACATCGAGCGGCACATCGGCACCGACCTGAGCGTCGGCTTCGAGTACCGTCCGCTCTTGAGCAACAACGTGATCGTGACGTTCGGCGTGTCGGGGCTGATTCCGGGGACGGGGTTCAAGCAGCTGTACAATAACCTGACGGGCAACCAGGACCCGCTCGCGGCGGCGTTCTTGCAGGTGAATCTGACGTACTAAGATCCGATTGACGCCGTCCGAGATCGGGCCTTCTCCGCCAAGAGATGGCCTGGTATCCTTGAGAAGAGTCGTCAGTCAGTCGCAAGGATGTCGCCGATGCCCGACGTCATACCCGATGAGGCGCTGATCGTCCGAGGCGGGCGTAACCGTCCCGAAGACATCGAGCGAGGGACCGGAACTCACCCCTGTGGGATCACCGGCATCTCAGTTGAGTCCGCCGCCGGTTCCTCGGCGGAACAGTTGGCGGCAGCCATCCCCCACGGTCAAGTCGGTGTGACGACTGTCGGGACTGTCCGGGCCGCCGGAGGGGACGTGGTCCGGACGACGGGGCGTACCCCCAACCACGCCACGCTGACGGGACTCACTCCCGAGGAGGCCAGCCGCCTTCTCACCCCGACCATTCCGAACCCGGCGAAGAGTAAACAGGCACCGGAGTAGCGCGATGAGTAGCCCCAGAGTTTACGCCGACTTCCACAATGCCGACGCCCAAGGCCGGCTCCGCCTGAACTGCGTCGGGACGACGCAAGATTTGGTCCGCGAGAGGATCGTGTTGCGCGAGGGGCTCTCTTTGACTCTCTATGCCGACGACGAGGACGAGAACGGCCAACCCGACGACCTTCAGGTTACAGGCGTTGTCGAGTATTCGGCGGAGGAAGGCTGTTGGGTGGCGAAGATCGATTGGGCTGCGATCCATCACGCCTCCGAGGAGTCCTCACACAGCACGACAAGGCCCGCGCGATGATCGGGTCCGACCGTGACCCCGCGGGAGGTTGAAATTGGCGCGGATGACGTCTCCCCTCCGCGGCACGTACTTCCTCTTGCTCACAGGGATTCCCTCCCGACCGCCGGCCCCGTCGGGACTTCGGCGTGAATGTTCTCTTTCGTCACGCCTGCCATGAGCTGCTTGAACGTGTAGCGCCGGGCGGCGACTCGCTTCGCCTTCCGCACCCGCAGTTCGTCGCCGTGCCGCTCAATCGTAACGAGGCACGAAGCGAAATCCCCAGGGAGGGTCAACCGGGCCTTCCCGTCCGTCTTCCGCACCAGCGAATCCATGATCCACCTCCTACCGTCTTACATTCTACCTCGGCCGCGCGGCCACACAAGCGGGGTTGTCCCGAGTGTGGGCACGTCCCACTCCCTTCAATTCTCGTCTTGACGCCGAGCCGCGCACTTGCTCTAGTCTCTCCCCTTACGCATCAAGGGATTGTCCCCATTTCGGGGAGGTAGGGGAGGTAGGCGACCATGACACCGCTCGGCGTCCGGCGTTGCGCGCGCGTCGCTCTGTTCCTCCTGGCCGGGGCCGCACTGTTCGGCGTCGGCCTGGTGTTATGGTTCGCACCGTTCGCGGCCGGACAGGAGCCGGGCCGCTACGCGCCGTACCCTCTCCCGGCCGACCTGCTGAAGGTCGATCTCCTCGCCCAGAGCGCCGAGCAGGCCCGCGCCAAGAGCGCGGGCTGCGTCCAGTGCCACCGGGGCGCTTGCGACCCGCACGGCAAGGAGACAATCCGCCTCGGCTGCGTCGATTGTCACGGCGGCGACGCCACGACCGCCGATAAGAACGGCGCCCACGTCGCCCCGCGCTTCCCCGAGGTCTGGCGCAGCTCGGCCAACCCGGTCCGCTCCTACACCGTCCTCAACAAGGAATCTCCCGACTTCGTCCGCTTCGTGAATCCTGGCGATTTGCGGATCGCCCACATCTCCTGCGGCACCGCCGGCTGTCACCCGAAGGAGGTGCTGCAAAACCGCAAGAGCATGATGACGCACGGCTGTATGCTCTGGGGCTCCGCCCTCTACAACAACGGAGCCGTCCCCTTCAAGGCGGCGCGCTTCGGCGAGAGCTACGGCATGCGCGGCGCCCCGCAGCGGCTCCAGACCGTCCCGCCGCCGACGCCCGAGGAGACGGCGAAAAAAGGCGTCCTCCCCTCCCTCGACCCGCTGCCGCGTTTCGAGATTACGCAGCCCGGAAATATCCTGCGCATCTTTGAGCCGGGCGGCCGCTTTCGCCCGGAAACCGGCATCCCCGACCGCGACGAGGAGCCGGGGCGTCCGTTCCTCACGCGCCTGAGCGTGCGCGGCCTCGGCACCGAGAACCGCACCGACCCCGTCTTCATCGGCTTGCAGAAGACGCGCCTCCTCGACCCGACGCTCAACTTCCTCGGCACCAACGACCACCCCGGCGACTACCGCTCCTCGGGCTGCACCGCCTGCCACATGGTCTACGCCAACGACCGCTCGCGCGCCCACTCCGGCCCCTACGCCGCCTTCGGCCACCGCGGCCTGTCGCACGACCCCGACCCGACCCTGCCGAAGGACGAGCCCGGCCACCCCATCGCCCACCGCTTCACCACCGCAATCCCGACGTCGCAGTGCATCGTCTGCCACATCCACCCCGGCACGAACGTCATGAACACGTACCTCGGCTTCATGTGGTGGGACGAAGAGACCGACGGTGAACTGATCTACCCGAAGAAGCAGAAAAACCCGACCGCGCGGGAACTGGCCGACTCCCAGGCGTCGAACCCGAACGAGTCGGCGGCGAAGAACAACTTGTCCGACCCGAATTTTCTGGAACACCTGTCGGAGTTGAACTCGCAGACGCGCCATACGCAGTTCGCCGACTTCCACGGCCACGGCTGGGCGTTCCGCGCCGTCTTCAAAAAGGATCGCAAGGGGAATCTCCTCGACCACAAGGGCGACGTCGTCCCGAACGTGACGAACGAGCAGCTCCAGGCCGCCATGCGCTGGCAGCAGCAGGCGCCGCCCGAGCGCACGCGCCAGGACGGCGTCCCGGTCCACATGATGGACGTCCACCTGCAAAAGGGGATGCACTGCGTCGACTGTCACTTCGTTCAGGACGTCCACGGCAACACGAAGCTGTACGGCGAGGTGCGCGCCGCCATCGAGATCCAGTGCGTCGACTGTCACGGCACTGTCACCCGGCCGGCGACGCTGCGGACGAGCGGGCCGGCGTCGGACACGTCCGGCGACGGCGGCCGCGACCTCGCGGCGCTGCGCACGCCCTGGGGCCGGCGCCGCTTCGAGCGCCGCGGCGGCCGCCTCTTCCAGAACTCGGTGGTCGAGAAGGAACTGTCCTGGGAGGTCGTGCAGACGAAGGACACCATCGACCCGAAAAGCCCGCGCTACAACGAGAAAGCTCGCCTCGCGAAGACGGTGCGCTTCGGCGCCCGCGGCGACTTCGAGTGGGGCGACGTGCCCGGCGGCGACGACAAGTGCCTCGCCCACCGCAACGAGAACATGAGCTGCATCGCCTGCCATTCGTCGTGGAACGCCAGCTGCTACGGCTGCCACCTGCCGCAGAAGGCGAATAAGAAGATGCCCGGACTCCACGACGAGGGCGACGTGTCGCGCAACTACGTCAGCTACAACTTCCAGACGCTGCGCGACGACGTCTACATGCTGGCCCGCGACGGCGACGTGACCGGCAACCGCGTCGGCCCGGCGCGGTCGTCGTGCGCGGTCCACGTCGGCTCGTACAACCAGAACCGCGAGTCGATTTATGTCCAGCAACAGACCGTCTCCGCCGAGGGGCCGAGCGGCGTCGCCTTCAGCACGAACGTCCCGCACACCGTGCGCGGCGCCGGCGAGACGAAAAACTGCACCGACTGCCACCTGTCGCGCCGGGACGACAACAACGCCGTCATGGCCCAGCTGCTGATGCAGGGGACGAATTACCTCAACTTCGTCGGTAAATACTGCTGGCTGGCGGCCGGCGAGGAAGGATTGGCGGCGGTCGTCGTCACGGAGCGCGCCGAGCCGCAGGCGGTCCTCGGCAGCAGCCTGCACCGCCTCGCCTTCCCCGACGCCTTCGGCAAGCACCTGGCGCGCGGGAAAATGCTCGCGCACGCCCACGAACACCCCGGCCGCGACGTCGCCGAGCAGCTGCGCCACCCGCTGCGCAAAACGGAGGTCCACAACGTCCAGAATCGCGGTGAGTACCTGTACGCGGCCTGCGGCGAGGACGGCGTCAAGGTCCTCGACGTCAGCATGATCGACCACAAAGGCTTCTCGGAGCGCATCTTCACGGCGCCGGTGTCGCCCCTGGGGCAGAAGTTCTACGTCCGCACGAAGAACGCCCGGTTCGTCGCGGCGCCGGCGACGACGGCGCCCGACCCGACGCGCACGCACCGCCCCGAGAACCGCGAGACGCCTGTCCACCCCCTCTACGGCTACCTCTATGTCGCCGACAAAGAGGAGGGCTTGATTCTCATCGGCGCCGGCACGACGATCGACGGCAACCCGCTCAACAACTTCCTGAAGCGCGAGGTGACGTTCAACCCCGGCGGCCTGCTCCGCGGGGCGCGCTTCGTGACGGTCGCCGGCACGCGGGCCTACGTCTGCTGCGACGCGGGAATTGTCGTCGTCGGCCTCGACGACCCGAAGAAGCCGGAGGTGAAGGCGGTCCTCGGCAACGAGGTCGTCCGCGGGGCGAAGTGCGTGCAGGTGCAGTTCCGCTACGCCTTCGTCTGCGACGAGGAGGGCGTGAAGGTCCTCGACGTGACCGACCCGGATCATCCGCTGCCGCGCGTCAAGCTTTCCCTTCCGGAGGCTCATTCGATCTACGTGGCTCGCACCTACGCCTACGTCGCCGGCGGCCGGAGCGGCCTGGTCATCCTCGACGTGGAGAACCCGGAACGGCCGCGCGTCGATCAGGTCTTCACGGCGGACGGCTGCCTGAACGACGTGCGCGACGTGAAGCTGGGCATCACCTACGTCAGCGAGTTCGCCTACGTCGCCGACGGCAAGAACGGCCTGCGCGTGGTGCAACTGACGTCGCCGGAGACGCCGGGCAACGACGGCTTCAGCCCGCGGCCGACGCCGGAGTTGATCGCGACGTATCGCCTCCCCAAAGGCGGCGAAGTGCGTTCGGTGGCGAAGGGGTTGGACCGCGACCGGGCCGTCGACGAGAGCGGCAACCCGCTCGCCGTGTTCGGCCGCGTCGGGGCGCGGCCGCTGACTCTGGAGGAGCAGAAGAAGATGTACCTGCGCGGCGGCAAGCCGTGGGCGGTGAGCGACGAGCCGCGCCACTACCCGGCGCCACGGTAACGCAGTCGTCGGCGAAGGCGGGGGACACGCGGACACGCCGCCGTCGTCGTTTTTCCCTTGCCCCCGCCCCCACCCCTTGCCTAACCTGGGGCCGTAGCGCGCCGCCCCGCCTATCCCCCCCCCACCACCCCCCCCCCCCCCCGCCAAACCGATAAAAGGGACCCCCACACCCCCCCCC
>JBBROG010000207.1:0-15428 GCA_038229635.1 Gemmatales bacterium
CCACCAGGGCGCGCTTGGCGTGCCGGGAGTGGGAGAGGTCGAGGGACAAGGGGGTTTCCTCGATCGGCCGCTCGCGGCTTAGCGATTGCGAAGCCGAGAGCGGCCGGACGTTTGGGGAGATCAAAACGGATCGTTCGCCCGTCTACGCACGGAGGGGCGCTTCCTGACTTCGCCGGCCGGGGCGTCGGTCGCCGTGTGGCTAAACGGCTGCAACACCGGCTTGCCCTCGTCGTCGGCTCCGGTGACGAGGAGGATGCGCTGCTCCGCCTCGCGCAGCTGCGCGTAGCAGCGCTTGATGAGGCCGACGCCGCGCTCGTAGCGGGTCAACGACTCTTCGAGGCCCGTTTGACCGTCCTCGAGGTCGCGGACGACGCCCTCCAACTCGGCGAGGGCGTCCTCGAAATTGGGCTGTTCGTGGGGAGAATCACTCATGATCGGGACCTTTGGGTGCGATCAGGCCGTTTCCTCGACCCGGCTGATGATCCGCCCGTGCTCGACGAGCGTCACCAGGCGGTCTCCGGGCCGCACCTGATCGGGTGTCCGTACCATCACCTGATCCACATCTCTGCGGGTTAGGCTATAGCCCCGAGCCAGGACGTTCAAGGGGCTGAGCGTCTCCAGCCGGGCCGCTCCCGCCTCCAGGCGCTGCCTCCGCTGTTCCAACCGCAGTTTCACGGCGCGGCGCAACCGCTCGCCCCACTCGTCGAGCCGGCGCTCCTGCTCGCGGACGCCCTCCAGCGGCGTTCGGAAGCAGCGCCGCTTCGCCAGGTCGTCGAGTTGCCGCTTCGCCAGGTCGAGTTTGCGCAAGAGCAGTACGCGCAACTGACCCTCCGCCTCGCGCAACCCGGACAGGAACTCCTGGCGGTCGGGCACGACCTTGGTGGCGGCGTCGGTCGGGGTTAGGGCGCGGACGTCGGCGACCATGTCGGCGATGACGAAGTCCGTTTCGTGGCCGACGCCGCTGACGACGGGGATACGACTGTCGTAAATGGCACGGGCGACGACTTCCTCGTTGAACGCCCACAAGTCTTCGAGGCTGCCGCCGCCCCGGCCAACAATCAGCACGTCCACGTCGCGCGACACGTTAGCGCGACGGACGGCGTCGGCGATCGACGCGGCGGCGCCGTCGCCCTGCACTTGCGCGGGGAAGACCCAGACCTCGGCGCGCGGCCAGCGCCGGCCGAGCGTTTCGAGCATGTCGCGCACGGCGGCGCCGGTCGGGCTGGTGACGAGGGCGACGCGGCGCGGGAAGCGCGGCAGCGGCCGCTTGCGGCTGGCGTCGAAGTAACCGAGCTTCGACAGCTTCTCTTTGAGCTGCCGGTACGCCAGGTCGAGCGGGCCGATCCCCTTCGGCTGCAAATCCTCAACGAGGAACTGATACTCGCCGCGCGGCACGTAGACGCCGACGCGGCCGCGGACGATCACCTCCATGCCGTCGCGCAGGTCGAACTTGATGCGCAGGTTGACGCCGCGATAAATGACCGTCGGCAACTGCGACTCGCGGTCCTTGAGCGTCAGATACCAGTGGCCGGAGGTGTGTCGCTTCAGGTTCGACACCTCGCCCGCCAGCCAGACGCCGTCGGGGAAGCCGTCCTCCAGCAGTCCTTTGACGGCGCGCGTCAGGTCGCCGACGCTGAAGACCACGACGCCGTCGGGGGGAAAGGGAGCGGTCATGGCACACCGTCCGTGCGAGGACATTTCACGAGCAGGATCGGGGCGCCTTGCTGATCCGGCAGCCTCAGAAGGACCTCGTGCGGGCCGCGCGGCGCCCAGCGCCGCCACTCGGTTTCGGTCACGATACAGTACACGGGTTCACTTGTTTTTGGCAATGCCTCCGGCCCGGAGAGGCGGCGCACGGCGCGGCCGTAGTAGAACAGGATGCCTTCGTCCTTGAGGCGGAATAGATAGAGCGTTTCTCCGTCCGGAATGAGGGCGGCGACCTGTCGTCCCTTGAGGAGCGGGTCGCGGTGGTGCATCCGCTTCGGGATCACGGCGTGGACGAAGCCGACCTTGACGATCAGCCAGGCGACGACGACAGCGACGAAGACCGTCCCCGCCTTGAGGCGCGCGACCGGCCAGCGCAGTCGCCCCGTCAGCCAGGCGACCCAGACGAGCGCCGCTAGCCCCGCGACGCCGGGAAAGAGCGGAAAGCTGTGCCGCGGCGCGTGCTCCGGGACGAGGGTCCAGAACAGCAGATTCGGCCAGACCCAGCAGTGCAGCATCTGCACCAGGCGTCGGCCGCGTTCGTCCCAGAGGCGCGCGAAGCCAGGCCAGAGGGTGACGAGGACGAGCGGCGACCAGGGCAGACAGGCGCCGCCGACGACCAACGGGTGGCCAAGCACCTCGCGCCAGGGGTAGGCTCGATGATGGTGGTGCGGCGGCGCGACGGGGACTTCCTTCGGCACCAGGCGCTGCATGGCCTCCTGGCCGACGGTCGTGGCGAAGGCGTCCCAGCCGACTTGACGGACCGCGAGCCCGATCCACACGAAGACGACGCTCGCCCCGAGGGCGGCGGCGATCAGATGATGACGGCGGAAGAGCAAGCGCAGCCGGCCGCGCCACGCCAGGAGCGGGACGGCGGTGAGATAGAAGAACGCCGGCGCGGTCCACTTCGTCAGCACGCCGCCGGCGACGCACAGCAGCGCCGCGACCCACCAGCTCTGTGCCGCTCGCGGCTTCGCACCGTCTTCCTCCGCCTCCAGCGCCCGCAGAAAGAACAACAGACTCGCCGTCACCCAGAAGACTTGCAGCATGTCGATTTCGGCGGACGTCGCCTTGTCGAGCCACATGACGGAGGTGGGCACGACGCACGCCGCCGCGAGTCCGCCGAGTCGTCCGAGGGATCTGCGGAACGACCAGAAGACGAGCCAGACAGTCGCCGTCGCCGCGAGCGCCGACGGCAGACGAGCGCTCCACGTCGTGACGCCGCCGAGCGGCCAGCTGACGGCGGCGATGGCGGCGTACATCCCCGGCGGCTTGGTGAGCAGCGGCTCGCCGTAGAGCGTCGGCACGACCCAGTTGCCGGAGTTGAGGAACTCTTGAGCGATGATGGCGCGCAGGCTCTCGGTGCGGTAGAGGTCGCCGGCGGTCAGGCCGTGGAAGAAGAGGATGGCGCAGAGAGGAATGAGCGTTAGCGGGACGGTAAGGCGATGCTCGGCGAGGCGCGGCAGGGGGAGACGCCAAGACGGCAGGGCCGGCGGCGCGTCGCGGAGGTGGTCTTGGGAAGTGGCGACGGCGGACATGGGCAGCCTCCATGCTGCGTTTGTAGGGGTGGCGCAAGGTGTTCCCAACGCTAACGGGCATTCTCGATTAGGGAGGGGGGGCGAATCAAGGCCAAAGCGCACGGCCATAGGAGGTCCACAACAGAGCAAGCGCAGGGACGCGACAACTGATCGGGGAGCGACCCGGCTTGACACCGGAGACTACGGGAGACGGTCGGGACATGCACGACACAGAAGGCCACAAGGGGTCGGCTGTCCAAAGGATCGGCGAGAATTCTTGGAGGTATAGCTTGACGCCAGGCTGCCCCTTTGTTAGCTTGCTCAACAGTGACATCCAAGGAATGAAGTAGCGGATGAGTAGAAGGGGCAGGGAGGAAGCCTCCCTTCCTCCCTTCCTCCCTTCCTCCCTTCCTCCGACACTTGGTCTTTGCTGTGGGCTGAATATGAGCATTCGTCGCCCCTTCTCTGCGCTCTTCGCTCGAATGGTCGGGCTTGTGCTTATCGCCGCCGCGCTCCTCAAAGCCGGCGGCCAAAGCTATGAACCGTTCTCGCGGGGCGGGGTCTTCGGCTCCTCCTGGGCTCAGCTCGCCATCATTCAACTCGAACTGTTGGTCGGCGCCTGGTTGTTCCTCCGGCCGCGCTCCGTGGGAGCCTGGCTGCTCTGCGTGGGAATGTTCGCCTGTTTCGCCTGCGTGACCTTCTACTCCGGCTATGTGGGCCAGTCGAGTTGCGGGTGTTTCGGCGCCGTACACGTCAGTCCGTGGTACACGTTCGCGTTCGACGCCGCCGTACTCGTCGGTCTCTGGCTATTTCGTCCTGAAGCGGTCATTTCGCGCGAGCGGCGCGGCGCGGAGGTTGTCGCGGGTCTCCGAACTGGGGCCGGGCGGTTGATCGGCCTCGGCCTCGTCTCATTTGTCATAATCGCGGCCGGGTATGTCTTTTTCGGCTCGCCGGATAAAGCCCTCGCCCGGCTGCGCGGCGAGAGACTTCTGGCCTCACCGGCCCCCGTGGATCTTGGTACGGGGCAGATGGGAGACGAGTTGACGGGGGAGGTCAGTATTGAGAACTTGTCGGATTCCAAGATACGGATCATCGCCGGAACTTCGGACTGCACCTGTGTCGCGACGGAACTGCTTCCCCTGGTGATCGAGCCCGGCGGCCGTAATTCGCTCCCGATTCGTCTGTCTCTCCGGGGGAGCGCGGGGCAGGTCCATCGGACCGTAACTCTGGTAACGGACGACCCTCGCCATAGGCGCGTCACGTTCGGAGTCAACGCCTTCGTCGCGGAAGACGAAAGGGAGCGACCATAGTGGAGTGGCGCCGGGGAGGATCCGGCGTCGTGTTTCGGACCTTCACGAATGCCGAGAGGAGCAACGATGACGCACTTGTACAGGATCGTGGCCGGCGCCTGCTGGTGTCTCGCGATCAGCCTACTGGGTCTGGCCCTGGTCACCTGGCCCGGCGCGAGTGTCTACGCCGATGAGCCCCCCGACGGGTCGGACACCTGTGTCGAGTCGGACGCGCCACAACATGCCGCCGCGTCGCTTCCGTCAGCGGTTGCCGCCATCGTGACCGGGTGTGGCGGAGATATCAAGTGCGACCCCGCCTCGGCATGCAGGGGCGGTGTGCAATCTACCGTTGGGGGTTGCACGGATCGCTGCACGGATGCCGCCGCGCCCCTCACCTGTAACTTGAATCTGTGCCTGGAGAATGACCCCAACACGGGTCGCACCAAACCATGCTGCGTGCCGTGCAAGTGCAAGTACAAGAGCTTTATCATCTATTACACTTGCCACTGCAAAGCTTGAACGATCCGGCGCGCGGGCCGGGGGCGATTCCTTCGCGAATCGCCCCCAAATTGTAAGTCAAAGAGGCGGGATGCTCACCCGCACATACGGCTTGATGACGTTTCAAGATTTCATTTCGGCGCAAACAGGAAATGGCATGGCAATCCGACCCATTTATCGGCCGAGTATGCTGACCCTGGCCATCCTGACCCTGACAGCCAGCGGCTCGGCTTCGTGGGCGGCTCAAATCCCGAAAGGAATCCCGGAAGAGGCGGTGACCGCCTGGCGGGCGTATGCCGAGCGGAAGTCGCTGATCGGCGGCACAATCAAGCTGACCGAACATTTAATAACGAACGGCCAAGCTCGGAAGACCCTCGAAGCGAAATACGACATCAAGCAGGCGCCTTCGTGTCTCCTGTTAAACGAGAAGCAGTCGACGGAGGTCGTCGAAAAGGTCTACGCGGTCAACCGCAAGTATGCGTTCGAGGTCGTGCGGAATCAGGGACAGGACGGTTGGTTCGTCGGCCGCCTCGACGTGCCGAAAAAAACTTCGTTCGCGGGGATGGGGGGACTCCCTCTTGAGCAGGAAATTGATGCATTACTGCTCGCGCCCGTTTGCGCCCTCAGAGTCCCTCTTCTCGACTTCGTCGGCCAGAAGACGTTCTCGGTCCGGGCGGTAAGCCGCGAGACATATGATTCCTCGGAGTGCCTCCGGGTCGTGTTCCGGAACGAACATTCGACTCGGGAAGAACAGGGCGTAGATCGTTTCAATCCTCAATCGGGCAATGTCCTCCTCGATCCCGGGCGACACTATGTCATCCGCGAGGGGACGTGGAGATGTCAGTTGGGCGGCAGAGACCATGACACCGTGACCAAGCTCGAATACGTCGATGACCCGTCCGGGCTCCCGCTGATGAAACGCGGCGAAGTCTCGCGAACCACCAACGGTTTCACGACGAGAACCGCGGTCGAGTGCGATCTTCAGGTGGGAAAGAACTACGACGAGTCGCAGTTTTCTCTGAGCCACTTCGGCCTGCCCGAACCGGAAGGCCATGAGATTTCTCGCCCGTTGGGCTATCACTGGTGGATTTTGGGAGTGGCCGGCGTCGCGGCGCTCATCGGCCTCGGCTTCCGCAAGTTGGCGGCGCGCGCCCGGCCGGCGGCGCGCGCGTAGGACGGCACTCCGTCTCCCTGCCCGCTCCTCGGAGGGTGGTCCCATGCGGTCCCGGCCTGGCCTTACCCTGGTCGAACTCCTGGTGGTGATCGCCCTCGTGGCCGTCCTGATGGGGCTGCTTTTGCCGGCGGTCCAGGCCGTCCGTGGGGCGGCCGCGCGCGCGGCCTGTCAAAACAACCTGAAGCAAATCGGCCTTGCCCTGCACTCGTATCACGACGCCGAAGGCGTCTTCCCGGCCGGGATTACCTCCGCCCGCCGGGGTGAGAAGTACCCGTACATGAGTTGGCTGACACGTTTGCTCCCTTATGTGGAACAGGACGCTCTCTGGCGCCAGTCCGTGTCGGCTTACGAGCGGCAGCTGTCGCCGTTCGCGCCCGCCCCTCACCTCGTCCTGTCTTTCCCGGTCGCCTTGTACGGCTGCCCGGCGGACAGTCGCGTTTCCCAGACCCAGGGCACGCACCGCAACCGGCGCGTCGCCCTCACCAGCTACGTCGGCAGCCTCGGCAAGGACTATCGGTCGACAACGGGCGTCCTTTTCCGCGATTCTCGCGTGCGCATCGCGGACGTGCGGGATGGGACGAGTACGACACTGGCCGCGGGCGAGCGGCCGCCGAGTACCGACCTGTGGTACGGGTGGTGGTACGTCGGCTACGGCCAGCGCGGGACCGGGTCGGGAGACATGCTTCTGGGGGCCGAAGAAGTCAACGAAGCGATGAGATACGCGAGTTCCTGCCCGCGCGGACCCTACCGCTTCGGCCCCGGCAAGACGACGGAGCAGTGCGACGTGATGCACTTCTGGAGCCTTCACTCCGGCGGCGGGCACTTCCTCTTCGCCGACGGTTCGGTCCGCTTCCTCGCGTACTCGGCCGCGCCCCTGATGGCGGCCTTCGCCAGTCGCGCCGGCGGGGAAGTCGCAGAATTGCCTTGATCTCAGGCATAGCGACGCCGATTACCCGGCCGGTCCGGGAAGGCGAGTGTCAAGGAGAAGAAGTAGGACGAGGAGGGGACACGGGCGCGGACGGGGGGACGGCAGTGGCTGCGGCCATGAGCCCTCCCGCAGTGAGAATCCTCGCCGCGGCTTCTCCCATGTCCGACGCGACGTAGTGCGGTTTCCGCGCCGGCGGTGTCTCTGGCGCCGACGTCTCCCGGCTCAGGAGAATCGTCCGGCAGCCCGCACACCGCCCTGCCTCGATGTCGTCGAGGCTGTCGCCCACGAGCCACGACGTTACCGGCGACAGCCCCAGTTCGCGCGACGCCCGTCGAATCATCCCCGGTCCCGGCTTGCGGCAGGCGCATCTCATCGTGTACGCGGGCACGACGCCGTCGGGGTGGTGCGGGCAGGAGTAGAACCCCGCTAGCGGCACGCCGGCCTCCGCCAGCAATTCGCGCAGCCGCGCCTCGACGGCGCCCAAGGCCGCTTCCTCGAAGTAGCCGCGCGCCACGCCCGCCTGATTGGTCACGACCACCAGCTTGTAGCCGGCGTCGTGCAGCCGGCGCAGGCCCGCGGCGGCGCCCGGCGTCAGCCGAATCCGCGCCACGTCGACGTTGTACGGCACGTTCTCGACCAGGGTGCCGTCCTTGTCGAGGAAGACGGCTCGCGCGAACATGAGGATTTCTCGGAGCGGAGGTGGGAAAAAAGAGAGGCGTGGCGGTTTGCCACGCCTCTTCTCTATGGCGATCGGCCGAAGGAACGGCCGGCTTAAGGGATACCCTTCTCCTCGTCGGCGCCGTCGTCCGCCGGACTCCCCTCGGCGTCGGCGGGGAGGGTGTAGCCCTCGTCGAGCCAGCGGCCGAGGTCGATCAACTTGCAGCGCGGGCTACAGAAAGGGAAATCGGGCCATTTCGCCCGCGTCGTCCCTTCCATCGATCTCTCGCAGATCGGGCAGCGTACCCTAATCATCGGAATCTCAGTCCTTGGACTTCGCGTTTTTTCCCGGCGACTTACTCCCCGAATCCGCCTTCCCCTTGCCGTCCGCGCCGCCCTTGTCGGTCTTACCGCCGCCGCCGGCGTCCGCCGGCTTGGAAGAATCGGCCGGCTTGGCGGAGTCCTGCTCGGCCTTGGCGGCGGACTTGTACGACTCGCTGCGGTAGTCGGTTTCGTAGAAGCCCGAGCCCTTGAAGAGGATGGCGGCGCCGCTGCCGAAGAGGCGGCGCAACTTCTTCTTGCCGCACTTCGGACACTTCGTGAGCAGGTCGTCCTTCATCGACTGGAACTCCTCGAAGGTATGCTCGCAGGCGTCGCAGACGTAGTCGTAAGTCGGCATGGGGGTGAGGTCCTTAAGGGAGTGCGAAGCCGCGAGCGGCGGTCATGGGGCGGCGGAGACGACGACGCTCGCGGGCCGCAGCACTTGCTCGTTGATCGTGAAGCCCTGTTGCAGCACCTGCACGACGGTGCCGGGCGCCACGTCGGCGCTCGGCTGCTGCATGACGGCCTGGTGCAGGTTCGGGTCGAACGGCTTGCCCTGCGCCTCGATGGTAGTGACGCCGTGGCGGCGCAGCACGTCGAGGAGCTGGGTCTGCACCATCGCCACCCCCTGGACGAGCGGCCCCGTCTCGCCGGCCTGCTTCGCCGCCGCCGTCGCCCGGTCCAGGTTGTCCAGGGCCGGCAGCAGGTCGGCGGCCAGGGGGCGTTGGGCGTAACGCCGCTCCTGGGCGAGGTCGCGCTGCACGCGCTTCTGATAGTTCTCGAAGTCGGCCCGCGTGCGCAACAGCAGATCCTTGAACTCGCCGCGCTCGCGCTCGGCCTTGTCCGCGCGCTCGCGCAGGGCCTCAATCTCGTCGACGGCCGCCGTGGCGTCGGCCCGGACGTCGTCGCCCCCGTTGACCGTGGCATTCGGCTGTTCACTCATGGCGGGTTGCCTCCTCTATATCTATCTCTGTCGCAAACCGGGTGCCGGAGTATTTACGGCGCCTGTTCCGGCGCCGGCGTCTCCTCGGGCGCGAACAACTCCTTCAACTTGTCGAAGAAGCTCTTCCGCTGCGCCGACACGTTCTTCTGCTCCAGCTCCGCCAGCTCGCGGAACAGCTCCTCCTGCCGCTTCGTCAAGTTGCGCGGCGTCTCGACGATCACCTGCATGAGCAGGTCGCCCGTGCGCCCGGCCCGCCCGTCGGAGCGTACCGTCGGCATGCCCCGGCCGGCGACGCGCAACACCTCGCCGCTCTGCGTGCCGCGCGGCAGGGCGTGCTTGATCGTGCCGTCCAGCGTCGGCACGTCGAGTTCGGTGCCGAGCGTCGCCTGGCTGAAGGTCACGGGCATGCGGCAGATCAGGTTGGCGCCGTCGCGGTGGAACAGCGAATGCTCGCGGACGCGGATGAGGCAGAACAGGTCGCCGCGCCGGGCGCCGGGGTCGCCGGCCTCGCCCTCGCCCTGGATGCGGACGCGGTTGCCGCTGTCGACGCCAGCGGGAATCTGGAGGTCGATGGTGCGCGACACTTCGATGCGGCCGTGGCCGCGGCAGCGCCCGCACGGGTCGGCGATGACGGTGCCGCGGCCGCCGCAGCCGGAGCAGGCCTGCTGGACGCGGAAGATGCCTTGCGCCATCAGGACGACGCCCTGGCCGCGGCAGCGCTTGCAGACGACCGGCTGCGTCCCCTTGCGGGCGCCGGAGCCGGCGCACTCCGGGCAGTTCTCTTCGCGCGGGATCTTGACCGTGCGCGTGACGCCGCGCGCCGCCTCGATCAGGTCGATCTCGACGCCGACTTGAAGGTCTCGCCCCGGTTGCGGCCCGCCGCGACCGCCGCCGCCGCCGAACAGGTCGCCGAACATCCCGCCGAACAGGTCGGCGAAGACGGAGCGCGGGTCGAAGCCCGGCCCGGCCGCCCCGCCCTGGCGGCTCAGCCCTTCGTGCCCGTAGCGGTCGTAGATGGGTCGCTTGTCGCCGTCGCGCAGCACCTCGAAGGCTTCGGTCGCTTCCTTGAAGCGCTCCTCCGCCGCCTTGTCGCCGGCGTTGCGGTCCGGGTGATTCTCGAAGGCCAGCTTGCGGTAGGCTTTCTTGAGGTCGTCCTCGCCGACGTCCCGGGCAACGCCGAGGACTTCGTAGTAGTCCCGTTTCGAGACGGCCATCGGGCTCCCTCACGACAAGGCCGCTTGCGGCTTCGCGCCAAACCGCAAGCGGCCGGAAAGGTTAGCGGACGGCCCCAGAAACCTTGCTGCCCGGCTCGTCCTCGTCGATCTTGGTGATCATCACCTCGGTCGTCAGCATGAGCCCGGCGATGCTGGCGGCGTTGGTCAGGGCCGAGCGCGTCACCTTGGTCGGGTCGACGATGCCGGCCTTGAACATGTCCACGTAATCGCGCGTGTTGGCATTATAGCCGACGTTCGCGTTCTTTTCGCCAGCCAGACGCACCTCGTCGGCGATCACGGCGCCGTCGACGCCGGTGTTCTCCGCGATGGTGCGGATCGGCTTCTCCAGCGCCCGCACGACAATCTCGGCGCCGAGCTTCTCGTCGCCCGGCAGCTTCTTGGCGACCGCCTCGACTGACGGGATGGCTCGCAGCAGGGCGGTGCCGCCGCCCGGCAGGATGCCCTCGGCCACCGCCGCGCGCGTCGCGTGCAGCGCGTCCTCGACGCGGCCCTTGGTCTGCTTCATCTCGGCCTCGGTCGCCCCGCCGACGCGGACGATCGCCACGCCGCCGGTCAGCTTCGCCAGCCGCTCGCTGAACTTCTCCTTGTCGTACTCGCTCTCGGTCTGCGCCATCTGGGCGCGGATCTGCTCGATGCGCTTCTGGATGTCGCCCTTCTTGCCGGCGCCCTCGATGAGCGTGCAACTCTCCTTCTCGACGCGGACCGTCTTGGCTCGGCCGAGCTGGGCCAACTCGACGTTCTCCAGCTTCGAGCCGAGGTCCTCGCTGAGGAACTGCCCGCCGGTCAGCACGGCGATGTCCTGCAAGATCGCCTTGCGGCGGTCGCCGAAGCCCGGCGCCTTGACGGCGCAGACGTTGAGGATCTGCCGCAGCCGGTTGACGACCAGCATCGCCAGCGCTTCGCTCTCGACGTCCTCGGCGATGATGAGCAGCGGCTTGGCGGACTGGGCCACCTTCTCCAGCAGCGGGAGCAGGTCGCGGACGTTGGCGAGCTTCTTCTCGTGGATCAGGATGTACGGGTCTTCCAACTCGCAGGTCATGTCCTGCGTGTTGATGAAGTAGGGCGAGATGTAGCCCTTGTCGAACTGCATGCCCTCGACGAAGTCGAGCGTCGTCTCGGAGGTCTTGCCTTCCTCGACGGTGATGACGCCGTCCTTGCCGACCTTCTCGAAGGCGTCGGCCATCATCTTGCCGATGACCGGGTCGTTGTTGGCGGAGATGGTCGCGACCTGCTCCATCTCCTCCTTCTTGGAGAGCTTCTTGGTGATGCCCTCGATGTAGGTGACGGCCGCCTCGACCCCCTTGTCGATGCCGCGCTTGACCGCCATCGGGTTGGCCCCGGCGGTGATGTTGCGCAGCCCTTCCTGGTAGATCGACAGCGCGAGGATGGTGGCGGTGGTGGTGCCGTCGCCGGCGACGTCGCTCGTCTTCTGGGCGACGGCGTTGACCAGCTTGGCGCCCATGTTCTCGAACGGGTCGGCCAGGTCGATCTCCTTGGAGACCGTGACGCCGTCCTTGGTGACGGTCGGCCCGCCGAACGACTTGTCGATGATGACGTTGCGGCCGGTCGGCCCGAGCGTGATGCCGACGGCGTGCGCCAGCTTCTCGGCGCCCGACAGGAGCTTCTTGCGGGCCTCGTCGGTGTAGAGCAGTTGCTTGGCCATATCAGATGGATCTCCGGAATGTGCGTGGGAATGCCGCTTGCGGCTTCGCAAGGGCGCGAAGCCGCGAGCGGCTGGGGGTTACTTCACGATCTTGGCGAGGATATCGCCCTCGCGCAGGATCTTGACCTCTTTATTCTCCACCTCGATGTCGTTGCCGCTGTACTTGCCGTAGATGACCTCGTCGCCGACGGCCACCGACAGCACGGCGCGGTCGCCGTTGTCGCGGAGCTTGCCGGGGCCGACGGCCAGGATGCGGCCGCGCTGCGGCTTCTGCTTGGCGGTGTCCGGCAGCAGGATGCCGCCCGGCGTCGCGTCCTCGGCGTCCAGCGGCTCCACCACCACGCGGTCGTCCAGGGGCTTCACCTTCAGGCCCGCCGGAGCCGCAGCAGCTTCTTTCTTTGCCATGTCTTATGTCCTCGTGAATCGATGATCGCGGAGTTTATCGACCGTCTCGCTCCGGCTTGCCGCGGATGCGAAGCGGCAAGCCGGCTCGGGGCTACATCATGTCCATGCCGCCCATACCGCCCATACCGCCTCCCATGCCTCCCATTCCGCCCATGCCACCCATCCCACCCATGCCGCCGCCGTGGTGGTCGTGGTGATCGCCGCCGCCCTTCTCCTTCTTCTCGGGGAGGTCGGCGACGAGGGTTTCGGTGGTCAGCAGCAGGCAGGCGACGCTGGCGCCGTTTTGCAGGGCGCTGCGCGTCACCTTGACCGGGTCGACGATGCCACGCTCGCGGAGGTTGCCGTACTCGGCCTTGTCGGCGTCGTAGCCGAAGTTCTTTTCCTTGCTCTTGCCGATGCGGCTGACGACGACGCTGCCGTCGACGCCGGCGTTCTCGGCGATCCAGCGGCACGGCCACTCCATCACGCTCCTGAGCACCTGGACGCCGGTCTGCTCGTTCTCGTCGTCCAGCTTCAGCTTGTCGAGCGACTTGCGCGCCTGGAGCAGCGCCACGCCGCCGCCGGGGACGATGCCCTCGGCGAGGGCCGCGCGCGTCGCGTGCAGGGCGTCTTCGTAGAGAGCCTTGCGCTCCTTCATCTCCGTCTCGGTGGCGGCGCCGACCTTGAGTTGAGCGACGCCGCCGGCGAGCTTGGCGAGGCGCTCTTGCAGCTTCTCGCGGTCGTACTCGCTGTCGGTGCGGTCGATCTCCTTACGGATCATCTCGGCGCGGCCGTCGGTGGCCTTCTTGTCGCCGGCGCCCTCGGTGATCGTCGTGTTCTCGCTGTCGATCTTGACCTTCTTGGCGCGGCCGAGGTCCTTCAACTGGATGTTCTCAAGCTGGATGCCGAGATCCTTGAAGATGGCGCGGCCGCCGGTGAGGGAGGCGATGTCTTCGAGCATGGCCTTGCGGCGGTCGCCGTAGCCCGGCGCCTTGACGGCGCAGACCTGCAAGAT
Source organism: Gemmatales bacterium (assembly GCA_038229635.1). GTDB lineage: Bacteria > Planctomycetota > Planctomycetia > Gemmatales > Gemmataceae > DATFNV01. The sequence goes on from JBBROG010000207.1 coordinate 13,329, forward strand.
GCCGCGCAGCTTGTTCAGCACCAGCGTCGCCAGCGCCTCGCCCTCGACGTCCTCGGCGATGATGAGCAGCGGCTTCTTCTCGCGCGAAATCGTCTCCAGCAGCGGGATGAGCCCCTTGTGCGTGCCGATCTTCTCCTCGTAGATGAGGATGTAGGGGTTCTCCAACTCGACGGTGACGTTGTCCTGGTTGGTGACGAAGTGCGGCGACAGGTAGCCGCGGTCGAACTGCATGCCCTGGACGACGTCGACGACGGTCTCGGCGGTCTTGCCTTCCTCGACGGTGATGACGCCGTCTTTGCCGACCTTCTTCATCGCCTCGGCGAGCTTCTGGCCGATCTCGGGGTTGTTGTTCGAGGCAATGGTGGCGACCTCGGTAATCTCCTTATCGTCCTTGTCGTCGATCTTCTCCGCCATCTTGTGGAGTTCCTCGACGACGCGGTCGACGGCCTTCTGGATGCCGCGGGTGAGGGCCATCGGGTCGTGGCCGGCGGCGATCATCTTGAGGCCCTCGCGGTAGATGGCCTCGGCGAGGACGGTGGCGGTGGTGGTGCCGTCGCCGGCGACGTCGCTCGTTTTGCTGGCGGCCTCCTTGACGAGCTGGGCGCCCATGTTCTCGTAGGGGTCGTTCAGCTCGATCTCCTCGGCGACGGTGACGCCGTCCTTGGTGACGGTGGGCGCGCCCCAGCCCTTGTCGAGGACGGCGTTACGGCCGCGCGGCCCGAGGGTGGCGCGCACGGCGCGGGCCAGCTTGGAAACGCCGGTCGCCAACTTCTGACGGGCTTCGTCAGCGTAGCTCAGTTGTTTGGCCGCCATTCACGCATCTCCTTCTAAAACCAGTGTCGTTCGTCGAAATCTGTTAGCGATCAACCTGCCGGAACGCCGCTCGTGGCTTCGCGGAGGCGTTCTCAAGCAAGGGAATCTCCCTTCGCGGAACGCGGTGTGGCGAAGCAAGCCCCGTGCCGCGGCGCGGCACGAGGCGCAAATCATTCTGAGAAAGGGTCTTGCGACGAGAGGCGCCTGCGGGAACGTGCGCCGGCGCTGTCAATGTGGCAGACGGCGTCCGGGGTGATGCCAAAAATGTCACGGGCTTCGCGACACCTTCTCCCCTACGCCTTGAGGGCCGCGCGGAACTCGTCATACGACTTGGCCGTCGCCGCGGCGTCAATCCACCGCGTCAGCTGCTCCGTATCCTCGCTGGACTGAACGGCCGAGACGACATCGGCGGGCGCCTTGGACCCGCAGTGCAATTCGAGGACACGCAAGATAACGGCCCGTTGAGTCTTTACTACGGCCTCGGCTCGGGCCTCGGCCTGCCACTCGAGGACTTGTTGGGAGACGCGCACGTTCCACCCCTCCAGGGCTCGCTTCCACAACGACCACACGCCCGGCAGTTCCGCGAACACCAGGGCGTCCGTCGCGTACTGTAACCGCACTTGCGGGTTCGGCGTCCTACGCCTTGAGGGCCGCGCGGAACTCGTCATACGACTTGACCGCGAAGGCGGCGTCAAACCACCGCGATAGCTGCTCTGGGTCCGTATTGGCCTGAACGGCCGATGCCACGTCGGCTGGTGCCTTGGCCAAACAAAGGAACTCCAGAGCACGCAAAATGTTGGCCCGTTGAAGCCTGACTTCGGCCTCGGCCTGCCACTCCAGGACTTGCTGGGAGACGCGCACGTTCCACCCCTCCAGGGCTCGCTTCCACAACGACCACACGCCCGGCAGCTCCGCGAACACCAGGGCGTCCGTCGCATACTGTAACCGAACTTGCGGGTCCGGCTCCAGATCAGCTATTCGCTTCCACTCGTCCAGGATAGCGGACTCGCCCCCGCCACGCATCAGCGACACCCACGGCAGGACACAGCGGCTCAACGCCCCCGACGCCACGCGCGTCAGCGTCGCCGCCGCGTCCTCCTCGCGCAGCGCCAATCGCGCCACGCGGCCGCCGACGCCGAAGCCGGCCATGCCGGGGAACGGCATGGTGAGAGCGTCCGGCTGCGCCGGGCCGGTCAGGTTCAGCATCACGCCGCCCACCAGGTACTTCAGCCGCGGGTCCGACGGCGGCCGGCGCTCGCGGCGGAAGCGCAGCGCGTACTCCAGCAG
>JBBROG010000208.1:0-15308 GCA_038229635.1 Gemmatales bacterium
CAAGGAGCATCTGGAGCAGCGTCTGGCGCTGGACATGCACCGCGAACAGCAGGCCCCCAGACGCCGGCATACCTTGACGACGCTGCATCAGGCGCGCTCCAAGCCTGAGTCACTGCACTAACTTTGCTAAAGTCTCGATTTGTAGGGGAATATCGACAGATCCACCGGCACGGCTCATCTGAAAGGTGACTGTTACTGGTTGCACAGCACCACCCGCGACATGAGCCGCAGTCAAAATGTGGTGGCCGTATCCCTGTCCGCCGCCCGTCCTGAATAGGGCGCCCGACGAAAAATTGGATTGTGGTGGATTGACGCCCACAACCCCATCGTAGCTGCCGCCTCGCGCGACGACGGCGGCGTCGGCAAGCGCGCCAATGACGGGCGCAATGCGGTTTTCAAGCAGTTCACATTGGAGCGACCGCGAGTACGTCGCACCTGGGATATGCCGTTTTCTCATACGCAGCATTTCGGCCCAGAATGGTCGTGACATCTCGAGACTCCCTATTTGACTCTGGGCCGCTAAAGCTTTTCATCTCATCGGCAGCTCAGAACAATGAAGCATCTCTCTTCGATTCCGTCCCTTACTTGGTCTTGGCGCATTCTGATGATGTTGCGCGACTTATTTCTTCGGATCTGCCACGCGGCCAATAAAAAAGATGTTCCCAGTCGGCCGTTCCCTTATCAGGAACAGGAATGGGTGGTCTGCACGGAACGAGAAAGTAGGTACTGCGAGACCGGGGAGGCCGACGGCCGTAGCGGATGCTGCCTCCGTACCTACTTCATCCACATCCGTGAACGTATCGTGGACGACAAGACCGACCCGCAGCCCCCTGCCGCCGGCGATTCCCGAAAAGTCCGCGCCCTCGCCGAAAGCCTTCGGCATACCCAACGCCTTTAACTCCTCGTTCAACAACAACCGCGAGCGGGCCAAGAATCGCGGTAAAGCGACATCACCCGCGTGCGGGTGAAGCTTGGAGATCGCCTCCGCGAGTCCCGCCGCCGTAAGGCTCTTCTCGACTCCCGGGAGCCCCCATTTCTTCCGGGGAAGTAAGACGATCATTGACAATTGCCTTCCTTTGTAGGGCAATTCCAGCAAGCCGAACTCCGCTCCCTCGAAGTAATTGAATATCTCCATCCCCGCCTGCATCATCGGGACGGCGACATGCCGCTCGGGCGACACCTCGAAGCGGGCCTCTTTCGTCCGCTTCTTGTCGAAAGGCATTTCCCAGGTTGCCTTGAGGTACAGGGCGTTGGTCAGGACCAGGCGCGTGGAGCCGCCGACGTCTCCCGGCTTGAGTATCTCGAGGATCTTTTTTTGTGTCTGCTCCTCGACCCAGCGGTTAATCGACCGGCGCGACCCCTCGGCGTCGCCGGCGAAGTCGACCTCCCGCAGCCCGGCGCCGTAGCACTCGCGCGTGAGGCTCAGGAACTCGTCGCGGAAGCCGAGGCCGCGCTGGCCCCACAGGGCGTTCGCCGTCAGGAACAGGAACGGCCGTGGCTTGCCGTCGCCGCGCAGGCGCTCGGCCGTGGCGCCGAAAGCGGGGTGCAGGCGCTCCCGGCCGAGGGTGAAGTGCAGAACCTTGGCCATCTCGTCGGCGGTCTCGCCGCGGGCGCCGGCGTAGGTCATCGCCAGGGCGGTCGAGATGCTGTACGGCGAGAAGACGAGGTTGCCTTCCTTCCGCGCCAGCCGGCGGTAGAGGTCGAAGGCGAACTCGTTGTTCCCCCGGACGACCGCCTCCTCGTCCGCCGTGAGCGGCGCGCCCTTCTCCTGCCCGGCCCGGACCGGCGACCGTCCCGTCAGCCCGAAGGCCGAAACCACGACCAGAAGAAGAATGCGGCGCTTCATCAACCGTCCCCCTGATGCCGCCACCCTAACCGGCCCGTCGGGCCGAGCCAAAGCACTTTTGGAAAAAAACAGCGCTGCGGTTGCCGCCAAGGCGGCGAACAGGACTGCCGCTCGGCTCCACGATTTTCTTCCCGCCGGGCTTGTCTCGGCGGTCGGACCCACTCAAGACTTTGATGAGGAGCACGTCGCGTGCCACGGGAGGCCACGCGGCATCATCAGGAGGCCCGTGTGCGATAGGGATTAGAGGGGTGAGAAGAGAGCGGCTGAGAATACCCCTCATCCGGTCTGTCAAGAATGTTTTTCAGGAATCTCGAAATCGTCATCGGGGCCGAGAGCCGCGTCGGACAGCGCTCGTCCCGCCTCGCGGCACAGATCCTCCGCCTCCTCGGCGCGCGGCGCCTCGGCGATGACGCGCACGACCGGCTCCGTGTTGCTCGGCCGCACATGAACCCAGCGGTCCGCCCAGTCCAGGCGCAGCCCGTCGAGGCGGTTCGCCTTCGCCCCCGGCCAGCGCGCCTCCAGCGCCGCGAACAGCGCCGGCAGGCGCGCCCGGTCGACCGGGTACTTGTCCTTGACGATCGTGTACGTCGGCAGTTCCGATACCAGCTCGCTCAGTTTCTTGCCGGCGTCGGCCATCAGGTTCAGCACCAGCGCCATGCCGAGGAACGGGTCGCGCACGAAGCCGACGCGCGGGTCGATGACGCCGCCGTTGCCCTCGCCGCCGATCAGGGCACGAACGGCGCGCATCGTTTCGACGACGTTCGCCTCGCCGACCGCCGAGCGGTGGCAGGCCACGCCGTGGTCGCGGGCGATGTCCTCGACGACGCGCGACGTCGACATGTTGATGACGACCGGCCCGCGCGACCCCTCCGGCTCGCGGCGCAGGCGGAACAGCACCGCCAGGGCGAGCGTCAGCTCCTCGCCGACGTACCGGCCGTTCTCGTCGAGGATCGCCAGGCGGTCGCTGTCGGGGTCGAGGGCGAAGCCGACGTCGGCGCCGCTCGCCGCCACTTTCGGGCCGACGTCGCGCAGGTTGGCCGCGGTCGGCTCCGGCTCGTGGGCGAAGTGGCCGTCCGCGTCGCAGCCAAGGCAGACGGCCGAACACCCGAGGGCTTCGAGGAGGCTCCGGCCCAGCGGCCCGCCGGCGCCGCCGTTGCCGTCGAGGAACGCCTTCAGCCGCCGATCGCGGATGCGCGGCAGGTCGATTAGCTCCACCACGCGCTCGCGGTGCCAGTCGTCCGCGTCGCGGCACGCGGCGACCGTGCCCAGCTTGTCCCACGAGGCGCGGAGGAAGTTTCCGGAGTCGAAGAGGGATTTTATCTCCTTGCCGGCAGCGGCGCTGAGTACCGCGCCGTCGGGGCCGAAGAGTTTCAGGCCGTTCCACTCGGCGGGGTTGTGGCTGGCGGTGATCTGGACGCCGCCGGCCGCTCGCAGCTTGCGCACGGCGAGGCCGACCGTCGGCGTCGCCGCGACGCCGAGGTCCTGGACTTCGCAGCCGGCGCCGAGCAGGCCGGCGAGGACGGCGTGGCGCAGCATCCCCCCGCTCGGCCGGCCGTCGCCGCCGAGGACGACGCGGCCGCCGCGCGCCGACGTGCCCAGCGCCGCGGCGAAAGCGGTCGCCGCCTCCGGCGTCAGCCCGGCGCCGACGACGCCGCGGATTCCCGAGACGCTCACGATCAAGCTGCCGTCGTGGACCATCCGAATTCTCTCGATTCTCATTGTTGGCGCGGGACGCGGGGGGGCGAAGCCGCGAGCGGCGGAACAATCCTCAAGGGCGGCAAAGTCGCCAGCCGATGATAGCGGAGCGTCCGCCCCGTCGGAAACGGCAATCCTCTGGGCAACGTATGCAGTCTGGCGATCGCGGCCGCTGGTACTCCTGCCTGGGCGCGGCTCTCTGCCTCCTCGCCGGCTGCGCCGCGGCCCGGCCGCAGGTGCGCATCGAGCAGGCGATGAAAGTTGACGCCGGCGGGGCGTCGCGCGGCGCCGGCGTCGCCGACGAGTATCGCGCCCGCTGCCCCGACGTCGTCGAGGTGGCCGTCGCGGGGCGTGCGGACCTGACGCGCCGCGCCGCCGTCGCCTCCGACGGCCGTCTCGACCTTGGCACGCTCGGAAGGCCCCGCGTCGAAGGACTGACGCCGACCGAAGTCGCCGGCGCCGTCGCCTCCGCCGCGGGTATGCCGACGGAGTCCGTGCGCGCCCGCGTCGTCGAGTACAACAGCCAGCAACTCTACCTGTTCGGCGAAGTCATCGGTCTGGATCGGGCGGTGCCTTACCAGGGGCCGGAGACGGTCCTCGACCTGCTCCGGCGCGTCGGCGGCATCACGGCCGGCGCGGCCCCCGGCGACGTCCACGTCATCCGCCCGCACGTCGCCGACGGCAAGGCGCCCGAGGTCTTTCACATCGACCTGCAAGCCATCCTCCTCAAGAACGATTCGGCGACCAACGTCCGTCTGCGGCCGTTCGACCAGGTCTACGTCGGCCAGGCGCGCGAGGCCGTCCTGGAGCGGTGCCTGCCGCCGTGGCTGCGCGCGCTCCTGGGGCTCAACGGCTCTCCCCGGAGCGACGGCCCTCCCGCCGAACCCGACTTGCCCCGCTCGCGCTGACACGCTATAGACCCCCCTCGCGCGTGAGGGCGGATTTCTCGGGCGAGGGAGGCGAAGCGATGACGACCCGTTCCGGCAAGCGGCCCAAAGTGACCTGGCGGCGGTTGGCCCTCGGCGGCGTGGGCGTCGGGGCGGTGGCCGCCGCCGTCTGGTGGGGCCGCCACGCCACGCAGGCCAGTGCCGAAGCCGCCGCGCCGCCCCCGCAACCCGCCGCCGCGCAGACTCCGCCGGCTCCCCCGGTCTCCGACTACACCCAGCGCGTCGTCGCCTACGTCTGCGGCACCACGCCGGTGACGCGCGAGCAGCTCGGCGAGTACCTCATCGCCCGCCTCGGCGAGTTCAAGGTCAACGCCCTGGTCAACAAAATCGTCCTCGAACGCGCCTGCGAGAAACAGGGCCTCGGCGTCACCGAGGCCGAGGTCGACGCCCAACTCACTACCGACCTCGCCGCCGCCCAGATCAACCGGAGGGAATTCCTCGACAATTACTTGCGCCGCCGCGAGCTGACGCTGTACGAGTGGCGCGAGGACGTGCTGCGGCCGAAGCTGCTCACCGGCAAGCTGCTCCGCGAGCGCGCCCGCCCGAGCGAAGAGGATTTGCGCAAGGCGTTCGCGTCGTTCTACGGCGAGAAGGTCGTCTGCCAGGCGATCTTCTGGCCGAAGGCGCAGCACGAGGAGGCGCTGGCCCAGTACGAGAAGGTCCGCGGCAGCGCCGAGGAGTTCGACCGCCAGGCGCGCCGGCAGCCGGACGGGCGCCTCGGCGCCGTCGCCGGGCAGATGGAGCCGTTCGGCCGCCACGGCCTCGGCGACGAGGTTCTTGAGAATGAGGCTTTCAAGCTCCGCGAAGGCGAAGTTTCGCCCGTCCTCAAGTCGCCGAGCAACGCCAGGCCGACGGACGACTACTCGGTCGTCGTGCTGAAGCTGGTGCGCCGCGTCCCGGCCGACAAGGTGACGAAGTTCGAGGACGTGCGCCCGGCGCTGGAGAAGGAGGTCGTCGACCGCCAGGTCCAGGCTCTGACGCCCGAGACGCTGGCGCGGCTGCGCCAGGAGGCCAACGCCGAGATCCTCCTCAAGGCCGAGGACGACAAGGGGCAGGGCGGCGAGCCGGTGCGCGAGCAGCTCGGCCGCTCCCAGCAGCCGGTCGCCGTCCTCTACGGCAACCTCCCGGTGACGCGCGAGCAACTCGCCGAATACCTGATCGCCCGCTACGGCGCCGACCGCCTCGACCTGCTCGTCAACCGGATCATCGTGCGGCGGACGTGCGCCGAGAAGGGGCTGGCCGTCGCCGACGCCGAGGTGGAGGCGGCGCTGAAGGAGCACCTCGAAGCCAGCGGCGTCGGCCGCGAACTGTTCGTCAAGGAGGTGCTGCACCGCAAGCGCAAGACGCTGTTCGAGTTCCAGGAGGACGGCTTGCGCGCCGGGCTGCTGATGAGCAAGATGGTCGCGCCGCTCGTCCGTGCCGAGGAGGCCGACCTGGGCAAGGGGTTCGAGGCGTACTACGGCGAGCAGTTCGAGTGCCGGCTGATCCTGTGGCCGCGCTCGCCGCGCGACCACGAGATCGCCATCAAGCAGTACGGCCTGATCCGCACCAGCGAGGCCGAGTTCGACCGCGCCGCCCGCTCGCAGGCCAACCAGCGCCTCGCCGCCGAGTCGGGGAAGATCGCGCTGTTCGGCCGCTACGGCTTCGGCAACGACAACGTCGAGCGCGAGGTCGCCAAGCTGGCCGAGGGGGAGATGACGCCGCTGGTCGAGACGCCGGAAGGGTACGCGGTCCTCAAACTCGTCAAGCGGCACCCGCCGAAAGAGGGGGTCACTCTCGAAGGCGAGGTGCGCGGCCGGCTGGAGCAGGAAGTGATCGCCAAGAAGACGCAGATGATGATCCCGGTCGAGTTCCAGAAGCTGCGCGAGGCGGCGACGCCGAACCTGCTGCTGCGGCCGGCGCTGCGCGAGGACGAATTGACGCGCCAGGTGCAGCAGGAGATCAGCCAGATTCCGGCGGGGTTAGGGACGAAGAAGTGAGCCGCCGCTTGCGGCTTCGCACTTTTTGCAGTGCGAAGCCGCAAGCGGCGATCACTCCCCGCCCACCCGGTGAACGGCGTAGCGGCCCGCGCGGAACACCACCGGCTCGGAGTACGGCCAGCCGGGGGGATCGGCTCCCGACTCGCGCAGGTCGGTGACGGCGAACCGCGCCGCCGACGCCCGCAGTTCCCGCGCGATGGTCGCCCGGTGAGAGCGAAAGATATTGCTCATCGTGCTCGGGTACAGAAACCGCCCCGGCGGCTCGACGTCCAGCAGCGTCAGCAGGTGCGTCGTCGACAGGTTATAGCCGATGACCTCGCCGTCGCCGACCTCCTGACTCCGCAAATAGGCGGCCACGTCTTCCAACTCCACCCAGTCCGGCGCGAAGTGATACGCGCCGTCGAGCGTCAGCCGATTCTTCAGTTCGGCGGAACCGCCCTCGCGCCAGCAGCGTCCCCAGAGCGCCAGCCGCGCGGGTTGGCACGACGGCTGGACGGCGACGGCGACGACGCCGAAGCCGACCAGCGCCGCCGGCACCCAGCGCCGCCGCGTCGCCCCCGACCAGGCGGCGATCAGGGCGAGCGCCAGCAGCGCGGCGGGGAGGACGTGATAGGGGAACTGCCCCTGAAGGAGCACCGCCTGGACGAACCACCCCAGATAAAAGGCGCCGAGTAATGGGAGTGCGGCGTCCCCCGCGGCTCGTCCGCGGGCCGCCCGGATCAGCGAGGCGGACGCGATCAGCAGCGCCGGGACGTGCAGCAAGCCCCACGGCGCCAGCCGGAAAAAAACGTCCCGCGCGCGGGACGCCACGGGCGGCGCCATCGAGTAGAACTCGCGAGAAAACGTGGACCAATTGTGCCAGTAGACGGCCCAACCGCCGGTGACGGCGAGGGCGCCCAGCCAGACGGCTCCGACGAGCAGTCCCCCGGCCAGGACGCCGGCGGCGCTCCGGGCCAGCCTCCGCCGGCCGTCCGGCGCGCGCCCCGCCAGCGCCGCCGCCGCCAGCCACGCCAGCGCCCCCGGCACGACGACGTAGGGCTTGATGAGGCAGCCGGCCCCCCAGCACAACCCTTCCAGGACGCCCCGGCCGAAGACGGTTCGTGAGGCCGCGTCCCGCGTGGCGTCTTCGACCTGGCGGCGGCGCAGGTGCAGCGCGGCCAGCGCCGGCAGCAGCATCCAGGTGTCGGGCTGGGCGTGGCACCACTCGGTCGTCGTCAGGTAAAGGGCGAACAACGGCAGCGCCAGCCACGCCCGCCCGGCCCGGCCGACGCCGGCCGCGCGCAGCCAGAGCAGCAGCAGCGCGACGACGCCGGCGACGACGGCGAGGTCGGTCGCCCGCACCGCCCCCGCCGACTTGCCCAGCAGGGCGCGGACGCCGGCCAGCGCCCAGGGCATGCCGGGCAACTGGAGCAGCAGGACGTCGCGCTCCAGGGCGCCGGCGCGGAGAACGTGGCGGCCGCACAGGTCGTAGAAGGCGACGTCGACCGTCAACGGCATGCACAGGAACAGCGGCACCAGCAGCGCCAACAGCGCCGCCAGCGCCAGCCAGGCCGAGGCCTCGAGTCGCCAGCGATTCGGCACAATGTCACTCCACGTCGCACAGGAAGATCGGCGGCCAGTGGTAGCAGGTGACGCTCGGGCTCGCCCCGACGACGTCCTGCGCCTGTTCCAGCGCGTCCTTGATCGTCGGCGCGGTGCCGAAGCCGAGGCGGTCCGCCACGAACTTGTCGCCGCCGACGGCGATCACCTTGCCGCACCACGCCGCCCCGTAGATGCCCCAGTAGTACATGTAGAACGGGTGGACGCCGTGGTAGGCGTTCCCCTCGCGGTACATCTTCCGATACTTTTCGCTCTCCGCGAACTCCTTCTCGAACTGGCTCTCCATCACCTGCGGGTCGCGCGTCTGCGATAGAACGCGGTCGAAGAACTCGACGTAGCTGGGGTGATGGTCGGTATTCCACCGATTGTAGAGCGGGTGTGTGAAGATGAGAACGCCGCCCTTGCGCACGAGCGGCTGGCCGCGGTAGAGGTTGAAGCCGTAGCCGACCGTCGTCACCCACTGGAGGAGCGGGTTCATGACCGAGTTGACGTTGTACGGGCACAGGTACGGCAGCCCCATGACGACGACGTCGCTCGGCCCCTTGACCTTTACCGCCTGCTGTCGCAGCACGTTGTTGAGCGTCTGTTCGTGGACGAGGTCGACGTTCCCCGCATGGATGCCGGTGAGGCCGTAGGGCGCCCGCTGGCTCATCCACATGCGGCGGCGCATCTCGTAGGGGATGACCTTCAGCGCCAGGCGGTTGGCGTGGAAGTTCAGCCCGTCGAACGTATTCCAGGTACGCTCCTGCTTCTGGAGGTTGCGGAACAGCGGCGGGAAGGTGTTGGTGTTGACCGTCGTCTCGACGTGGAAGCACTTGACGTGCGGCGCCACCACGCGGCCGATGCGCTCGCAGGTGCGCTGGAGCATGGACGCCTTGGGGTCCATGTAGCTCTTGCAGTTCATGAGCGTATGGACGTTGTGGTGGTAGCGGATCGTCTTATAGGTCATCAGGCCGGTGCTGATCGACTTGTGGCCGCCGTCCATCGACACGAGGTTGATGTTGACGTAGACGAGCAGGTCGCTCTCGGCGACGCGCTTGTTGAGCCAGACCTCTTCGCCCTTCTCCGTCGCGCCGAGCATCACGTTGCCGTCGGGGTCTTCGGCGTCGTGGTTGTAAAGGCGTCCTTTCGGGAAGAAATCGTCGAAGATCTTCTTACCGAGGATCTCGCGCAGCTCCGGGCCGGTCATCTTGCGGTGCAGGGCGATGGCGCAGACGAGGTGGACGTCGTCGACGCCCTTGGCGGCACACTTGGCGAGGACGTTCTCGATGATGAGCTGGCGCAGGTCGGGCGCGCGCATCGGCGGCAGCGGCAGCGAGATGTCGTCGAAGGCGATGGTCAGCTTCATGCCCGCGCGCAGCTGAGACGAGAGCGGGTCGGCGCCGAGGGGGTTTTCCAGAGCCTGCTCGATGGCGCCGTCGACGTCGTCGATGCCGGGCAGCGGCGGCGGCGGGTAGAGGACGCGGGTGCCGACGGGCAGCGGCTCCCAGACGAACTGCTCGCCGGAGTGGAACAGGAAGTGTTCGCCGTCGCGCTCGACGGTGCGGACGCAGTCGGAGCGGTCGACGGGCGGCGGCGGGGAGAGAGTCGCGGTCACGGGGTTCTCCTGGCAAGGGGAAGCGCGGCAGTACGGACGGCGGCAGGTTAGCGTACACTAGCTTGCCAGGGGGTTCAAGTCACTTGGGGCGCGGGCGCAAGCGGATTTCCAACCGACAGCCGACCGCAGCCGCGTACTTGCGGAGCGTGACGATCGACGGCGAGTGCCCCTTGCTCCCGCCGCCCGCTTCGAGACGGGCCACGGCCGGCGTCTTCGTCCCCATCCGGGCGGCGACCTCCGCTTGCGTGAGGCCGGCTCGCCGCCGCGCCCGGAGAAGTTCATCCAGCAGGGCGAATTCTTCCGCCTGAGCGTCGTACTCCGCCTTGACGGCGGGGTTCTTCAACATCTTCTTCACCATCTCGTCATGCGTCAGCATCCGCCTGGACCTCCTTCAGCCTCTCACGGGCAACCTTCAACTCATAGGCTGATGCCTTTTCACCTGGGACGCGGACGCCGCGTTCGACGCGCCTGGCCCTTACCCCCGGAGGACGGCGGGACTTGCCGAGAAAGAACCTCGCTGACATCGACAGTGAACTCGGGCAGCAAGTGGGAGGAGGCCGTCGTCCCCTTGGGAAACTCTCCGTGGACGACGTAGCGCTTGCCGGCGAGCCGCAGGACCGTGATGCGCTCTTCCCGAGGGTCGACGATCCAGTACTCGGGGATGCCGGCGCGGGCGTACTCGCGACGCTTCGTGACGAGGTCGCGTCGCCGGTCCTCGTCGTTTCCGCTGACGACCTCCATCACCAGATCCGCCCCGTCCCAGAAGTCCTCCCCCATGCGGCCAGCGTGTTCCTTGCGAAGGAAAACGACATCCGGCTCGCGGAATTTGCCCCGCCACAGCCGCACCCGCAGCGGGGCGACGAGGACGGTGCCGAGGTCGCGGCTCGCGGTCAGCGCCAGTAGAAGCCCGTAAAGGGTGACGACGAGCAGCTGGTGTGACGTGGTGGGCATGGGCAGCACCTCCAGCGTGCCATGCGAAAACTCGACCAACTGATTGCCGTTGAGCGCGAGGTAGTCCTCCTCGCCCCAGTTCCCTTGCGTCGGGAACAGATAGGCGATATCCCAGGTCGGCTCCGGCCGGATTGTCGCCCGGGTTGATGCGGCGGGGAAGTCACGCATGGCAGCTCTTCCGCGAGTTGTGACTCTATCAGATCGGCAGTACGCGGACCCGAGACTTGCTCTCGTCCACGACCACCAGCGCCCCGGAGGCCAAATCGGCTTCATGCTGCCGGAGTGCCGCGACGACGAGCACTCCCATGTGGTCGGGCAAGACGTCCTGCCCCCGGACTTGGAGGACGCTCGGGCCGAGCGCGTGCGTGAGAGCAAGGAGGGTGCCGAAATCCAGGTCGTGGGTGAACACGACATGGCCGTTCGCCACGGCCCACGCCATGAGGATCTGGTCCAAGGCGCGCGGGTCGCCGACGATCGACCAGTGGACGGCAGGCCAGCCCTCGCGCTGGAGCAGCGGCACCCAGTCGGGGGACAAATTCATGTCCACGAGGATCTTGACACTCATGCGACGGCCAACGGGACTTCACGTTCTTCCAGGCGCCAGGCCGCGTAGGCGAGCGCCTGGTCGATGTCTTCCGGCTCGAGGTACGGATAGGCTTTCAGAATCTCGTCGCGCGACCGGCCGGCGGCGAGGAGCCCGACCACCGTGCCGACCGTGACGCGGAGGCCGCGAAGGCATGCCTTCCCCCCCATCACCGCGGGGTCAAGGGTGATTCTTGTCAACTGCTTCATGGGTCGACTCCGGGCGGACAACCGGACAACAACTTCGTCACTTATCCTTGCGCTCGCCTCGACAGTCAAGGCGTTTCAAGTCGCTTTCTCCCCGCTCGCGAGGTCGAACACCGTCTTGACCGACCGCCGCGGCCCCGTCGCCAGGGCAGTCCGGATGGCGTGCTTGTAGTCGCTCAGCGGGAACGCGTGCGTCACCAGCGCCGCCAGGTCGTCCTGCCGCTTCTCCAGGAAACGCAGCGCCAGCTCGAACGTGCGCACCCGCTCGCCGCGGAAGTCCTCGACGCCGTAGGTGTACGTCCCCGTCACCCGGAGTTCCTTGTACCAGATCGTCGTCCAATCGACCGTCTTCGCGATGCCGGGCATGCCGACGAGGACGGTGCGGCCGCGCGATTTCGTGAAGCGCAGGGCGTCGTCGAGGGAGCGCGGCGAGCCGACGCAGTCGAAGACGACGTCGAAGCCGCCGAGGACCGTCGGTTGGCCGATCTCCGGCTGATGCGTCGTCGCCCCGGTGAGCCGGCACAGGTCGTCGTATTGCCGCCTTCCCGCCTGGACGATGTCGTCGGCACCGAGCCGCGTCGCCAATTCCTGCTGATGTTTGTGCTTGGCGAGGGCGACGATTCGGCAGGGAGCCTCGACGGCCTTCAGGGCAGCGAGGGTCAGGAGGCCCATCGTGCCGCAGCCGAGGACGAGTACTGAGTCCGTCGTACTGAGTACTGAGTACTCGGTACTCAGTACGCCGTGCAGGGCACACGCGAACGGCTCGGCGAGGACGGCGGCGCGGTCGGACAGGTTCTCCGGAACCTTGTGCAACTGCAGTTCGTGGGCCACAAGCGACGCCGACCAGCCGCCGCCGGTGTCGCGGCAGTAGCCGGTCTGCACGCCGGCGGCGACACCGCCCTTCGTAACGTTGACGCAGTTGCCGTAGTTCCCTTGCCGGCACGACGCGCACGGCGGGTCGAGGCCGCGGACGCCGCAGTGCAGCACCGGCTCCAGGACGACGCGGTCGCCGATCTTCACGGCGCCGACGTCGGAGCCGACCTCGGTCACGGTGCCGACGACCTCGTGGCCGAAGGTGAAGGGGAACGACGTCAGCGGGGCGAAGAACGGGCTGCCCTCGGCGGTGATCGAGGCGAGGTCGCTGCCGCAGACGCCGCTCAGCGTCGGCCGCAGCCGCACCCAGCGCGGTCCGGGGAGGGGCGGCGGCTCGACGTCGCGCAGGCGCAGCAGCGCGTACGGACCCGTCGCCAACTTCGGGAAGCGATGGCCCAGCCCCTTGAGGAGCAGCCAGGCGGGGATACTTTTGACACACTGGAGAGCGAGCAAGGGGCCTACCTCCGCGCCGACCGTCCGAGCCGCTTGCGGCTTCGCACTTGGCCGCGCTTCGGGCTGGTGAGGGAATTGTAGCGACGCTAAAATACCGGGCCGAGGAATCGCCCCGAGAAAGGACGTCTCGTGACCGCGACGGCCCGCCTGCGCGAGGAGCAGGTTTTCCACGACCGCCAGGCGCGGGCGCGCGCCGCCACGTTCGAGCAACGCCCCGACCGACTGCTCTTCCCCGACGACGCCTACCTCGACCACGAAACCTGGGTCCGCCCCGCGCTGGCTCGCCTGGGGAATCTTGAGGGACGGCGCGTCCTCGACTACGGCTGCGGCCACGGCATGGCGTCCGTCGTCATGGCCCGGCGCGGGGCGTGGGTGACGGCGTTCGACCTCTCGGGCGGCTACGTCGCCGAGGCGGCGCGGCGTGCGGTGGCGAATGGCGTCGCGGTCAATTTCGCCCAGGCCGACGGCGCTCGACTGCCCTTCGCCGACGCCTCCTTCGACCGCGTCTGGGGCAGCGCCGTGCTGCATCACCTGGACGTGGACATCGCCGGCCGGGAATTGTTGCGCGTGCTTCGTCCCGGCGGGATCGCCGTCTTTTGCGAACCGTGGGGCGAGAATCCCGTGCTGCGTTGGGCGCGGCGCCGCCTCCCCTATCGCGGCAAGGAGCGCACGCACGACGAGGAGCCGTTGCGGTTATGTCAGGTGCGGGCGCTGCGGTTACTCTTCCCGACCGTCGAGGTGCGGGGGTATCAACTCCTCGGGATGGCGCGGCGCGTCGTCGGCTCCGGCCGTGTGGCATCGGCCCTCGACCGCTGCGACACGGCGTTGCTGCGAGCTGTGCCGCCCTTGCGGACGCTTTGCCGCTACGTCGTCCTCGTGCTGGCCCGCGGTTGACTGCGTCGCTTATCAATCATAGGGTAAGGAGCAGACTTGTCCTCATCCCCCCGGCACGGACGCGCCGTCGACAGTCACACGATTTCCCCCGGCCGGCTCGTTGAGGCGCCTGGACCCGCGCCGGCCGCAAACCCCCAGGCATGACCCTTGGAGAGCAGTTCACGATGGCACCTGTCGCGACGAAAGCCCCGCCCGCCGAACGAGCTTCCGCCCCCCCTCCTGACTACGTGGTGGCCGACCTGTCCCTGGCCGGCTGGGGCCGCCGGGAGATCGCCATCGCCGAGCACGAGATGCCCGGCCTGATGGCCATCCGCAAGAAGTACGCCCCGAGCCAGCCGCTCAAGGGCGCCCGCATCGCCGGCAGCCTGCACATGACCATCCAGACGGCGGTCCTCGTCGAGACGCTGCAAGCCCTCGGGGCCGAGATCCGCTGGGCCAGCTGCAACATCTTCTCCACGCAGGACCACGCCGCCGCCGCCCTCGCCGCCAAGGGCACGCCCGTCTTCGCCACCAAGGGCGAGACGCTCGAGGAGTACTGGGACTACACCCACCGCCTCTTGCAGTGGCACGACGGCGGGACGCCGAACCTGATCCTCGACGACGGCGGCGACGCCACCCTCCTCGTCCACCTCGGCTGCGACGCCGAGGCCGACCCGAAGGTTCTCGACCGTGCCGCCGAGTCCGAAGAGGAAGCGATCCTCTTCGGGTCGATCCGCCGCACCCTCGCCAAAGACCCGCACTTTTACAGCAAGGTCGCCAAGAACATCGTCGGTGTCAGCGAGGAGACGACGACCGGCGTGCATCGTCTGTACGAGCGCGTCGCCAAGGGGACGCTGCGCTTCCCGGCGATCAACGTCAACGACTGCGTGACCAAGAGCAAGTTCGACAACCTCTACGGCTGTCGCGAGTCGCTGATCGACGGCATCAAGCGCGCCACCGACGTGATGATCAGCGGCAAGAAGGCGGTCGTCTGCGGTTACGGCGACGTCGGCAAGGGCTGCGCCCAGGCGTTCAAGGCCAACGGCGCCACCGTCTACGTCACCGAGATCGACCCCATTTGCGCCCTCCAGGCGTGCATGGAAGGGTTCCAGGTGGTGACGATGGACGACGCCTGCAAGTACGGCGACATCTTCGTGACGACGACCGGCAACGTGGACGTCATCACGCGGGCGCACATGGACCCGATGAAGCACAACGCCATCGTGTGCAACATCGGCCACTTCGACAGCGAGATCCAGATCGCCGGCCTGAACGACCTCCGCTGGGAGGAGATCAAGCCGCAGGTCGACCACGTCATCTGGCCGAGCGGCAAGCGGATCATCGTCCTGGCGAAGGGGCGTCTGGTGAACCTCGGCTGCGGCACCGGCCACCCGAGCTTCGTCATGTCCAACTCGTTCAGCAACCAGACGCTGGCGCAGATGAAGCTCTGGAAAGACGGCAAGGGCATGGAGAAGAAAGTCTTCCTGCTGCCGAAGGAGCTGGACGAGGAGGTCGCCCGGCTGCACCTCGATCAGCTGGGCGCCAAGCTGACGGTCCTGTCGCCGAAGCAAGCGACGTACATCGGCGTCAAGCCACAGGGGCCGTTCAAGGCGGAGCAGTATCGCTATTGAGCCGCCACGACGCCCGTTACCTTCTCCCGAAGAAAGAGGCCGCGCGGCCCGCGGCGTGAGTCCCACCGACTCACG
>JBBROG010000209.1:0-15272 GCA_038229635.1 Gemmatales bacterium
GTCCTTTCTTCCCCCCCCCCCCTATTACTGGGGGTTGGGGGGGGGGGGGTTCGGGGTTGTTCGGGGGCGTAAAGACACCCCTCACCCAACCCCCTCTCCCCTGAGTACAGGGGCGAGGGGCTTTCGGAACGGACTCTAAGAGACGCATTTAGGGGATTAATCTCATGACGGCCTGTCCCACCCGCCGCGAAGCCCTGGCCGCCGGCGCCTGGCTCGGCGCCTCCCTCGCCGCCGGGTCCGCCGAGGCAAAGCCGGGGTTTCGCCTGGCGACCTTCTCCGCCGACGTGACGGTGCCGCCCGGCCACCCGCTCATGGGCGGCGGCATCGCCCCGGCGCAACGGGTCGACGACCCGCTCTTCGCCCACGGCCTCGTCTTCCTCGGCGCGGGCCGTCCGCTGGCGCTGGTCGCCGTCGACTGGTGCGAGATCCGCAATGAAGCTTACGACCGCTGGCGCGGCGCC
Organism: Gemmatales bacterium; assembly: GCA_038229635.1. Lineage (GTDB taxonomy): Bacteria > Planctomycetota > Planctomycetia > Gemmatales > Gemmataceae > DATFNV01. Next base: position 462 of record JBBROG010000209.1, read on the forward strand.
GTCGCGGAGGCGGTCGGCACCGACCCGGCGCGCGTCCTCGTCGCCAGCCTGCACCAGCACGACGCCCCGGTCGCCGACCTGGAGGCCGAACGTCTCCTGAAGAAACATGCCGCCAAGGGGAGCGTCTGCGACCTCGACTTCCACGAGAAGGCGGTGCGGCGCGTGGCGCGGGCGGCGAAGGAGAGCCTCGCGAAGGCTCGGCGCGTGACGCACCTCGGCACAGGGCAGGCGCAGGTGAGCGCGGTGGCGTCCAACCGACGCACCCTCGGCCCCGACGGCAAGCCGCAGTTCGGCCGCACCAGTGCCACGCGCGACCCGAAGGTCCGCGAGCAGCCGGAAGGGACGATCGACCCGTGGCTGAAGACGCTCAGCTTCTGGGACGGCGACGCGCCTGTCGCGGCGCTGAGCTGCTACGCGACCCACCCGATGAGCTATTACGGCAAGGGCGGCGTGTCGGCCGATTTCGTCGGGCTGGCCCGCAAGCGCCGCCAGGCCGACGACCCCGCCGTCTTCCAGGTGTACGTCAGCGGTTGCAGCGGCAACGTCACCGCCGGCAAGTACAACGACGGCTCCCCGGACAACCGCCCTCTCCTCGCCGACCGGGTCTACAAGGCGATGGCCGCCGCCTGGAAGACGACGGAGCGTCATCCGCTGAAGGAGATCGCTTTTCGCTCGATCCCGCTGCGCCTGGAGCCGCGCGGCGGTCCCGGCTTCACGGTCGACGACCTGACGAAGCGGCTGACGACGGACGCTCGGCCGTTCGGCCAGTGTTTGGCGGCGATGGGACTGAGCTGGCGCCGGCGTGCCGACGCGGGCCACACGCTTGACGTGCCGGCGATCGACTTCGGCAAGGCGCAGCTGCTCCTGCTGCCCGGCGAGTCCTACGTCGAGTTCCAGCTGCTGGCGCAGAAGCTGCGGCCGGAGTCGTTCGTGATGACGCTGGGCTATGGCGAGTGCGCGACCGGCTACGTTCCCATCGAGCGCGCGTTCCAGGAGGGGGACGGCAACCTCAGCGATTGGTGCTGGGTGGCGCCGGGCGCGGAACGGGCGCTGACGCGGGCACTGGAGGCGGCGCTCACGCGCTGACGTCCGTCGGGTCGATGCCGAGTTCCCGCAACTTCGCCGCGAGCCGGTCGGCGCGGCGCTTCTCCTGCTCAGCGCGCCGCTTCTCCTCTTTGGCGCGTTGCTTCTCCTGCTCGGCAACTTGCACCGCTTGTTCGGCGCGCTGTTTCTCTCGTCCGGCAACTTGCGCCGCTTGCTCGGCGCGCCGCTTCTCCTGCCCGGCGCGCCGCTTCTCCTGCCCGGCGCGTTTTTTCTCTTGCTGAACGGCAAGCACCGCTTGATCGGCGCGCTGTTTTTCCGCGTCGGCGCGCTGGTGCTCTTGCTCCTTGGCCTCGCGCCCCGTCGGGAGAACCACGCCGTCCCGGTCGCACCAGCGCAGCCACCGCCAGGCGCAGCCCTCGTACTCCCCCTCCCACAGCGTCAGACCCAGACCCACGCCCGGCAGCCACGCCGCGTCGGTCGGGACGTACACCCCGTCGCGCAGCTCGAACACCTCGAGGACCTTGTCGCTGATAATCAGGCGCGGGTCGAAGACGGCGTAGTAGCGGATGCCGAGGCGGGCATAGCCGCGCAACTTGTGCGTCCGCTCCCCCCCGCGCTTGTCAGAGACGAACTCGATGGCGACGTCCGGCGGCTTGCCGAACTCCCACAGCAGGTACGACTGGTTCTCGCGCCGCGAGTAGTCGCCCGGCATCCGGACGTCGAGGCTGACGGCGACGTCGGGCACCAGCGGCGTCTGCTTGGGCTCGCCGAAGACGCCGACGTTGGAGAAGGCGGCGAAGGGGCGCCCCTCCCCCGGTCCGGCCCAGGAGGCGTACAGCACCTCGACCAGCAGGCGCATCAGCTGGTCCCACAATAAGCTCTCCACGGGCTCGTCGCCCTCAAAGATCAGGTGGTCGATGTTCGGCTTGACTTTCGCGCGGAGTAGCGACGAAGCCCCGTTCCTCTCGGAGGCGGCCGCCCCTTCGAGGGCAGTTTCGCCGGTAGCGGCGGGCAGGTCGTCGTCGAGGTTCATGGGAATGCTCGCGGGAATAGTCCGAGGCCCCGGCGCTCCGTCGCGTCGCCCGGAAGTCAGTATCCCCGAGGCGCCCCGCGCGGTCAAGCCGACGCGCCGGCGGCGCCGCGGGCGAATTTGCCGCCTGTGCCGCGCGTCGCACGGGGAATCCTCCCCCGGACGGCACGGAGGGGGCGTGAATTGTCCCGCCTGACCTGCTAAGCTGTGAAGTCGGCGTGACGCCGCTCCCGCACCCAGCCGCCGGGGGCGCGTCTCACGGACGTGAAGCGCCCCCGCACGACCACTGAGGAGCCATGTTCAAGAACCTCACGCTGGAGCGGCCCCTGGCCGTGTTCGACCTGGAGACGACGGGCACCGACGTCAAGGTCGACCGCGTCGTCGAGATCAGCGTCCTGAAGATCTTCCCGGACGGCCGGCGCGAGCACCGCACGCGGCGCATCAACCCCACCGTGCCCATCCCGGCCGAGGCGACCGCCGTCCACAAGATCACGAACGCGGACGTGGCCGACTGCCCGACCTTCCGGCAGATCGCCAACGCCCTGCTCGCCTTCCTTGACGGCTGCGACCTGTGCGGCTTCAACATCAAGCGCTTCGACCTGCGCCTGCTGTGCGGCGAGTTCGTGCGCGCCGGCCTGTCGATGTCGCTGGACCGCCGCGCCATCCTCGACCCGCTGGAGATCTTCCACACCTTCGAGCGGCGCGACCTGTCGGCGGCGGTGCGCTTCTACTGCGGCCACGAGTTGGAAAACGCGCACGAGGCGGCGGCCGACGTCCTCGCGACGGTGGAAATCCTCGACGCCCAGGTGGCCCGGTACGGCGAACTGCCGAAGAACGTGGCCGGCCTGCACCAGCACTTCCGGGACCCGAGCGCCCTCGACTCCGACGGCTTCTTCACGAAGGTCGAGGGGCAGGTCCGCTTCGTGAAGGGCAAATACCGCGGCCAGCCGCTCGACTTTATCGCCCAAACGAAGTCGGATTATCTGGAATGGATGCTCGGCGCCGACATCTTCGACGACACCAAGCGCGTCGTCCGCGAGGCCCTGGGGCGCGCCCGCGCCAGCACCCCGCCGATCGCCGGCCGCATCGATCCGACGCTCAGCGAGCGCGGTAAGCCGATGGTGTACGGCTAAAGTCACTCGCGGCGCCTGGCGGGCCGCTTCTCCTGCTCTTTGCCCTCCCGCCCCGTCGGGAGGGTTCCCCCTTCCCGCTCGTACCAGCGCGGCCACATCCCGGTGCGGCCTTCGTAACCTTCGCCGGGGGAAGTCGGCGCGGCGGCGGCGATTCGCTACAGTGAAGGGAGAAGGGCCGTCGCCGACAGGGCGGCGCGAAGCGAGAACCGGAGACCCCCATGAGCACTACCCCGTTGCAGTCGTTGGTCGCGTCCGGCACGAAACTGTGGCTCGACTCCGTCGACCCCGACGAGATCGCCCGCAACCGCGCCCGCGGCGCCACCGGGGCCACGTCCAACCCGATCATCATCGCCGACCTCATCAAGACCGGCCGCTTCGACGCCGACCTCGAACGCCTCATGGCCGAGGGCCAGGACGACGAGGCCCTCGCCTGGAACCTGACCGACCGCCTCGTGCGCCAGGCGCAAGACGTCTTCCTCCCCGTCTGGGAGCAGACGCACGGCGACGACGGCTACGTCAGCTTCGAGCTGGATCCCCTGCTGGAAGACCCGAAGCGCGACATGCCCGTCGAGGAGCGGACACGGCACTACGTCGACCTCGGCAAGCGCTGGAGCGCCGGGCATAAGAACCGCATGATTAAAGTGCCGGCGACGCCCGCCGGCCTGGCGGCGCTGGAGGAGCTGGCCGCCGCCGGCGTCACGCTCAACGTGACGCTGATCTTCTCGGAGCGGCAGTACCGGGCGGCGCGCGAGGCCATCTGGCGCGGCGCCCGGCGCCGGCCCGCGCTCGACGGCTTCAAGTCGGTCTACAGCATCTTCGTCAGCCGCCTCGACGTCTACACCGAGAAGCACGTCCCCGACCTGTCGCGCCACGCGCAGGGCTGGGTCGGCATCGTCAACGCCAAGCGCCTGTGGAAGATGAACCAGGAGTTCTGGGCGGAGAAGTTCTTGAAGCTGAAGCAGGAGATCATCTTCGCCAGCACCGGGACGAAGAAGCCGACCGACCCGCCGGGGAAGTACGTCGAGGCGTTCGCCGGCAGCGACATCGAGACGAACCCGCCGGCGACGAACGACGCCGTGCAGGCGAGCGGCCGGACGATCACCCGCCACGTCGACGAGATGCCGCCGACGGAGGTGCTGGCGGAGATCGACACGCTGGTCGCCGTCAAAAAGATGGAGGAGACGCTGATGGCGGAGGGCGTCGCCAAGTTCGCCGACCCGCAAAAGGCGCTGCTGGCGCTCATCGCGGACAAGCGGAAGGCGCTGAAGCGCTAACGCCGCGCGCGCGGCCCGGCACCCCCGACGGCGTCAGGCCCGCGCCGTGAGGCGGCCGTCATTGTCGCCGCCGGGGCATAACGTATAGTTCAGAAGAGGGAGCCGGGAAACCGTTCTTTTTGGCGGGCCAAGAATCATGTCGCGTTCGGACGAGTTGCTGCGGCACGTCGATAAACGAGGCCGCGGCGTGGAAATCGGGCCGAGTCATAACCCGATAGCCCCCAAGAAAGCCGGGTACGCCGTCGATATCATCGATCACCTCACCCGCGATCAGTTGATCGAAAAATATGCCGACCACAAAGTCGAGCTTAAGAACATCGAGGACGTAGACTTCGTCTGGGCGGGGGAGCCCTACAGTCAACTCACCGGGAAGTCGAACTACTACGATTGGATTATCGCCTCCCATGTCATCGAACACACGCCAGACTTCGTCGGATTCCTCAACAATTGCGACGCGATTTTGAAGCCGGACGGCGTCCTGTCCCTCGCCGTCCCCGACCACCGCTACTGCTTCGATACGTTCCGGCCCGCGACGGGGCTGGCAAAAATCATTGACGCCCACCTTCGCGGGGACACCAGACACACGCCCGGCACGTTGGCCGAGTATTTCCTGAACGTCGCGAACAAGGGGGGAATCATCAGTTGGGGACCCTGTTATCCCGGCGAGCACAAATTCATCCACGGGCTAAATGACGCGCGCGCGTTCCTCGGCGCCGCCCCGGGGGGGGCCTACGTCGACGTCCATGCGTGGTGCTTCACGCCCCACTCATTTCGCCTGCTCATTTACGACCTGAACTGTTTGGGCCTCATGCCGTTCAAGGAAGTCGCGTTCTCTGCTCCGGGCGGGGGGGAATTCTTCGTCACCCTCGGCCGGCGCGGGGAAGGGCCGGGGGTGGGGCGCCTGGAAATGTTGTACCGAATCAGGGACGAAGAGGCGGAAGAATCGCGGCACGCCGAAGGGCGGCCCGACACGGGAGGCGCGGGGGCGGAAGCTCGACTCGCCGCCGTGCTCCGGTCTTACTCCTGGCGGTTGACCGCCCCGCTGCGGAAGGTCAGTTCATGGGTGCGGGGGGTCTGAGCGCTGAAGTGCTAACGCCGCTCGCGGTCCGGCGCCGCGCGACGATTCCCTCGGCGGCGCGCCTGGGAGGAAGGACCGTCTCATTGCCCTATCCCTTTTCGCTCTTCCGGAGGTAAGCGCATGTCTCCTCACGTCTCCCCCTTCCGCGTCCGCGCCGCCCTGGTCGCGATCCTCGCGTCGCTGCCGGGGTTGACGCTCCTCCACGGCCAGGACCGGCGCGCGCGCGACGTCGCCGTCAAAGCGGGGACGGCCTGGTCGCTCGACGAGGCGCTGGCCCAACTCGCGCTGTTCCCCAACGACCCGTACTTGCAGTACGTCGTCCTGCAACTTGCCCGGCGCGAGGGCCAGGGCGAGGCGACGGCCACCGAGGTGGAGCGGTTGATTTGGCGCTCCGCGGCGCCGGCTGCCAACGACCGCAGTAACGTCGACCTTTTCAGCCTCTTCACCGGGGCTCTGGCGGTGCAGGAGAGTCTCCAGCTCGACGCCATGCGCGGCGAGCGCGGCGGGAGGCCGCGACCCGGCGCGCCGCCGGGGCTCGACCCGGAAAAGGGGCGTCGAGAGATCGTCTCCGTCGCCAGTCTGAAGGGGCCGGAGGTCAAGAGCCACCCGTGGGCGGCGATGCTCGGGACCGCGAAGCCGGACGTCGGGCGGCTGGCCCTGTGCGTCCCGGACGACTTCTACCTCGTCGAGTTCCGCTCGCCGGGCAAGATGCTCGAAGCGCTCGAGGTGAGCGACCTGTGGGGGACGCACCTGTTCAACCAGGCGGCGCGCGACGCGCGGGGTCGGCAGACCGGCGAGCGCCTGCGGGCGCAACTCGCGATCGAAGCCACGCCCCTGCTCCGGCCGGCCTACGACTTCGCCGTCGACGAGGTCGGCCTCGCCGGCAGCGACCTGTTCGTCAACGAGGGGAGCGACGTCACGCTGCTGTTCCGCGTCAAACAGGCGGACGTCTTCAAGGCGCGCATGGACGGCTTCCTGGCCAAGGCGGAGAAGGCCGGCGCCCGCCGGGACGCGGGCGAATACCTCGGCGTCCCCTACGCCCACCTGGCCACGCCGGATCGCTCCGTCAGCGTTTTTTCCGCCTACCCGACGGCCGAGCTGCACGTCCGCGGCAACTCGAAGGCGGCGTTCGAGCGCGTCCTCCAGGCGGTCCTCGGCAAGGCGCCGGACGGCAAGCCGGTGCGCCGCCTCGGCGACACCGACGAATACCGCTACGTCCGCACGCTCATGCCGCGCGGGGCGAAGGAGGAGGACGCCCTCGTCTACCTCTCCGACCCGTTCATCCGCCGGCTGATGGGTCCGGCGGTCAAGCTCACCGAGCGCCGCCGCGTCCTCTGCTACAACCACCTGCGCATGGTCGGCCACGCCGCCCTGCTGTACCGCACCGAGCGCAGCCAGGCGCCGGCGTCGCCGGACGACCTCGACAAGGCGAAGTGCCTCCCCGGCCCCTTGACCTGTCCCGATGGGGGGAAATATACACTTTCGGCGGACGGCTCCTCCGGCGTCTGCTCGCACCACGGGCACGCGAACTTCCTGACGCCCTGCCTCGAAGCCCCCGTGGCGAACGTGAGCGGCGCCGAGGCCGGCGAGTACATGGCGTTCCTCGACGAGTACAACCGGTACTGGGGCACCTACTTCGACCCGATCGCCCTGCGCCTGCAACTGGCGCCGCGCCGCTACCGGCTGGAGACGATCGTCCTGCCGCTGATCGACAACTCGATCTACACGGGGCTCGCGTTCGCGCTGGGCGGCGCCCCCGAGCCGCTCGACGCCCTGCCGGTGCCGAAGCGTACCGTCTTCAGCGCCGCCGTGCGGCTGAACCGCGCGCGCCTCGTCGGCCTCCTCGGCGTCGAGGATCCTCAAGAGCCGTCGCCGGCCCCCGACCTCCGCGTCTCGGCGAGGAACCTGACGACCCTCGCCATCGCCGCGCATAGCTACAGCGACGCCTTCGGGCGTCTCCCTGCCGCCGCCAGCCGCGACAAGAACGGCAAGGCGCTGCTGAGTTGGCGCGTCCACATGCTGCCCTTCCTCGAACAGGACGAGCTGTACAAGCAGTTCAAGCTCGACGAGCCCTGGGACGGCGAACACAACAAGAAGCTGATCGCCCGGATGCCGAAGATCTACCGCGCCCCCGGCGCGAAGGCCGGCGAGGGGAAGACGACTTACCTCGCCCCCGTCCACGAGTCGACGCTCTTCCCCGGCGGCGACGCGGTGTTGCGCCTCCCCGCGTCGATCCCGGACGGCCTCGCGAACACGATCTTCCTTGTCGAGGCCGCCGCCGACCGCGCCGTCGACTGGACGAAGCCGGACGACCTCGCGTATGATCCGAAGGAGCCGAGGAAGGGGCTCGGCGGCCGGTCGGGCGACGGGTTCCTCGCGGCCTTCGCCGACGGATCGGTGCGCCTCCTGAAAAAGGACGTCGGCGAAGACACGCTCCGCGCCCTCTTCACGCGCGCCGGCAACGAGGTGGTCGACCTCGGACCCGCCGACAAGTGGCGCGCGGACAACGGGACCCTGCCCGAGCCCTTGAGGGAGGAACTGGAGCGGCTGAATGTCAAGGAACTCCTGGCGAAGGGCCTGGGCAATCAGATCGGCCTGCACGTCTACGACGCGGAGCCGACGTTCGACCTCAACCTGCCGCAGTTCCTCGGCGAGATGGTCAGCCTTTCCGGCCGGCGCGGCGGCACCCTGAACGAGGGCACCCTGGCCGCGTCGTTCCTGGGCGCGGCGCTGACGGCGCCCGTGTACGCCTCCGTCCCCGTGAAGGACGCCGCCGTGGTCGACCGCTTCCTGGACGCCCTCGACCCGTTGGCGGCGAAGGGCGCGCGGCAGTGGAGCGACTCGCGGTCGTTCGGCTTCTCGTTCGACTTCTACAAGGCTCCCCTGGCGAAGGGCCGGCCGGTTCGCGTCGTCGGCGTCGAGTTCGGGCCGGTGAAGTGGCGCTTGTACATGGCCCGCGTCGGCAACGGGCTGTACCTGGCGAGCAAGCCGTACATCCTCGAAGACCTCATCGCCGCGGACGAGGCCAAGACGGCGGCGGACGCCGGCCCGACGGGGCACGCGCTGGTGCGGGTGCGGGCGAAGAATTGGGACCGCCTCCTCGCCGACTACCGCCTGTCGTGGGCGGAAGGGAGTCGCGTCGCGTGTCTGAAGAACCTCGGCCCGCTGGCGAGCGCCGGGCGGGCGGTCGTGGCGTCGGGGGCGGGTGAGGGGCGCTCGGAGGAGGCGCTGGGCCGGGCGGCGCTGCGAGAGGCCGACCGGGTCCAGGGAGTCCACTTCTTCTGTCCGGAGAGGGGACATTACTTGCTGTCGGCGGACGGCAAGGCGTGCCGCTGTAGCGTCCACGGCTCCGTGAGCGACCCGCGCCAGGCGGCCGCGCCGTCGGAGCGCGACGCCACGGGGAAACTCCTCGCGAGCCTGGAAGAGGTGACGGGCACGCTGACGCTCACGAAGGAGGGGCTGCGCGCCGTGGTCGTCGTCGAGCGGAAGTGAGGTGCGGCGAGGGGCGTCATGAGTGAACCGTTCACGGGCGAGCACCCGACCGCGTCTCTCCCCCGCCGGCGCCGGCTCCGCGCCCTGGCCGCCGCCGGCGTCGTCGCCGTCCTCCTGCTGGCGGGGACGTACTACCGCCTGACCACTTTTTGGGATCGCGAATTGGCCGAGGCCGTGGCCGACGCGAAGCGCGACCTGCCCGGCTGGCGCCTCGCCGACCTCGAAGCGGCTCGCCAGGTCATTCCCGACGAGGAGAACTCCTCGCCCCTCGTCGCGCGCGTCCGGACCCTGTCGCCGCGCCCCTGGCCGGTCTGGATGCTCGACCCGCCCGCCGGCACCCCCGACGTCGTCGCCCTCGAGGACCGCGAAGCCTTCAGCCGACGCCTCGACGAACTGCCGCCGAACGCGCGGCTCGACGCGGAGCAGGTGCGCGTCCTGCGCGCCGAACTGACGCGGGCGGCGTGTGCCGTCGGACTGGCCCGCTCCTTCCTCGACCACCCGCGCGGGCGCCACCCGATCACCTATAGCAAGGACGGCCTGTCAACGGGGCTCAACCTCACGCAGGACACGCGCTGGGTGGCGGTGGTCCTCGACCCGGACGTCACGCTGCGCGCTCACGAGGGGGACTTCGCCGGGGCGCTGGAGTCGTGTCACGCCATCGTCAACGCCAACCGCGCCGTCGGCGACGAGCCGTTCCTCATCTCGGCCCTCGTCCGCATCGCGGTGCGCCGGATCGCCGTGCTGAAGACGGAGCGCGTCCTGGCTCAAGGCGAGCCGCCGCCGGACGCGCTGTCGGCGCTCCAGCGCGTCCTCGAAGAGGAAGACGAGGTGCCGCTGCTGCTGCAAGGGGCGCGCGGCGACCGGGCGGCGATCGACACCTTTCTGGAGGCGGTGCGCCGCGGCGACGTCAGCCGCCGCAATCTGACGGGCCTCGTCGGCTGGGCGAACGGCCAGAAGGGCGGCTTCATCCAGGACGTGAAGGTCCAGGCGTCGAGCCTGGCGCTGGCGCACTGCCAGGCCGAGTGTCTGCGGTTCATGAACCGCTTCGTCGACATCGCCCGCCGGCCGCCGGAGGAGTGGCGCGAGCCGATGCGTGAGCTCGGGAAAGACGTCAAGCGCGGGCTGCCGCTGACGCGCCTGTTGTGCGAGGTGCCGATGCAGAAAGTCACCCTCGCGGCGCTGCGGAGCCACGCCGACCTGCGCTGCGGCGCCGCGCTGCTGGCCGTCGAGCGCTACCGGCAGGCGCGCGGCCGCTGGCCGGAGTCGCTGGCGGACCTGGTGCCGGCGTACCTGACGAAAGTGCCGACCGACCCGTTCGACGGCCAGCCGCTGCGCTTCACGCGCCTGGCCGACGGCGTCGCGGTCTACTCCGTGAGCGCCGACGGCAACGACGACGGCGGCAACCTGTCGCTCAAGTTCCTGGAAGAGGGGACCGACTGGGGGCTGCGCCTGTGGGACGCGGCGGCGCGCGGCGGACCAGGAACGTGATGTACGAATGCCTCAGCGCGGGGAAGTCGGCGACTTCCGCGCTATTTCTTTGCCAGCGTGATACGGACAACCTCCACCCTGGCTACGGGCGGAGTACGGTTGTAATCACAAACGTAGAGGAGGTGAGACTCATCCAGGAGGGTGATCTTGTTGTAACCCGTCGTGTCCCCGTTCTTCGCGCTCTCGGACTGGTATTTGTAGCGATGTTTGATAATATCCACTTCCTGCCAATCCTTCCCCGTCCCGTCCTCGTTGATCCATAATTTCGCGCCGGGCCGCCCGCCCGCGAGCAACACCGTGCCGTCTTTAAGCACCGCGAGGTTCGGTTCAACGCTCACGGGGCCGCGACACTCGACAGGCTCTGTCCACGAACGGCCTTCGTCGCTACTCCAGGTTTGCCCGTAAGTGATGTTGTTGTCCACACGGTACATGCCCATCAGTCGCCCGTCCGTGAGGCGGCAGAGGGCGGCTTCCGTCGGACCCTCCCCACGTTCGTTGACTTTGCCGGATCGGCGCGCGATCGTCCCGACGACCTTCCAATGGATGCCGTCCTTGGATTCGGCCCCGATAATTCGTATGCCCCCGGCTTTGTACGCCCCGTAAAGTGTGGCGAAGTAGTTGCCGCTCTTGAGCTTTACGACTTGCCCATCAAAATGAAAACCGCCGTTGAGAGTGCCGTCGATCTTCTGCGTCGCAGGGGGTTCTGGCCACCCGGTGACTTCGAGGCCCTCTTTCAGCTCCAGCTTTCGCTCGCCTTTGCGGATCAGGTTGTAGGGGGTGGAAATGTCCCCGTCCGGCTTCGCGGCCATATTGAAGGGCAGAATCAACTCGTCCCCGGAAGGCAGTCGGAGATTGACACCACCCCAATATTTGAAGGCGACGGGCTTGGCCCAGCTCAGACCGCCGTCGCTCGAAAAGGAAGCGACCCCGGTATTGGGATAATGGGGCTCGTCCGTCTGATTCATCATGACCACGACCAGATCGCCGTTCGCCAGCTCGGTGACCGTCGGCATGCACAAGTAGCCCGTCTTGCTTTCGGCCACCAGGACCGGTGCGGAAAGCGTGACGTCGTAGCCTTTCAAAGGGAAGGTCTCCCCACCGGCGTTTTGCGCCCGAGTGGTGGGAGTGAACAGGAAGAGCAGCGCCGCAAACGCCGCAAAGATCGCCACCTTCTGCATAGCACACATCCTCAATGCCCGACGCCGACCTAATGGAACCAGTAAACGCTGCCGTCCCGACGGCCAATCCCGGCTCAGTTTAGCCACGGAACAGAAAAGAGGAAAGGGGTTGGGGGGCCTCGGGGGCGGGAACTGGAGCCGGAAAAGGGGACGGGCACGAATGCCATTAAGTTAAGGGGGTAACGGCTGAGTTGGGGCTTCGAGAATGCCTGAAAACAAGGCGTTTTCGCAATCCCAGGCTCTTCAGTAAACCCTTAACTTAATGGCCTTCGTGCCCGTCCCCTTTTCCGGCCTGCCCTACGAACACGGCGTCCCTGTCCGCGGCCCCCGAGGGACGTAACCGGGCGCGTCAGACGGCGGGGAGAGACGTCGGCCGACGGCGGACGGCGGCGACGTGGGGCAGAGACGTCCACTGCACCATTTCCGTGTCCGGGTCGGCGACAACGAGCGTGTTCTTGAGGACAAGGACCGTTTCCGGATGCTTAAGGAAAAAAACCTGGCCGCTCGACAATTCGACCTCGACGGGCTCGAACGGTCGGACGGCCAGGAGGTTGCGAATGGCGTCGGGATTCATGGCGGTATTCTAGCGGATTCCGCCCCGGGCGGGAACTCCTGCTACGGGAGGGGGTTAGGACATGACCGGGGTGTGATTGAAAATCGTGGGTAGTTTGTTCAGGCAGCCATAGCCCAGAACGTGTCCCAGACTTCCGGCCCACTGAGGTAGAGGGCGCGCAGCGGCGCCACCGTGGCAGCCCCGCTGGCCAGCCAGCGCCTCCCGCTGCCCTTGAGGCGCTCCCCCACCACCTTACAGGCCGCTTCCGTCGGACCGCTGCCAATGTCCCAGCCGTGCCGACGATACTCCGGGTAAGCCGTCCGGTGTTCGTTGTCTCGGAAGTAATCGTCGCCAGCAACTGCGACCTGGAGGAGGCCGCGACGTCCGGCCGCTTCCGCCAGGATCTGTACTACCGCTTTATGCCGTTCCACCTGCCGGCGCTGCGCGAGCGGCCGAAGGACATCGAGGCGCTGGCGCGCGGCACGGCGGCGCACTTCACGACGAAGTTCCGCAAGGAGTTGTTCACCATCAGCCGCGAGGCGATGCGCTGCCTGGAGACGTTCCCTTGGCCGGGCAACATCCGCGAAATGGAGAACGCGGTGCAGCAGGCGGTCCTGGTCAGCAGCGGCTCGGAGTTGCTGCCGGAGCACCTGCCGCAGTCGATCCGCAAACATGCCCCGTCGGCCGTCGGCAAGCCGCACGCCTCGCCGGAGGAGATGCTGTCGGCGAGCATCGACGTCGTCGAGCGCAACTTCATCCTCAAGACGCTGAAGCGCCACGACAACAGCCGCGCCCGCGCCGCCGAGGCGCTCGGCATCAGCCGCGTCACGCTCTACAAGAAGATGAAGAAGTACGGCCTCATGCCGGCAACATCCCGGCCCCGCCACCCCGATACCCCTTGAACTCCCAAGAGAATGAGGAAGTACATGGCGGTGCCGGGTTAGGTATGGACTTGCGCGGAGGGCAAGACATACCGTATACAATGGGTGTGGTTTTCTTCCCTTCCGGAGAACAGGTGGGCTCGTTGGTGGCGCCGCATTCCCATTGCCCGCCCCGGCGGACGGAGTTACCCTCGGTAGGTCGCCTTGACCGAGGATCGGCTTCATCGAAGGGGGTACTGCGATGCTGACATTCCGGGGCGCCCGCCAGCCCTTCTGCGACGGGATTTCGCGGCGAAACTTCCTGAAAATCGGGGCGTTCGGCGCCGGCCTCACGCTCGCCGACCTGCTGCGGGCGCGTGCCCAAGGCGCCGCCGCGACCGGCGGCTCGACGTCCGCCAAGTCGGCCATCATGATCTACCTGCCGGGCGGCCCGTCGCACATGGATATGTACGACCTCAAGCCCCAGGCGCCCGCCGAGTTCCGCGGCGAGTTCAAGCCGATCGCGACCAACGTCCCCGGCGCCCAAGTCTGCGAACACTTCCCGCTCCAGGCCAAGATGTGGGACAAGTTCGCTGCCGTCCGCTCGCTCGTGGCCGTCGAGGAGCACTCCGACGCGCAGGTGATGACCGGCTACAGCGAGAACGTCAACCGCACGCAGCACCACCCGTCGTTCGGCGCCGTGGTGTCGAAGCTGCGCGCCGGCGGCGGCGCCGACGTGCCGCCGTTCGTCAGCCTGCGCGGCATGGCGCCGGGCACCGAGCCGGGCTTCCTCGGCGTCGCCCACCGGCCGTTCACGCCGGACGGGCCGGGCCTCAATAACCTGCGCCTGGCCGGCGGCGTCGACACCCCGCGCGTCGAAGACCGCAAAAATCTGCTGGCGAGCTTCGACCGCATGCGCCGCGACGTCGACGCCACGGGGACGGCCAAGGGGATGGACGCCTTCACCGCCCGCGCCTTCGACATGGTCGCCTCGGGCGTGGTGCGCCGCGCCCTCGACCTGAATCGCGAGGAGCCGCGCACGCGCGACCGCTACCGCGGCGTCGAGCCGTTCCTGACGGCGCGGCGCCTCATCGAGGCCGGCGTCGGCTGCGTCACCCTGGCCGTCGGCGGCTGGGACACGCACAGCGCCAACTTCAAGACGCTGCGCCAACAACTGCCGCAGGTCGACCGCGGCCTCGCCAATCTGATCCAGGATCTGCACGACCGGGGGATGGAGAACGACGTCGTCACCGTCATGTGGGGCGAGTTCGGCCGCACGCCGAAGGTGAACGGCAGCGACGGCGGCCGCGACCACTGGGCGCCGGTCATGTCGGCGCTCGTCGCCGGCGGCGGGCTGAAGATGGGGCAGATGGTCGGCGCGTCCAGCGCCCGCGGCGAATACCCGAAGGACCGCAAGTACACGCCGGCCAACCTGCTGGCGACGATGTACCGCGCGATGGGCATCGACCCGGCGATGACCTTCCCCGACGGCGCCGGCCGGCCCACCTACGTCCTCGACGACCGCGAGCCGATCGCGGAGTTGGTGTGACCTGCCGGGGCGCGAGGGGGGTTGGCGGGGGGTGGGGGGACGCGCTGCCCGCAAACCAAACACGCCCCGGGGGGGGGTTGGGGGGGGGGCAGAAGGGGCCCGCGGTTAATAGGGGCAACCCAGAGGAGCTAA
>JBBROG010000210.1:0-15267 GCA_038229635.1 Gemmatales bacterium
GCTTGGGGGGGGGGGGGGGGGGGGCGGGGGGCCCCAAGTTTCCCGTGGTATAACCCCTCACCCCAACCCCTCTCCCCAAAGGGGAGAGGGGCTTCCAGAACGACTGTGAGAGTCCCCCCGTTATTGCTAAGCGATCCCGCGCCGCCCGTCCACCCGCGGCGCTACGGCGCGCGCTCGCGGCGGACCACGCGCGCGAACAGCTCGCGTGTCCGCGTCGTGTGCCGGTCCAGTTCGCCGAGGAACTGCGTGCCCGCGCCCCATGCTGGCTTCGGGCCGAAGCCGAGTCGCCGCGCCAGCCGCTCGACCCTCTCCGGCGCCTCCGGCAGTTCGTCGAGCGAGCGGTTGTAGACGATCCGCAGCCGGCTCTCGACCGTGCGCAAGAAGTCGTAACTGGAGCGAAGTTGTTCGTAATCCTCCGCGCCCAGCAGCCCTTCCGCGCGCAGCGCCTTCAGCGCCTCCCAGGTGTTCGTGCGCCGCAGCGCCGGGCGTTCGCCGCCGTGCTCCAGTTGCAGCATCTGGACGAGGAATTCGATGTCGGCGATGCCGCCGAAGCCGCGCTTGACGTCGCGCTCGCCGCGGCTCGCCTCCAGGCGCTCGCGCATGTCGGCGATCTCGGCGGCCATGCGCGGCTGCCACGCCGGGCCGTAGGCCGCCTCCTCGACGGCGCGCATCACCTCGGCGCCGAACTCCGCGTCGCCGGCCACGACGCGGGCGCGCGTCAGCGCCTGCCGCTCCCAAAGTTGCGCCCCGCCGCCGTCGTAGTAGCGGCGGAACTCGGTCAAGGGGAGGACCAGGCTGCCCGACTTGCCCGTCGGCCGCAGGCGCATGTCGACCTGGTACAGCCGCCCCATCGGCCCGAGGACGCCGGCCACCTTGATGACCCGCTGGGCCAGTTCCGTGAAGAAGTGGAAGTTGTCGGTCTGCTCGAAGCGCCGGAAGCGCGACGCCCCCGGCGGCGCGGCGGTGCGGCCGTCGCCCTCGTAGACGAAGACCAAATCGAGGTCGCTGTGGTAGCTCAACTCGCGCCCCCCCAGCTTGCCGAGCGCGAGCAGGGCGAAGCGGCTCGGCGCCCCCGCGCGCGGCCCCTCCGCCAGGGACGGCACGCCGAAGCGCTTGTCCAGCGGCGGCGCCTGGAGGGTGACGACCTCGCCCAGGATGCTCTCCGCCAGGTCGCTCAGCGCCGCCGTCGTCGCGGCGATGTCGTCCTTGGCGAGAATATCGCGCACGCCGATCCGCAATAGCTCTTTATCCTTGAAGCTGTGCAGGATCGGGTCGGGGTCGCTGGCGCCCTTGCACAACTCGGCCAACTCCTCGCCCAGGTCCGCCAGGGCGCGCGGCTGGTTCAGCACGAGGCTGTCGAGCAGCTCGTCGACCATGCCGGGGTTGCGGATGAGGATTTCGGAGAGGAATTCGCTGCCGGCGCACAGTTCGACGTACAGCTTCAGGCTCGGGGCGTTGAAGCTGAACAGCTCCCACAGGACGGCCTTGGCGCCGAGCGTCGCCGTCACCTTCTCCAGGTTGACCAGGGCCAGGTCGGGGTCGGGCGTCTCGGCGAGGGCGCGGAGCAGGCTCGGGGCGATGCTCGCGAGGAAGTGGCGGCAGCGGCGCGTCGACAGGAACGGCCCCGCCTCCTGGCCGAGCTGCGCCAGGTTCTGGTACGCCCCCTGCGCGTCGCGGAAGCCGTAGCCGCCGAGGGCCGTCTTGATCGTTTCCGGGTCGGGATTGGGGTCGAGGATCAGGTCGGACTCCGGCTCGGCCCGGCCGTCCTCGCTGCGGAACGCCTCGTGCAGGAGGTGGTTGAGGATCTTGCGGTCGAGCGTCGTCTTCTCGCGGTAGTCGTTCAGGAAGGCGGCGAGGGGCTCGCGCCCCGCGGGCGAGGCGGCCGGGGGACTCGGGGGCGGGGAGGGGGAATCTTCGTCCGCCTCCCTGTCCGCCGCGCCGTAGCCCATGCGCAGGGCCAGTTTTCGCAGCTCTTCCTCGCCGTCGGGCAGGCGGTGCGTTTGCAGGTCGAACAGGAGTTGCAGCCGATGCTCGGTCTTGCGCAGGAAGCGGTAGGCATCGCCGAGGAGGTGGTGTTCCTGGTCGGTCAGGCAGCCGACGCGCTCCAGGGCCCGCATGGCCTGCAAGGTGTTGCGCTCGCGGACGTCGGGCAGGTCGCCGCCGTTGAGGAGTTGCAGGAACTGGATGGTGAACTCGATGTCGCGGATGCCGCCGTGGCCGGTCTTGACCTCGGTGTCGCTGACGCCGGCGCGGCTGGCCTTGGCCTCGATCTGCCTTTTGAGGGCCTTGATCTCGTTGATTTCGGCGAAGCTGAGGTATTTGCGGTAGACGAACGGCTCGTTGGCGCGCAGGAACTCCTCGCCGAGGGCGGCGTCGCCGGCGACGGGGCGCAGCTTGATGAGGGCCTGGCGCTCCCAGGTGCGGCCGAGGGTGTCGTAGTAGGCGAGCGTGCTGGCCAGCGAGCGGGCGAGCGGGCCGCGCTGCCCCTCGGGGCGCAGGCGCAGGTCGACGCGGTACGCCTGGCCACGGTCGGTGTGGGCGGAGATGAGGCGCACGACCTCGCCGACGACGCGGCCGTAGAACTCGCCGTTGTCGATGCTGGTAATCCGCTGTCCGCGCGTGGCGCCCTCGGCGTCGTAGAGGAACATCAGGTCGATGTCGCTGGAGTAGTTCAGCTCCTCGCCGCCGTGCTTGCCGAAGGCGAGGACGGCGCAGCGGGCCGGCTCGTCGTCTTCGGTGTGGGGCCGGCCGAAGCGCCTGCCGACATTGGCCAGCGCCGTGGCGAGGGCGACTTCGAGGGCGGCGTCGGCGACGCGCGACAGGTCGCGCGTGATCTCCTCCAGGGGGCGCTCGCGGATGACGTCGTTGGTGCCGACGCGCAGCACCTGCCGCTGGCGGAAGCGCCGGAAGGCGCGCAGGACGGCGGAGTCCTCGAAGGCGGCGGCGACGTCGGCCTCGAGTTCGGCCCGCAGTTCCGCCGGGCTGGGGCTGTGCCGCAGCGGGACGCGCAGCATGTCGAGGTAGTCGGGGTTGGCCACGAGGAGGTCGCTGAACGACTGACTGGTGCTGAAGAGTTGGAGAAGGATCTCCAAAGTGCGGGCGCGGCCCTCGGCGAGGGCGGGGAGTTGGGCGGCGCCGGCCCCGGCGGCGAGGAAGCGTTCGAGGTTGTTGAGCGCCATGTCCGGGTCGGGGCAGCGCGGCAGGAAGCGGCCGAGGAGGGGGCAGAGCCCGCGCAGGGCGTCGACGCCGACGGCCCGCGCCAGGTGGGCGAGGTTGCGGTAGCCGCGCTCGAAGTCGCGCAGGCTCCAGGCGTGGAGCAACGGCCGTGCCAGAGGGAGGGAGTCCAGGCAGTGGCGGAGGTGGTCGGAGTGCATATGCGCGGTCGTCGCCAGCGGGAGAGGGGGACGGTTGCGAGTCAGGGATCGCCACGGCGGCGAGTCCCACGCCAGTCATCATCGCCGCCGGAGGCACGCAGATCAAGCGTTTCACGGCCCTGTTCGGAGTTGAGCAACTTCAAGAAGTCTTTGAAGTCGGGCGGTAACTGGATCGTAGCCATACATCACCCGGCGCAGGAACTCGACGGCTTGCAGGCGCTCGGCGGGGGTCTTGGCCTGCCAGAACGCTTGTTCGTCGGACACGTCGGTCAGGCCGGCGACGGTCAAGCGGGTTTTATCCATCCTCGGGGAGGAGAGCAAGTCGTTCATGGGAAATGGACCTCCCGAGAAGGAACGGGGCCGTGTCTGGCGCGATCACGTCGGCCGATGCGATCATACCAGATAATCGCGCAGCCGTCCCGCCACGTCCTCGGCGCGATGCCACGCCATCCAGTGTTCGGCCTCGGGCAGGACGTCGAGGCGCGACCCCGCCACCGCCGCGTGCAACCGCTCCCCCTGAGACGGCGGGAAGTGCTTGTCGCGGCCGCCCCACAAGACAAGCGTCGGGCAGCGGACGTCCGCGTACAACTCCGGCAGACGCGGCAACGCCCCCTGGTAGCCGGCGCACATCTTCGCGACGAAGCGGCGCACTTCGGGGCGGCGGAAACTCTCCCATAGGTCGGCGCGCACGTCGTCCGGCAGCCGCACGCCGCGCGGCAGGGACGTCCGCTCGGCCCGCCGGAACACCAGCCAGGGGAGCCGGCGCAGGATGAGACGATTCCAGCCGAAGCGGCGGAGGACGCGGATCTCCCACGACGTCGCCTCGTCGCCGAACACGAGCGAGTTCATGACGACCAGCTGACGGACGCGCTCGGGGTGGCGGGCGGCGAACACCAGGGCCGGCTGTCCGCCCATGTCGGTGCCGACTACGGTGGTCTGGCCGATGTGCCAGGCGTCGAGCAGGTCGCGCAGCCGGTCGGCGAGGTGAGTCGGCGTGGCGCCGCCGGGCCAGGCGTCGCTGTAGCCGGTGCCGGGCCAGTCGAAGGCGATCACCGTGAAGCGGTCCGCCAGGCGCGGCGCCAGCTCGCACCAGAGTTGCAGGTTGTCCGGGTAGCCGTGCAGCAGCACCAGCGGCGGACCGCTCCCGAGTCGAGCCACGCGCAGCCGGCGCCCGTTGACCGTCTCGAACGTCGTCGCGAGCATCAGGCGAAGTCCTCCCGCAGCCGGTCCGCCGCCAGCACGCCCGAGACGGCGCAGAAGCTGACCCACTGCCCGGGGTGCGTCGCGCTGCCGGCCAGGTAGAGGCCGCGCGCGTAGGGGCTGCGGTGGGCCAGGCGGCCGGCGCGCATGAACCGCGCCGTCATCACCGGGTTCATGCTGTCGCGGTAAAGATGATATTCCCGCCCCCATTCAGCCGGGACGCGCGTCGCCAGGACGCGGTGTTCCGTAACGCCCTCGCGCCACCAGTCCTCCGCGAGAACGCGGTCAAGATATTCGCGCTGTCCGTCGGCGCCGACTCGTTCCGCCCACTCGTGCCGCAGCGGCGCCAGCAGGCGCGCCGGCCGCCAGCCGTCGCGCTCCAGCCTTGGATGGAGGACGCCAGGGCGGATCAGGAGCCGACAGAGTTCCCCGCCGCCCGGCAGGCGGAAGCGCAGGTACGGCGGCCGCGTCGCGCCGCGGACGGCCAGGTAAGCGCACACGCCCGGCGACTGGACGGGCAGCCGGCTCAGGCGCTCGCGCGCTTTGGGCGGTGTCGTGTCTAATAACTCCAGATAGGTGCCGAGGCCGGCGGCGTTGGCGACGACCGCGTCCGCCGGCAAGAACGAGTCGTCCGTCGCGACGCCCTCGACGCGGCCGGCGCGGCAGCGGACGGCTCGCACCTTGGTGTCGAAGCGGAATTCGACGCCCGCCCGCGCCGCGGACGACGCCAGCGCCGCCGGGACCGCCCGGACGCCGCCCTCGGGGGAGTAGGCGCCGGCGGTGTGGATCAGAGCCGGCACGAACGCCAGCGGGCTCGGCGCTTCCTCGACCTTCTGCCCGGCGACGTGCGTCCAGATGGCAAGGGCGTCCTGCACGGGCGGCGGCAGGCCGGACGACGCCAGCACGGAACGCAGCGAGCGCAGCAGAAAGGGGACGTGTCGCCAGGCGCCGGTGCGCAGCAGGTCGAGGACGCCCGGACGAGAGACGTGTTGCAGGGGGCTCAGTCGCCGGTAGATTGCCGCCGTCAGGGCGACGAACCGCTCGTAGCGCGGCCCGCTGCCCGGCCACGCCCGCTCCATCCCCGCCGCCGTCGCCCGCACGTCCGAGAAGAAGCGAACGGCGACCCCGTCCGGCGATGATACCTCGTAGACGTCGTCGATCCGCAGGAGTTTGACAAGCTCGTCCAGGTTCAGCCCGGCGGCGCGGAACGCCCACTCCAGGCCGGGGCGGTCGAGCAGGACGTAAGGCCCGGCGTCGAAGGCGAAGCCGTCGCGCTCGACGCCGGAGGCAAGGCCGCCGGCGCCCGCACGCGCCTCCAGGACGATCACCCGGAAGCCGAAGCGCGCCAGCCGCAGCGCCGCCGTCAGCCCGCCCACGCCCGCGCCGATGATGACGACCGTGCGGCTCATGGTTTCGGCAGCCTGAGTCCGAGGAGGGTTTGGACGCCGCGCCGCCCCAGCCGCAACAGCCGGCCGACGGGGCGGAGCGGCGGGAAAGCGGCCTCGTCCATCTCGGGGACAAACAGCGCGCCGCGCCCGCTGGCGAAGACGTAGGCCGGCAGGGCGAGGAAGCTGAGAAACGTGGTCCAATTAGTCCGGTACGGCCCGCGCCAGCCGGCCAGCGGCTCGTCGCGGCCGACGACCTCGACGGGGACGGCGGGGTCGCCGAACCAGTGCCGGGCGGCGCGCAACAGGGAGGAGGCGTCGGCGTCTTTGAGGCCCAGGTGCCGCGCCGCCACGCGGTCGACGGCGAGGGCGTCGCGGCCGGCGTAGAGGCGGCGCGGCGCCGGCGGCCTCGGGCAGCCCATGACGCCGGCGAGGCCGTCGGCCGCCGCGTCGTAGGCGTCGAGCAGGGCGAGGTGTGGCGGGAACTCGTCCAGCAGCATCATTACTGACGTCTCGCGCCGCGTCTGCCGCTCGGGGAACAGGAACTGCTCGCAGCGGCCGCCGAGCCACTCCGCGTTGCCGACGTTGAGGAAGACCATTTCGACCGGGTGGCTGCGCACCTTGCCGAAAAGGATGCGGAAGTCGGCGTCTTTCCACGACTTGCCGACCGTGTACTGCCCCATGCCGCGGAAGTAGTCGTGCCGCACCTGCTCCCGCCCCAGGTCGACGAGGCGATAATGCGGCGAAGAGATGCCGAAATAGTCGGCGACTTCGCGGACGCCGCGGTTCGCGAAGAAGCGGTCGTAGATCGTCGGCCCCTCGACCACGGCGACGTCGCGGCAGCCCGCCTCGCGGAGGTAGCG
The DNA here is from genome assembly GCA_038229635.1 of Gemmatales bacterium. Lineage (GTDB taxonomy): Bacteria > Planctomycetota > Planctomycetia > Gemmatales > Gemmataceae > DATFNV01. The sequence goes on from JBBROG010000210.1 coordinate 6,823, forward strand.
GGCCAGTTCGTCGAGCAATTCGGGGTCGGTGAGGGCGGAGCGGTCGCGGCGGTGGTAGCCCATCATGAACGACGGCTTGACGGCGACGGCCAGGTCTTGCACGCGCTTGCCGAGGTCGCGCGCCCGTCCGGCGAGGAAGTCCGGCAGGCCGGCGTCGTCGAGCAGGCGGCGGAACAGCGGCCGCTTCTCCGCCGCCGCCGCGCCGCACGCCACCAGGACGCGGCCGCCGCCACCGAGCGGGTTGGCACACGACGCCGCGAGCCGCAGCGACCGGGGCAGGAAGCACTCACCCACTTCGCCGATCTTGCGAGCCAGGCTTTTCGGCGTCTCGCCGGGCACCAGCCGGTCGTCCTCGCCGAGGGCGTCCGCGAGGATCGCGAAGACGCGGCCGTGGCGCTCCTCGTCGGCGACGACGCGGCGGAAGTCGGCGACGAGGTCGGGCGCCAGGTCCGGTTGTGACGCCGCCAACTCGACCAGGCGGTCCCAGCAGAGCCAGGCCGTCTTCTCGGCGTCGACGTTGAAGAGGCAGAAATGGCGAAAAGGCCGGTATTGCAGGTGCTTCCAGACGTGGCCCGGCACCTTGCCGGCCAGCCAGCCGGAGCCGCTGACGAGCGTCGCGAGGAGGCGCGCCAGCGGTGCCTGCGCCCAGGGGACGTGCTGGCGCAGCGCCGTCGCCCAGCCGGCGACGCCGCCGGCCGCCTGATGGGCGAGCGCCCGCGCCTTCAGGAGCGGCCCGCCGAACTGGAAGAGGGCGCCGCGGATGTAGACGGCGTGCATCTCCTCGTCCTTCCAGGCCCACAGCAGGGCGTGGCGGATGAGGTCGCGCGCCTCGGGCTCCAGCGGCATCGTCCGCAGCCGGGCGACGATGGCCGTCTCGCGGTAGCCGACGGAGACGAGTTCCTCGCGCTCCAGCGCCAGCAGGAACAGGCGCACCATCTCGGCGCGCGGCCGTCCGGCGTACCGGACCCGCCACGCGGCCATCTCGCGCTCGAAGTCTTCGTAGAGGGCGCTCATTTCCTGCCCCCCTCCGTATGCCTCGGGTGACACGGCGACCAGGGAGGAGAACCGCAGCGCGTGCCCGCGATTAACGGCGGCGGCGTCACACCAAGGGAAGGGAAACTCGACGGGAGCCCGGCGCGGGCGGCGCCGCGCTTTCGTCGCCGCAACTTTCCGCGCCGACTTGCTCGCCGGTGACGACCGTCCCGAACAGCGTGAACGACGAGGCGTCGTCGACGAACACCTCCACCGTCCGCCCAGTCAGGCGCGCGTTGCCGTCGAAGACGACAATGTGATCGGTCTTCGTTCGCCCCGTCAGTTGCGTCGGCCCCGGCCCGGCGTCGTGCTTGAGCGCGTTCTTGCTCGGCCCCTCGACCAGCACCTCGACCGTCCGGCCGATGCGACTACGATGGTCGGCCAGGCTGACGGCGTTCTGGATCGCCAAGAGATCGTTGTTGCGCCGCTTCTTGACCTCTTCGGGGACGTCGTCGGCGTACAGGTCGTCGGCCTTGGTGCCGGGGCGCGGGCTGTACTTGAAGATGAAGCTGTTCTTGAAGCCGGCCTCGCGCACCAGGTCGCACGTCTTCGCAAACGCCTCGTCGGTCTCGCCGCAGAAGCCGACGATGAAGTCGCTCGACACCGCCACGCCCGGCACGCGCTCGCGGCAGCGCGCCAGCATCTCCCGGTAGAACGCGACGGTGTACATCCGTTTCATCCGCTTGAGAACCTCGTCGTCGCCGTGCTGCGCGGGGACGTGCAGGTACTGCGACGCCTTCGGCAGTTCGCGGACGGCGTCGAGCAGGTCGTCGGTCATGTCCTTCGGGAAGTTGGTGATGAACTTGACGCGCTCGACGCCCGGCGTGTCGTGGATGAGGGCGAGCAGATCGGACAGGCGCGTGCGGCGGCCGTCGCCGTGGTCGTAGGCGTAGCTGTTGACGGTCTGGCCGATGAGCGTGATTTCCTTGCAGCCCTCGCCGGCGAGTTGGCGTACCTCGGCGGCGATGTGCTGCGGCGGGCGGCTCTGCTCCGGGCCGCGCACGCTCGGGACGACGCAGTAGGTGCAAAACTTGTCACAGCCGATCTGAATACGCACATACGCCTGGAAGGGCGACGGCCGCATCGACGGGTCGCGCATCGGGTCGTAGCTCTCGAAGCTGCGCTCGACCTCCTGACGCGGCGCCTCGTTGCGCGCCAGGCTGAGGGCGAGTTGCCGCTTGCCGGAGCGCTCGACCTCGGCGATCAACTCGGGCAGGCGCGCGAGCTGGCCGGTGCCGCAGACGATGTCGACGTGCGGGGCGCGCTTGAGGATCATTTCCTGGTCCTTTTGCGCCATGCAGCCGAGGACGCCGACGACCTTTTCGGGGTGGCTCGCCTTGTGGCCGCGCAGCCGGCCGAGGGCGCTGTAGATCTTGTCCTCGGCGTGCTGGCGGACGGAGCAGGTGTTGAAGAGGATGACGTCGGCGTCGGTGGCGCGGTCGGTGAGGACGAAGCCCTGCCGGCGCAGCGAGCCAACAACCAGCTCGCTGTCGAGGACGTTCATCTGGCAGCCGACGGTTTCGATGTAGAGTTTTTTTGTCATAATATCGTCTGTCCTCGTCAGCGCCATTGTCCGCCGCCTCGCTCAGCCGGAGACGGGCATCGGGTGCGCGACCGCCGCGAGTGCCGGGGCCGGCAGCAGGGCCTGAATTTCCTGAACCTGTACGTCGCGGAAGTGCAGCGTCACTTCCCAGCCGTTGCTCAACAGGATCGACTGACGCCACGTCGCCGGAGTGCCGGCGACCCGCTCGACTTCGTCGTACTGCCACTCCACGACACTGCCGGCGGAACGACCGTCGAGCGGCAGGGCCTCGTGGGTAATGCGGGCGTCTTCGACGAGGTCGTATCCGAGAGTCAGGAGCGCGTGCGGCGGGGTGTCGAGTTGCAGGACGATCACGAAGGAACGCCCCTGCCACCCCATCCCCTGCACGCGAGCGTCATGAAGGTAATAGCTGTCGAAAATATGGCGGAGGCCCGCCGGCATCTCCGTGCGGACCGAAGCCAGGTAGCCCTCGTAGCGGTCGCACGCCTCGTCCCAGAGCCGCTCCTGTTCGTTGAGAGTCGAGTGATCCTCGGACTTCCCCAGGGCGATGAGTTCCGGCGTGAAGTAATTCATGGCCGCTTCCTCGCTTTCCGCCGCGCGGTCTCGTAGAACGTGTGGCCGCGCCTCTCACCAGCCCGAAGCGCGAGCGAGGGCGTAACGAGTACTGAGTACGGAGTACTCAATCCGCCCTCGCTGGCGCTTCGGGCTGGTGACAGTTTACTGTCTTTGGAGAAGTTATCCTCGCGCAATCCCCAAGTTACGGGTTAGGTTGTCGCGGCAGCGCGGCCTTCAGGCGGGCGATCTCCGCCTCCAATTCGCGGACCCGCGCCTCGGCCTCGTCCGGGCGGACGTAGCGCCGCCCCGTGGCCCCGTCGAGGACGCGGAGCCGCCCGTCGCTATCGAAGATCACCCGAAAGCCGAGCCGGCTGGTCACGCCGCCGTCCGGGTCTTGCTCGTCCTCCCACGAGCGGTCAGGCTGGAGGCGCTTCAGCAACAATCGCTGGGGCAAATAGCGGCCGGATTCGTCCACCAGGATGTACTCGGGGACGCCGAGCATCGAGTAAACGTACAGCTTCGTGCCCAGGTCTCCTTCCTGCGCCGTCCGCGGCGACAGCACTTCGCCCACCAGGACCGGGGCCGGACCGTCCCGCCCCACGAAGTAGGACGTGACGTCCTCGCCCAGAGGGACCGCCGGCGCGACGACCATCGTGTCGGGGCTGACGAAGATGCTCGGGAAGCGGGGCATGTAGTGCAGGTTCAGGTTGGAGAAGACGCGGTAGGACGACTGCGGCCCGAGGTGGGCAGCGAGGGCGTACCTCAGGATGTGTTCGGCGAGGGCGTGCAGGTTCGATTCCCCCATTTCAACCTCCCGATCATCTTCCTTCAGCAGGGGCAGCGCGTGGAACTGTTCGAGCCGTTCCTCCAATTCCCGGTCCGCGACGGAAGCCATGTGGTTCGCCATGCTTCACTCCTCCTCGGGTCCGAAACAATCGCCTTCCCTGACCGGGTGGCCGCGCAGGAACTCGGCGGCGCTCATGCGCTTCTTGCCGGCCGGCTGGAGTTCCACGACCTTGACGACCTGGCGCTCCTGCCCTCCCGCGAGTCCCGCCGTGACGAAGAGGTCGCCGGGGTGAAATTCGGGCAGCGTGAAGAGCGAACCCGCGCGGGAGTCCGCGGTCCGTCTCACCGACGGGATCGGCCGCGCCAGGTTGACGATGACTCGCGCCGGGGGCTTGCCCGCGCGGCGGAAGAACGTGTACGCCGTCGGCCACGGTTGCATGGCTCGGACGTGGTCGCAAACCTGCCGCGAGCCGCGGTCCCAGTCGATCAGGCCGTTTTCTTTCTTCAGCTTCGGCGCCTTGGTCACTCCGCTCATGTCCTGCTTGACGCCGCCCGCCGTCCCCGCCGCGATCTGGTCGATCACTTTCATCGCCAGGGTTGCCCCGAGCGGCGCGAGCCGCGCCTCCAGTTCGCCGGCCGTCTCCTCGGGGAGAATATCCAGGGCCTCCTGCGCTAGCATGTCGCCGGCGTCGAGACCGGTCGTCATGCGGATGATCGTCACGCCGCTCTGTTGTTCGCCGTTAGAGATCGCCCACGCGACGGGCGCCGCGCCGCGGTACTTCGGCAGGAGCGAGGCGTGGACGTTGATGCCGCCGTGCGCCGCCGCCTCCAGGACGTAATCCTTCAGGATCTGCCCGTAGGCCGCGACGACGAGGAGGTCCGGCCGCATCTCCTTCAGGCCGGCGACGCCCTCCGGCGTGTTGACGCTCTCGGGCTGGAAGACGGGGATGTCTCGTTCCTGGGCGATGGCTTTCATCCCTTTGCCGGTCTGGCGCGTCGAGCTGCGCTCCTGGCCCGTGGCGCGGTCGGGCTGCGTCACCAGGCCGACGACGCGGTGCGGGCCGCGCAGCAGGGCCTCGAACGTCGGCTCGGCGAAGGTGCCGGTGCCCATCATCACCACGCGCAGCGGGGCCATGTCAGATCCTCGGCGGCGGTTCGGACTGTTCCTCGGGCGGCGGCTCCGGCGGGGCGACCGGGCCGCGCTCGGCCTGCTCACGCAGCTGGCGCTCGAGGTCGGCGTCGGGCGGCATCTCGCCCTTTTCCTGGGCGCGCCGGAAAGAGCGCTCGAACGCCCGCAAGTGCGTCCGCGCCGACAGCTTGGCGATCGTGCCCATCTTGTCGATGAACAGCACGCCGTCCAGGTGGTCGAGTTCGTGCTGCAAGACGCGCGACGTCAACTCCGACAGCGGCGACGGGATGGGGGCGGTGGCGATCTCGACCTGCTTGCCGTCGAGGTCGTAGGCGACCACCTTGACGTTGCGGGCGCGGCGAACCTTCTGGAACAGGTCGGGGAAGCTGAGGCAGCCTTCCTCGCCCTCCGTGGTCCCCTTGCGCTCCACGATGACCGGGTTGATGAGGACGTGCTGCTGTTCCGGCTGCGCGGGGTCGGAGGCGACGTTCATGACGAAGAGGCGAAACGGCCACGCCACCTGATTCGCCGCCAGGCCCAGGCCGCGCGCCTTGTACATCAACTCCAGCATTCGGCCGGCCACCAGGCGCACCTCTTTGTCGATCGCCGTCAAAGGGCGCGACGCGAACTTCAGCGCCGGGTGGGGGTACTGAACGATCTTCATGGGGGACAAACTCGACCGGGAGACCAAAGGCATTATACCAGCGCGCGCCGCTCCGGGCGAAGTACGACGCCTTGTTGTCCGCGTCCTCGGCGCCGACGGTCAGTTCCAGCGGCTTCTCCTGCCCCTCGACCGTCACCTCGACCTTCAGCGCCCCCTCGTTGACGTCGAGCCCGGTCTTGGTGCCCGTCTTCGGCGTCACGAAGCGGCTCGCCCGCAGGTTGGTCAGCCCGGCGACGAAGTTGTCGACGACGTCCGGGTCGGCGGTGAAGCCCGCCGGCGCCTTCACGTCCCACTTCTTGTCGCCCTTGCGCTCCAACTCCAGCGCCACGACGACGCCGGCGACGTCCTTCCAACCGGACAGCTTGACCGACTTCACCTTCGTCGGGTCGAAGCTCAGCACCGTCGGGTCGCGCAGGTCGCCGGTCAGCACCGGCTCGACCGTCGCCCGCGGCACGACGAAGACGACGTCGCGCGGCCCCTGCTTGGCGTAGACGGTCTTGTCGCCGTCGAGGTTCTTGCCGAACAGGTAGACCCAGTCCTCGGCCTTGCCGTCCTTCGTGACGGTGACGGTCGCCTTCGCCGACGGCGTCTTCAGGCCGTAGATCGTGTCGAGGTCGGCGTCGGACGCCTTCTCGGCCACCAGGCGGTCGGGACGCAGCGTCGCCAGGTCGCGGGTAACGGAAATGACCGTGGCTTCGTTCGCCGTCCGGCCCTTCAGCGCCTCGGGGGCGGTGAACTTCCAGACGGCCTTGTCGCCGTTCTTCTCCTTGGCGATCTCGAACGTCTCATTGCCGCGGTTCAGGGCCAGCTTCGTGACGTCCTTGGCGTGGTCGAAGCCCTCGGAGAAGGTCGGCAGCTTGCGCTCGGCGAAGGCCAGCGGGCTGACGGTGACGCGGTCGAGCAAGGCTTCCTCGACGCGGACGATCGTCTTGTCGTCGCCGGCCTCGCGGCGGACGTAGACCAGCTTCTTGTCGCGGTCGCGCTTGCCGAAGGTCAGCGTCACGGCCGGCTTGTCGCTCTTGAGCTTCGGCGGACCGTCTCCCTTTTTATCCTCTTTTTTATCGTCTTTCTTGTTCTCCGGGTCGTCCTTCTTCTCCTCTTTTTGGACGCCGTCGAACCAGATCGAGACGACGGCGGCCGGCTTGTCGAACTCCAGCGTCTCTTCCTTGTCGCTCGGGAAGTCGACGACGGCCTTCTTCCTCGTCATGGCGTCGATGAGTTCGGGGACCGAGCCCTGCTCGGCCGCCTGCCCGGACGAGCCGTCGCGGTACATCTTCCACGAGTTGGCCGGGTCGCCCTTGCGCAACTTGATGAGGCCGCTCGAATTCTTCAGGTCGAGGGCGTCGAGCTTACCGACCCGCATCAGATCCGCCTGTACCAGGCTGCGCTCGCGCAGCTTGTCCGGAGCCGCCAGGATTTCGAGAACCTTGTCGACCTTCGCCGCGGGGAGGCGCACCACGGCGTTCTCGCCGTCCATGCAGGCGTAGTAGTATTCGGTCTTGTCGTCCTTCTTTTCGTCCTTTTTAGCGTCCTTGTCGTCCTTCTTCTCCTCCGTCTTGCGCTCGCTGTCCTTGCCGCTCACTTTCTTGCCGATCAGCAGGATCTCGGACGTCTCCTTTTTCTTGTCCTCGGCGCCGGCCTTGCTCCCCGCAACCTCGACGCGCAGCGTCTCCGGCTTGTCGGCGGCGAGGCCGTACTTGGCGGCGAGGTCGGCGTCGGCGACGCCCTCGGCGACGAAGTCGCTGTCGCCCTCGACGCGCAGGCCGGTGACGGCGTCGAGCAGGTCGCGCACGCCGCCGCCTTCCTTCTTCGGCGGCGGGGCGGCGCCGAACGGGGCCGGCGACGCCGTCTCGCCCTCGAAGTCGGCCGCGCCGTAGGCCGGCTTCTTGAAGCGCCACTGACCGTCGCCCGTCTTTTCCAGGGCCAGCTCGCCCTTGGCCCCCTTGAGGTCGACGGCGGTGCCGCTGTAGCTACTGACGGCGATCAGTTCCTTGGCGCGGTACTCGTTGACGTTCTTCTTGAAAAGCGCTTCGAGATCGCCCGACTTGACGACGGCCGGCTCGGTCGGGTTGGCGCCGGTGACGACGTTGACGGTGGCGCTCGCCTTGTCCGACGACGGCTTGGACGTCATCAGCTTCCACGACTGGTCGCCCTTGAACAGCGTGGCTTCGACGTAAGGCGTCTTCAACCCGGCCTCGGCCAGGTTGTGCGTCACCTCGCTCTTCTCGCGCCTGGCGCGGATGACCTGGTCGACGAGACCGTCGATCGCGAACGTCTGCACGCGCGCCTTGAACGGCTGCTCCATCACCCAGGTGCCGTCCTGGCGCGCGAAGACGATCTCTTCCTTCCGGTCGCTGCCGACGGTGTAGCGCGACAGCTCGACGCGGTCGATGTCGCTCGACTTGACCTCGTTGCCTTTCTCGTGCAGGGCGGGCAGAACCCAGTCGGTGTCGAGGCCGGATTTCGGGCCGAGCCACTCGAGCAGGCCGAACACCAGCAGCACGGCGACGAGGGTGCCGAAAAGGACGTAGACCGTTTTCAGATTCATGGCGGATGTTCCTACTTCTCCGAGTCTGTTCCGCATACTCCCCTCTCCCCTTCGGGGAGAGGGGTCGGGGGTGAGGGGCGAACCCGCTGACGACTCCAGCCCCCCCCCCCCCCCCCCACCCCCACGCGGCCGGGGGGGCTCCCCCCCCCCCCCCCCCACACACCCCCGGCGCCCGCACCCCACCCCCC
>JBBROG010000211.1:0-15238 GCA_038229635.1 Gemmatales bacterium
CGTAGTCGAACTGTTCGGCGACGTCGGGGAAGAGTTCGCGGACGGCGGCGCGGAGGTTGCGTGGGTCGAGGAGGGCCTCTCGGGTGAGGCGGTCGGGCAGGGAGCGCGGCAGGTCGGGTCGCTGGCGGGCCATCGGCGGTTTCTCCTCGAGCCGGCGTCATTCTACCCCCGCGGGGAACGGCGGCTCAAGGTAAGTCGCGCCTGCCGCCGACGCGAAGACCTCGCGCGACGAAAAAGGGCGGCGTGGTCCTTGCGAATCATCGGTGATCGGAGTAGTGTCAGCCACGAACCCGCGGCGCGCGAACAAGAGAACCTGTCGGACGGCGAATTAACGAGGGAGAGGATCCCGACGTCTCGTCCCCCAAGGACAGTTTCATGCAAGACGATACCCTCCGCCCCGGCGATTTGCCGCCCGAGTTGGCCCGCCGCGTCGAGTCGGAACTGCGTCCCGGCGAACGCCTGGTCTGGGCCGGGCGGCCGCCGCTCCTGTCGTAGGAAGGCGCCCTTCCGCGGCGCGCGGGGGTGGGCTCTGGCTCCGCCTGCCGGCGGCGAAAGAGCCTTGCGAGGCGAGACGTCTTGCCCGCCTGTGTCGCCTTCCCGAATTTTTTCCGCCGTTCGTCGGAATCGTGGCCGCGAAGGGAACGCCGTCCTGATTGGCTTCACAGAGAAGTCAACCACGCCAACTCGAACGGGTGCCCCGGCGGAGGCGGCCCCCAACCGAGTGGCCCATCGCAACGGAGGACGTATGTCCCGCTCTCTTACCCTGCGTCTCGGTCTCGTCGTCGTCGCGGCTCTGGCGGTCCTCGGGATGGACGGGGCGAAGGCCCGCGCGGCCTCTCCCGAACAGATTGCGGCGGCCCTGCGCAGCCGGCTCTGGTACGAGGACTTCGGCTCGTTCGGCACTCAGATCGTCGGCCGCGTCTATTCCTTCGGCGCGCCGGCGGGGGGCGGCTGGTACACCGGCGAGTACGTCACCTTCAAGGGACTCGCCGGCACCGGCACCCGTCTGGGCATGGCCTGGAAGCCGATCACGGACGGCGTCATCCTCGACTTCGGCTTCCGCGTCGAGACCGTCCGCTTCACCGGCTTCGCCGCCGCGACCGAGACGTTTACCTTCCGCGCCTCGGACGGCCGCTCCGGCCGCTGGTCCAGCACACGGTCGCCCTTGACGCCCATCGCGATCCGGCGCCTCTACTACCGCTAAAGCGTCCGCCGACCCCGGCCCGCGGAGTGAACCTCCGCGGGCCTTATCGTTTCGCCAACTCGTCTTCCAGCGCGCGCAGCAACCGCTCGCGTTCGGCCGCCCCGTCCGACTCCGCCTCGTGCTTCTTGAGACGGTCGCGGCAGCGCTCCAGTTCCGGGCGCGTCGCCGGGGTGCGGCGCAGAGCCTCCGACGCCGTCGCGGCCGCTCGGGCGGCGCCGGGGAACAAGTCGTACAGCCGCTCCCGACACGCCAGCCGGTCGGGCGTCGCCGCCTTCTCCAACGTGTCGGCGAGGCCGTTGAGAGTGGTCTCCCGCGCCGAGGCCGTCGCCGCCTCGTCCGGGGAGGCCAGCGCGGCGAGCTGACGAAACACCTCGGCCGTTCCCCGCAGTCGTGCGACGTCGCCGGGGTCGCGGTCGAGCAGGGCCAGGTGCGCCGGAATCGCCTCGTCGAGGACCCGGCGCGCCTGCCGGAGGTTCTCCTCCGGCTCGACCTTCAGTTCCGCCAGGCGCGCCAGGTACAAGCCGACGTAGCGAAGACTCTCCGCCCGCTCCTGTTCCCAGCGCGCGACGCCGGGGTAGAGGGCGGCCAGGCGGCCCGCGCGCTCCCGTTTGAACTGCCACGCCTGTCGTGCCGCGTCGGCGGACTCGGCCGTCTTGCCGAGGCGCGTCAACGCCTGGCCGGCGTACCAGTGGAGGACGAATAACTTGTCGGCGTGGGTCGCGTTGTCCGGGTCCTGGCTCGCCAGCGCCGCGACCATCTCCTGGCCGGCGCGGCAGGCGTCGAGGGCGCGGGCGCTGTTCTCGTGCGGGTCGTCGCCGGCGGCCGCCAACTCCAGGCGGGCGCGCGCCGCCATGATGTGCAGCGCCGCCCAGTCGGCGCGCCAGCGGGCGCGCGGCGGGTCCTGTTCGGCGTAGGCGCGGACGAGCGCCTCCATCTCGCGGCAGAGCGCGACCTTCTCGCGCGAGCGGGCCGGGTCGTTGAGGATCTGCTTGAGGCGGCAGCCGAGCAGCAAGCGCCGCCACAGGACATTGGCCGGGTCGCCCTGGACCAACCGCTCCGCCACCGCGCGCGCCGCGTCGAGTCGCTTGCTCATCAGGGCGGCGTCGCCCTTCCAGCTAAAGACGCCCGCCTGCTGCTGGTAGACGCGCGCCAGGTCGCGCGCGTACCCTGTCGCGGTCGGGAACCGTGCGGCCAACTCCTCGTAGCGCGTCAGGGCCTCGTCGTAGGCACGCACCGCCCCGTCCGCGTCGCTGTCCTCGTAGAGCGCGTCGGCGACTTTCTCGTGGGCGGTCGCCAGGGCACGCCGCCAGCGCGGCTCGTCGGGCTGACGTTCGATCAGCCGCTTGGCCAACCGAAGCGCCTCCTCGCCGGCCGCGCGCGAGCCGTCCTGGTCCTGCAACTCCCAGAGCAGCGAGGCGCGGGCGTGCAGGATCGAAAACAGATCGCCGAGAGCTTCGACGTCGTCCGGCGCCTGCTCGTGCAAGCGGCGCCGGACGGCCAGCGAGCGCTCGAAGGCGTCGCGCGTCGGGGCCAGGCGGCCCTGTTCCAGGTACACGGCGCCGAGCGCCTGGTAGGCTCGCCCCAGGCCGGCGGCGTAGCGCGCCTCGGCGGGCGCCTCGCGCGTCAGTTCCTCGAAGAGGGCGACGGCCTCGCGGGCGCTGGCGAGCGCCGCGGCGGAGTCGTTCAGGTCGAGCCACAGCTCGGCGAGAGCCGTCCCCATGCGCGCCTTGCTCGCGCGCGCGGCGGGCCGGTCGTCGGCGGCGAGGAGCCGGTCGAAGACCGGGGCCACGCGCGTCACGATGTCCTTGACGTGCGGGGCCTGACTGCCGGCGACGGGCCGCACGCCGTCGACGATGCCCGAGACGAGGGTGTCGGCCGCCTCCAGGGCGAGTTGCGACCGGCCCTCGGCGCGGGCGCGCGCCTGCTCGGCCCGGCCCGTCTGCCAGAGGGCGCCGAGCAGCGCCGCGAAGAGCCCGAGGAGCAGCGCGGCCGCCAACGGGTTGCGCCGGCCCCAGCGCCGGACCCGGCCGAGCGGGCCGACGGGCCGAGCCCAAGTCGGCTTGCCGTCGAGGAAGCGGCGCAGGTCGTCGGCCAGCGCCTGGGCGCCGGGGTAGCGGCTCGACGGCTCCTTCTCCAGGCATTTCAGGCAGATTGTCTCCAGATCGCGCGGGCAGAGCGGCTGGAGCGTGCGGGGCGGCACCGGCTCGCCGTGGAGGACCTGGGCGACCGTGTCGAGCGGCGTGGGGCCGCGGAACGGCGGGCGCCCGGTGAGGCACTCGTAGAGGACGGCGCCGAGCGAGTAGACATCGGCGGCGGGGCCGACGCCGTCGCGCTGCCCGCGCGCCTGCTCGGGCGCCATGTAGCTCGGCGTGCCGAGGATGACGCCCGCCTGCGTCTGCCCGCGGTCGACGTCGAGGCGCTTGGCGAGGCCGAAGTCGGCGATTTTGGGGATCGCCGCTGGCGGCTTCGCGCCCCCCGCGGAGCCGCCGACGGCCAGGAGGACGTTCGACGGCTTGAGGTCGCGGTGGATGACGCCCCGCTCGTGGGCGTGGTGGACGGCGAGCGCGAGCGTCTCCAGCAGGCGCGCCGCCTCGACGGGCGGCCGCGGCGTCCCGCCGAGGTGAGCGGCCAGCGTCGGGCCGTCGGCGTATTCCAGGGCGAAAAAGGGCCGGCCGTCGTGTTCGCCGACTTCGTGGATCTGTATAATGTTCGGGTGCTGAAGGCGGGCCACCGCCTCCGCCTCGGCTCGAAAGCGCGCCCGCTCCTCCTCCCCCGCCCCGGCGCCGGCGGAGATCATCTTGAGGGCGACGAGCCGGCCGAGGTTCTCCTGGCGCGCCCGGTAGACGACGCCCATGCCGCCGCGCCCCAGCACGCCGAGGACCGTGAAGCCGGGGGGCGCCGGCCACCCGTCCTCCGTGGCCTGGCGCGCCAGCAGCGGCAGAAGCGTCGGGGCCTCGTCGGGAAAGCGCGCCGCGTACTCTTCGACCGCGACCGTCTCGCCGCGCCGCCGCCGCAGCCGGTACTCGGCGGCGACGAGGTCGAGCGCGGCCCGGCGCTCGTCGCCCAGCTCCGGGTAGCGTTGCAAGTAGGTTTCGGCGCGGGCCGCCTCGCCGGCGCGCAGACGATATTCGAGATCGACATGGGCCAATTCGACGAGGACGGCCCGGCGGCTCGGCCCCGCCGGCAGAAAGTCCTCGAGGTGGGGGCGCCCCTGAGCTTTCCAGGCGTCCTCGAAGCGCTCGACCGCCGCTTCCAGCTCCGTCGAGCGGTCGGATTCCTCGGCCATGACGACTACTCCCCTTGGCGCGCGCGACCGAGCATCTCTTCCAGACGAGCCTCGATGCGCTCGCGGACGCGGCGCACGGTGCGCTCGGCGCGCCCGAGCCGCTCGCCGATCTCTGGGGACGAGTAGCCTTGTAGGCTGAGGGTGAGGACGTCGCGGTCGCGCTCGGCGAGGTGGCGCATGAGGTCCTCGACGGTTTCGGCCAGCAGCGCCGCCTCTTCGGGCGTCGGCTCGCGCGACGGCGCCTCCCAGGCGACGGCGGAGGCGTCGGGCGCCGCCGCCAGATCGGTTTCGCGCCGGACGTCGCGCTTCGCGGCCCCGAAGAACTCGTTGCAGTTGGAACACTTGCACAGGGTGATCCTGGTCAGGACCGCCCAAAGCGCGTCCCAGCCGTGCAGCTCGAACTGTCCGTCGGCCTGTCGGCGAAAGAAGCTCTTGTAAACCGATTGGACGACGTCATCGGGATCGACCTTGGCGCGCGCCCGCGCGTCGAGACGGCCGCGCGCCAGCGCGACCAGGCGTTGTTGATAGCGGTGAAACACTTCGCCGGCGGCGTCCGGGGCGTGCGGCCCGGGCGCGCCAAAAGCCCGCGCGAATGAGTCGCTCGACGACATGGCGCCCCCATGAGTTCAGAGGAAGGGGTCGGTGAATGTCCCCCACTATAAGAGCGGAGTGTGCGTGACGCAAGTCCTTACTCGCCAGGACTCAGGGACCTCGCGCGGGTACGTTCGCGTCGTCAGATCCCGGGCGCGCGCAAATTCGTGGCCTTCTTACGTTCTTTGGATTAGCATGGATTTTCCCTGACGAGGCGGCGTCAGGGCCGGGAAGAGAAGCGGTTGCGGGGGAGGGACGACGATGCTCATGTGCGCGCGGGCGGACGGCGTGGCTCAGCAAAAGGTACGCCGGCTGCTGTTCGTCGCCGTCTGGGGCGGCCTCGGCGTGTTCGACGCGATCGACACGCAGATCAAGAACCCGACGCGGAGTTTCGTCATCCCGCCGGGGCAGGGGCTGCTGCTGGGCCTGGCGCTGTGGTACACCTGGGGGCTGCTGTCGCTCGGCGTGTTCGCCTTCGCCCGCCGCTTCCCGTTCACGCGCGGCAACTGGCGGCGCCGCCTGCCGCTCGCCCTCGGCTTCGTCGTCCTCGTGGCGCTCGTGAAGATCGTCCTCGACTACCCCGCCGTCGAGGCGTTCTGCTGCCCGGAGCCGGGACTGATGCCGCTGCCGCGCTTCTTGCGCATGGCCTTCACCGACCAGTTCCACTTCTACGTCCTCGTCTCCGTCGGCCTGCTGGCGGGCGCCCACGTCTGGAACGCCTACCGCGAACACCACCGGCGGGCCGTCGGGGCCTGGCAGCTGGAGGCGCGGCTGGCGCAAACGCGGCTGGAGCTGCTCCGCGCCCAGCTGCACCCGCACTTCCTGTTCAACACCCTCGGCGCCATCTCTCACCTGATCCGCCACGACGCCGACGAGGCCGACCGCATCCTGGCCCGCCTCGGCGACCTGCTGCGGCACATGCTCGACACCGCCGGCGAGCCGGCCGTCTTGCTGTCTCAGGAGATCGACTTCCTCCGCGCCTACCTCGACATCGAGCGCGCCCGCTTCGGCGAGCGGCTGTGCGTGGCGGTCGACGTCGAGCCGGGGTTGGAGGCGGCGCTGGTGCCGCCGCTGGTGCTGCAGCCGCTCGCCGAGAACGCCATCCGCCACGGCGTGGCGCGCCGGCCCGGCGGCGGCCGCATCGAGGTGCGCGCCCGCCGCGCCGGCGGCAAGATCCGCCTGGAAGTGTGGGACGACGGGCCGGGGATCTCCGACCTGCCGTTGGCGCGGCGGCGCAAGGGCCTCGGCCTGGCTAACACGCGCGCCCGCCTCGAACAGCTGTTCGGCGACGGCGCCCGCCTCGAGGTAGGCAACGACGCCGTCGGCGTGTTGGCGTCGCTCGAACTGCCCTACGCCGAGGAGGCGAGTTCCCCCCGCGATCCGGCCCCGACCAAGGCGGCGTCGTGACGCGCGGCTTTTTGGAGTGCGGCGGCCTGACGCCGCTTTGGATATTGGCGAGCGACTTTGGAGTGCGGCGGCTCACGCCTCCGGCCGCAGCTCATACGTCCCGCGCCGCGTGCCGTGGCGGATGACGCCGTAGTCGTCGGCCATGCGCCGCCGCAGCTGCTTCAGCGCGTCCTTGTTCTTGCGCAGCAGCGGCACCAGGTCGGCCGGCGTCACCGGCTCGGCGCGAGTGCGCATGGCGGCGACGACGGCGCGCTGCTCCGTCGTCAGCCCGTCGTCGGCCTCCTCGCGCGACCACAGGCAGCGCTCCGCGTCCCAGCGCAGCGTCACCTCGCGCTCGTCGACGTCGCGGCCGGTGACGAACAGCCGCCCCTCCTCCGATTGCCGTTGGTGCCGCAGCACCAGGACGCAGTCGGCGGCGCCGCTCAGGCCGAGCGTGCCGGCGATCGACTCCAGCGGGTCGTCGCTGTCGCCCTTGCGCGTGTGGTGGACGACCACGACCGCGCAGGCGTAGCGGTCCCCGAGGTCTTTCAGCGCGGCGAGGGTGCGGTAGTCCTCTTCGTAGACGCCGCCCTCGCCGCGGCGGTCGCGGACACGGGCCAGCGTGTCGACGACGACCAGGCGCGCCGCCGGGTGCGCGTGCAGCCATTCGTCGACGCGCTGCAAGCCGCCCTGGCCGACGCGCGGCCACGTCGTCGCCAGGTGCAGCGCCGCCGGCGCCGCCGTGCCCAGCGTGCGCAGCATCTTGTCCAGGCGCCGGCGCAGGCGGCGCGGGCCGTCTTCCAGAGCCAGGTAAAGTACCTCGCCCGCCGCCGCGACGCCGCCCAGCGCCGGCGCCCCGCCCGCCACGGCCAGCGCCAGGCCGAGCGTCAGCCACGACTTGCCCGTCTTCGGGCGCCCGGCGAGGATCGTGCCGCCTTCGGGGATCAACCCCGGAAGAGCCCAACGCAGGTCGGCGAACTCTTGCGACATCAGGTCCGCCGCCGTGCAGACCGCGGGACGCGCCCCGGCGGGCGGCGGCCGTGAGCCCTCTGCTTTTGAGTCTTCAACCGGGGACTTACAACCGCCGTCCGGCTCGGCGCCGAGCCGCTCAAGCAGCCACACCGGCGCCGGCGCCGCCGTCAGATCGCCGGGGGCATGTCCGCCTACCCACTCGTAACCCGGCGTCGGCGGCAGGACGACGTGAGCGCCCGTCGCCAGGCAACGCAGCCCCTCACGCGCGGCGTCGTCGTCGGGCCGGCGCGGGGGCAGACGCACTCCCGACGGCAGTGCGTAGAGGAGGACGCGACCGCCGTCGTTCGTCAGCCACTCCAGCGTCGTCGGCAGGTCTCCGTCGGCCGTCTCCGTCAGCTGGGCCTCGCCCGCCGTGCCGACGGCCTCCACGCCGACGAGTCCCGACACGCGCCCCAGCGCCGCGCCGACGCCGGCGGCCGGGGAGCGCTGCCAAAGGAGGCGCAGCTCGACCTCGCGCGGCAGGCGTTCGTGGTACGCCTTCGCGTCGCACAGCGGCTCGCGGCCGGGGCGGCGACACTGCTGTTCGTGCTGCCCGCTGACGCCGCGGTGGTCGGGCGGACACAGCGGCAGGACGGACCAGCCGCGCTTCAGGCATTCGAGCGCGGCCGTCAGACACACGGGCATCGGTGCGGGCATGAGGGAACCTCCGCGCGGGCCGTCACCCCGCGACAGGCGTGGGCCGCAGCGCCAGGACGTACGCCTCCAGGTCGCGGGCGCGCCAGCGGACCATGCGCGACGAGTAGCGGATCGGCTCGGGCAGCCTGCCCTGCGCCACCCAGCGCCACACGGTACGCGCGCTGACGTTCAGACGAAACGCCATGTCGCGGGTCGTCAGCAGGTCGCGCTCGGGAAGGACGCGGCGAGCAGTCATGGCCGGACTCCGGAGGTCGCCGGCGCAGGGTCGCCGGAGGAGAGGAGCCGCGGCTGGAGAAGGGTCCCTCTCTGTTCCCTGACAATACTGTACGTTTATACACACTGCAAGAGGATGTTTCTAGGTGGCATTCCCTGACAACTTCTGGCAGCACCTGTCGCCATCCGGGGGTGATGGGGGATTAGCGCCGGGATTGAGGGGGGAGGGCGAAGCGCGGCACGGATCTTGCTCTACATGAAGAGAGATAACTCGGTCGCCCTGGACAATCGACGAGGAGACACCCTGATGCGCTCACTCATTCTGGCCGTCCTGTTGGGGTTGGCGACGCTGACGGCCGCGCCGCGGAAGGCCGAGGCCGACTGGAGGAATCGCTACTACGCCCCCTACGGCTACGGGGGCTACTCGACTCCCTACGGCTACGGGGGCTACTCGGCTCCCTACGGCTACGGGGGCTACTCGGCTCCCTACGGCTACAGCGGCTACGCGCCAGGCGGCGTCAGCCTCTACGTCGGGCCGGGCTACGCCGCGCCGGCCTACACACCGCCCTACTACTGGTCGGGCAACTACTACAACACGCCGTACAGCACCAACTACACCTACGGCAGCTATTCGCCCTACACGAACCAGTACTACTACAACTACGGGAGCTACCCGCGTTGGCGGTATTGATTCTCCCACCGTGGCCGCGGGGAAGCGGACAAACCTTACGCTCCCCCGCGCCCGCGGCACAACCGACATAACCCTCCGCCTCGTGAGCCCTGTCTCATCTCTTCCGCCACCGATTCCGGCACCTTCCTTGTTATAATGCCTGCTTGCTCGGCCTTTCCCGTTTCTCAAGGAGTCGTTTTCGCATGGCCGCGAAGAAGGCGAATCTCGCCGTCGAGCTGGCGGAAAAGATGCTGCGCGCGCTGGAGGCGCGGCGCGACACCGACCCGCTCACCCTCCAAACCCTCGCCGCGCAAGTCGATGCGCAGGCTCATGCCGACCTCGTCCTCGCCGCCGCCGGCCGGAAGCCGTTCGCCGAGCAAGCCGTCGTCGCCCGCAAGAAGGATCTCGCCGCTCCGGTTGCTCTTCGCGACGATCTCGGCCGTCTCGCCGACAGTCCGCGGCTGCTTCAGTTCGCCCTCGAAGCGACCTGCACGCCGGCGAAGCGGACGCACCCGGCGAAGAGGCTCGCCGCCAAACTGGTGCCGGAGTTGCGCGGGCCGTTCACCGAAGCCGTCGCGCGCCGGGTGCGGGAAAACAGCCTGCCGCCGTTCGCGGGGCACCGCGCCGAGAAGGGCGTTGTCGTCCTCTTCCTGCAAAGCCTGCCGCCGCTGCCGCCGCCGAGGAAGCCCGAGGTCGCGCTCGCCGAGGCCCTGCTCCATTCGCTGGAGGAGCGACGGCGGCAAGGCGCCGACCACTACCCGACGACGCTGCGAACCCTGCTCGGCGACGTCGACGCGAAGCTGGCCAAGAAGGCCCTCGGCCAGTCGGCGTTCAAGGGCGGCGTTGTGCGGGCGCTAAAGACGCACCCCGACACGCCGCTGGCCCTCGCTTCGGACGCGGAGGCTCTCGTCGGCAGTCCGCTGCTCTTGGAGTTCCTGCTGCGCGCGGCGCGCACGGAGGCGACGAACGCCTTCACCGCCGCCGACCTGAAGAAGAAACTGGTGCCGGCGCTGCGACAACCGTTCGCCGACGCCGTCGAGCGGGGGGAGGGTGCCTTGCCGGCCGAGGTCGGTTGCGTATCGCTGAAGGGGAAGAAGCTGCTCTTCTTCGTCGGTGACATGCGGCGCGGGGCTTCGCTTTCTCCCCTTTCTCCTCTCCCCGAAGGTGAGAGGGGAGCCGTCGTGTTCGAGCCCGCCTTCGACGCCGCTTTCGCCCGCCTCGACCGCGACAGGGGCGGGCACAACTTCGTCAGCCTGGTCGACCTGCGCCGCGCCGTGCCGCTGCCGCGTACCGACTTCGACGCGGGCCTGAACCGCCTGCGCGCCGCCGGCCGCTACACCCTCAGCGCCGCCGAGGGCCGCCACGGCCTCGGCGACGAGGAGCGCGCCGCCGGCCTGGCCGAGGACGGCGTCCTGCTCCTTTACGTCTCCCGGAGGTCGCCATGAACGCCGCCCCGGCCCCGTCGCCGCGCCCCGTCACCCTCGACGACTTCTTGCTGCGGCTGCGCTCGACGAACCCGTTCACGGACAACCGCGTCAACGGCCCGGCGCCGGACGACGGCGACGTGCCGGAGGTCCACGCGGCGGCGTTCGGGCGGCTGACGTCCCTGGCCGAGGAAGCGTGCGCCGAACGGCGCGGCCTGGGCGCGGTGTTGTGGGGCGAGGCCGGCGTCGGCAAGAGCCACGTCCTGGCGCGGCTGGCGCGCTGGGCCGACGACGGCGGCCGTGCCTGCTTCGTCTATCTGCATAATCTTCAAGCCGGCCCCGAGTTCTTGCCGCGCTCGCTGCTGCGCGCCGTGGTGAGCATCCTGACGCTGGGCCGGGCGCGCGGCTTCCGGGGGACGCCGCTGTTCCGCCTCGTCGCCTCGTTCGCGCACGAGGCGTTCGACTACAGCGCCCACCCGTCCCGGTGGGAGGAGATCCGCCCGGCCTACGAGCGCCTGGTCGACCGCCTCAGCGCCGCCGACCCGTCGCACGCCGCCCTGGCCGACCGCACGGTCTACGACGTCTTGTTCGAGTTCTTCCATTCGGCGTGGCGCGAGGCGAACGGGCAGGCGGACGGCGTGGCCGGCCTGGCGGCGCGCTGGCTGGCGGGCGACGGCCTCGACCCGCACCAGGCGCGGCAGCTCGGCCTCCCCGGCGGGCCGGCGCGGCACGACCCCGTCGCCCTGCGCGACAACCAGCAAGTCAAGCAGGTCCTCGTCGCCCTGACGCGGCTCGCTCTCGGCCGAAAACAGCCTTTTCTCCTCTGCTTCGACCAGGTCGACAACCTCGACGAGGAGCAGGCGGCGTCGCTGGCGCGCTTCCTAGAAGCGCTGCTCGACAGCTCGCCGAACCTGCTCGCCGTGACGGCCGGCGTCCAGGCGACGCTGCTCGGCTGGCGCGAGCGCAAGGTGATCCAGGATTCGGCGTGGGACCGCCTGGCCCAGTTCGAGGTGTCGCTGCAACGGGTCGGGGCGCGCGAGGCGGAGCGCATCGTGGCGGCGCGGCTGGGACGCTTCCTGGAGCCGTTTCGCGGCCTGGCGGAGGTGCGCGAACGGCTGCGCGAGGACGCGCTGTTTCCGCTCGGCTCGGCGTGGCGCGCGGAGAACCTCGACGGCAAAGCGGACCTGCGGCCGCGCGACGTCCTCAGCAAGGCCGGCGAGGGCTGGCGCCGCCAGCAGAAGACGCTGCGCGAACGCGGCGGCGTCGCCTGGCTGGAGCGCTGGGGCGCGGCGACGGAGGTGGCGCGCCCCGTCGCGCCGCCGACGGACGACGAGGTGCGCGCCGCCATCGACGCCCAGGTGAGCCGGAAGATGGCGGAGCAGCAGGCGCGGCGCGAGGCCCAACCGCACACGCTGCCGTGGGACGCCGACCACCTCACCGGGCTGACGGCGGCGCTCCTGGACGGCTGCCGCCAGGCGAATCCGTCCTGCGGCGTCGTCAAGGTCGAGCGAATGACGTCGCCGAAGGGAGGCTCACGCCCGTCCTACGACCTCGCGGTGCGCGTCCGCGGCGCCGGCGGCAAGGAGGCCACGGCGGGGGTGCTGTTCCTGGCGACGACGCACGCTACTTCGGCGGCGGCGGGCCTGCGCCGCGCGGTCCACGAGCGGCGGAAGTGCGACCGCTTTTTCCTCGTGACCGACGCCCGGTCGAAGCTGACGCTCGGGCTGAAGGGGCAAGAACACCTGGAGCGCCTGCGCCAGGGGGCGGCGGGCGAGTTCCGGCACGTCGAGCTGACCTTCGCGGAGTATGCCGCCCTCGATGCTCTGCAAGCGGCGGTCGGCCTGGCGCGCTCGGGCGACCTGGAGATTGAGTTTCCGGGACAGGAGCCGCGGCGCGTGACCGAGGCGGAAGTGATCGCGTCCCATGACCGGCGGGGGCGCTACCGGGCGGCGCCGCTGCTGCGCGAACTGTTGCCGTCCTGACGCCCGCGGGTAGCCGACGAGGTCATTGCGGCCGCCCCGGGAAGATTGCTATTCTGACGAGGACGCCGCCCGCCCTGGGAGGAGTGACCATGCCCTCGGGAACGACCAGCAAGGTAAGCAAGCGGGGAACCATCTCGATCCCGGTCGAATTGCGTCGGCAGTTCGGCCTTGTGGAAGGCGTCTCGTTTGTCGCGGAAGCGCGAGGCGATGGAATTCTCATCCGACCCGCGCCGGCAACTCCCGCGGAAGACTACACCCCGGAACGCCAGGCGGAATTCCTCCTGGGCAGTGCGATTGATGCGGAAGACTATGCCCTTGCGGTCGCGGAAGTCCGCGCCTTGGGTCTCGATCCCGAGGCGATTCCCCACCACAAACCGGCTGGGGCGTGACTCGTGAGCCGCCTTTTCCTCGACGCCAGCGTCCTTTTCGCCGCGGCCTACCGCCCGCGGGCCGGCGTGCGCTGCCTCTGGACATGGGAGGGCGTGGAATTGGCGACCTCGTCCTACGTCTGCACGGAGGTCCAAAGAAACCTGTTTCACGCCGGCTCGCGCGGACTCACAGAACAGGATAAAAGGGAGCGTCTGAGCCGCATGATCGCCCTGGTGCGAGCCATGACGATCATCGCCGACCCGCCCGACGGCCCCTTGCCGGAAGGGATTACGCTTCCGGAGAAGGATCGGCCCATCCTCCTCGCGGCCATCGCGGCCGGCGCTACGTACCTTCTGACAGCGGACAAGACCCACTTCGGCGCCTACTTCGGGCGAGTCTTTGAAGGAGTACACATCCTTCCGCCCGATCAATTCATCAAGGCCCGATCCCCTCGAACGGAAGACTGACCGCCGCGCCGCTGCTGCGTGAACTGTTGTCGGTTCGCGCCGGCGCGCGGCGCGGGCGGAGAATGGGAACGGCAGGCGTCACGAATGTGCGCCGATGAGCCGGTCGAGGACGGTGATGTGGTTGCGCGTCTGCGGCAGTAGGCGGCTGTTGACGAGTTCGCGGCAGTCGGCGGCGAGGTCGCTGCCTTTCAGAGCCGCCTCGTAGTCCTTCACGCCGTGTTCCTCGCCCTCCTTGAGCGCCTTCAGCGCCGCGGCGTTGCCGAAGATCTTCGCCCCGCCCTCGACCGCCTTGGCGAACGTGCCCCAGGCGCCGGAACCCTGGTCGGGCTTGCCCCCGTGGGTGTGGACGTGCTCCCGCAGCGTGTTGGCTGCGTCGCGATGTTCCTCGTGGATGCGGCGCAGCTCCGACGACCCGGTGTCGTTACCGACTTTGTCCATCGCCTGCTGATAGGTTTCGGTCGCTGAGATTTCACCGCGCAGCAGGCTGTTGAGCGCGTCAGCGGCCTTCGACGTCGTAGCCATGACGGAACCCCCTCAATGGGAAACGGAATCGCGCGGCGCCGCCCCGGCGCCGCGCGAGGAATCGAGGGAGCAATCGGCGTGCCGCGGAACGGCACGCCCGGCTACGCGCGGAACAGCGGCAGCCGCTCGAACGTCTCCCCGAGCGTCGGCTTCGCCGGCAGCCCGAGCCACTCCTCCAGGACCGTCGCGTAGACGCGGCGGAAGTCCAACCCCACTTTCAGGTCGCCCGCCTCCAGGTCGGTCATGCTCGGCGCCTTGCCGACGGCGCCGCCCTTGACCGGCGCCCCCGCGAGGAAGACCGGGCCGGCGGTGCCGTGGTCGGTGCCGCGCGAGCCGTTCTCCTGCACGCGCCGGCCGAACTCGCTGAAGGCCAGCACGGCGACGCGATCCGCCAATTTCGCCTCCTTCAAGTCGTCGAGGAACGCCTTGACCGCGCCGGCCAGCTCGAACAGCAGGTTGGCGTGCGACGGCAGCTGGTCGGCATGCGTGTCGTAGCCGGGCTGCACGACGTAGTAGGCGCGGGCGGGCGTGCCGGCCTTCAGCAGCCGCGCGACCAGACGCAGACGCTCGCCGAGGGTCGTCCCCGGATAGCGGGCGTCGTCGCGGCCGCGCGCCAGCTCGGCGAAGCGGTCCGACGTCGCGTTGGCGTCGAGCAGGCTGCGGCGCACGAACGACGTCAGCTCGTCCTTCGGCTCCGCGGCGCCTGCCCCCCGGCGGACGTCGACCCCCTCCGCGAGGGCGAAATCTTCCATTTTTTCCACCGCCGACGTCGCCGAACGTCGGCCGCGCAGCGCCGCCGGCGGCTGGCCGGAGCCGACGAGCAGCGAGGACGTCCCCGTGGCGGAGGGCGCGACGGCGTCGAAGCCGCGGCCGAGCCAGCCGGTGCCGTCGCGGTCGTCGGCGGCGAGGCGGGCGCTGTGCCAGATCGCCATGCTCTCGAAATGCGAGCGGCTCGGGTTCGGGTAGCCGACGCCCTGCACGACCGCCAGTTGCCCGGCCTCGAGCAGCTTGCCGAAGTCGGCGAGCGACGGGTGCAGGCCGACGGCGTCGTTCACCTTGACGAGGCGCTCCTTCGGCAGGAGCAGTGCCTTGCGGTGTTTGGCGTAGCCCTCGTCGGCGAAGGGGACGACGGTGTTGACGCCGTCGTTGCCGCCGTCGAGTTGGATGACGACGAGGGCGCGGCCGTCGCGCTTCGGCGCGGCGGCGCGGGCGGTGCGGGCGAGGAAGCCGGGCCCCGCGGGGGCCAGGGCGATCAGGGACGACGTCTTCAGGAAATCGCGACGTGTGAACATGAAAATCTCCGTGTTTGGTATCCGGGTCGCGCGGGTGCGCGACCCGTCGTGGCGTTCCGGGGGTGCGCGAGTACGCGACCCCCGGCTTTGTTAGGCAACCCCTTCGGGGTAAAATGCCGCTGGCCTTACCCCGAAGGGGCAGGGCTTCCAACATGGTTGTAAAC
>JBBROG010000212.1:0-15199 GCA_038229635.1 Gemmatales bacterium
ACGAGTAATGCCCTCGGTGACGTCCGGGACATACTCCCCTGGAACAGTCATCAGCAGCCCTCCTGACGCAAGAGGCTTCAGGAGTTCAGTTTATGCGCATGGGGAGAACGGGCTACTGCACTAACTTTGCTAAAGTCTCAATTGATGCGAGGATTTCGGTAAGCGGGGTCGACAGGAGCGTTTTCCAGCTTCACCTGATTCCAATCCGCCCCCAATTCGTCCGCAAGGATAGCGGGCAGCGTGGTCTGAATCCCTTGCCCCATCTCCGCCTGGGAGACCATGATCGTGACACTATTGTCGGGCGCGATCCGCAACCACGCGTTGAGAGCGACATCTTTCTTGCCGGCCGACTTTCCGTCGGCAAGAACTCGGGTCGGACGAAAGGTGCAACCCAGAATCAGCCCACCCCCCGCCAGGGCACAGGACGCTAGAAATTGGCGCCGGCTGCTTTCGGGGCACTCATGTGGAGGGCCGGATTGCACGCCGCCCGCGAGTTCTCCGGCGTTCTTGGTTTTCTTCGACATCGAAATCCCTCCACCATTCTCGCGCCCGCGTGCGTGACCAACAGACACGACAGAGAACCTTCGCGAGGGCTCACTTCACTCGGCACAGGCGGCACCGTTATTGACCCACTCCGTGAATTTTTCAACGAACTCCTGATGCGACAGGGGCGGTAGGGCGCGGCCGGGGCCGGGCTTCCAGCAGGCAGTAACGAGTTTGTCGGACGTCACGTGCTCGACCAGGTCCGCGAGACTTCGATTGCCATTCTTCGCGCGATCCTTCAACATGCGGCCCAGCTCCGCCGGGCTCAGTCCCTTCCAGGCCATCGGGCGGTCGGGAGGCGGCAGGCGCCAGTCCGGAGCGCCCGGGGGGGCATGAGCCGCCAGGGAACTTGTCTCCTGATGACAGTTGGCGCAACGCATGGCCGGCGTCCCGCGCCCGTCCGGGCCGCGTTTCACATTCATGACGTGGGCGTGCCCGTCGTCTCCCTGGAGGGGTGCCTCTCCGGTGATGTGGCAGTTGGCGCACCGGGGGCTGGAAAGGACGGTCGCGACGGCCTCGAAGGCCGCGATCGCCTTGCGGTCATCCGTGGCGGGCGAGGTGCGTGCCGGCCCCGCGGGTCTTGGCCACCAAGTCCACAGGAGTACGGCGAGCAACAAGACGGCAAGTACGCCTACGCTTGCCAGAATGATTCGTTGCCCTTTCCTCATTCCCGCCGCGCTCCTTTCATGAGTTTCGCCGCCTCATGAATCGCGCGGCGAATCCTCTGGTAGGTGCCGCAGCGGCAGATGTTCCCGGACATGGCATCGTCGATGTCCGCGTCGGTCGGGTCAGGGGTTGCCTTCAAGAGTACGGCCGCGGACATGATTTGACCCGACTGGCAGTAGCCGCACTGGGGAACCTGCTCGGCGAGCCACGCTTGCTGCAGCGGATGACGTCGGTCCTTGGAAAGACCTTCAATCGTGGTGACGCTCTTTCCTTCGGCGCACGCGACCGACGTCACGCAGGACCGGACCGCGTCTCCCTCCAAGATCACCGTGCAGGCGCCGCACTGCGCGATGCCGCACCCGAACTTGGTGCCGGTCAGGCCGAAGTTCTCCCGGACGACCCAGAGTAAGGGTGTTTGCGGATCAACTTCCGCAACTCTGGGTTCACCGTTGACCTTGAGAGTGATTTTTCCCATAACCATCTCCTGCCTTGGGAATGTGCATTCGCGGCTCTGAGGCTGAACCAGTGCTCAAGAGGAAATCTAACGACCGCGACATTCGGCGACTCAGACAGGGTGCCTCCTTTTGTGGAGTCTCTCGTTACCACGGAATTTCGCCGTTGTCGTCGAGGTACTTGCCTGTCGGCGGATTCGCCATCGTGGCCAGTTTCACCGCAATGGCCGCACCCTGCTGGACCGTTCGGGGAGCGGCCTCGCCGCCGAGATCGGTCTTCACCCAACCGGGGCAGACCGAGTTGACGCTCACATGGTCCTGGGCCAGGTCCTTGGCGAAAGCCACGGTGATGGCATTGAGAGCCGTCTTGGACGAGTTGTAGGCCAGGACGTTCACGCCGTAGAAGTGTGACTTCGGGTCGCTCAGCGTCCCGAGCGAACCAAGTGTGGAGGAGAGGTTGACGACCCGTGCCGGCGCGGACTTCCGCAGCAGGGGTAGGACCGCTTGAATGACGGCGACGACGCCGAACACGTTGGTTTCGTAGGTGGCCTTCAGCGTCGCGAGGCTCACGGCCGAGGGTCGGGTGCCGACGCCGAACTCCTGGCTCACCCCCGCATTGTTCACAAGCACGTCGAGCCGACCGAACCGCTCGTCCAAGAACCGCTCCGCGGCCCCGGCGGTCCCCCGATCCGTGACGTCGAGTTTGACGCTCAAAGCGTCCAGCCCTTCGCCGCGCAGTCGCGCGGCGGCCTCGGCGCCTTTGCTTTCATCGCGGGCGCCCAGAACGACCGTGAACCCGTTGTTGGCCAGTTGGCGGCTGATCTCGAAGCCGATCCCCTTGTTGGCGCCCGTGACCAGAGCGACTTTTTTGCCGTGCATGTTCTTGGCTCCTGAAAAGGTGGTGCTTGACGGGACTCCCACAATACGCCTACCGCCGCGTCCCGCAGGGTCCTCTCGGTCGTCAGCACTAACTTGCCTCCCGCGTCGCTACCCCGCGCGCTTGCCCCGCATAGCCGCCACGACCTCGGCGCCGCCGTCGCCGCCGGCGAATTGCCGGTACTCGGGCGTCTCGACCCCGAACAGTGCGATCCGGCCCGACCCGTCATAATGGACACCCCAGCCGTACTTCTTGGGGAGCGGGGAGGCCCGCATGCACGGGTACGATTTCCCGAACAACACGGCTCGGATCTCCGACGCGCGCGACTTCGCTTCCGACTTCGACAGCCCTTCGCGGCGGACGTAAACCGCGAACATCAGGTCTTCCAAGGTGAGTGCGTACGGCTTGGCGGTGAGCAGCTCGTGCTGCAACACCGCGACGGTCGGTGCCGTCCCACGGGACACCGGCACCGTGCCGGACGAGACCGGGCAATCGGGTGCGACCGTGACGAACGTGTTGGTAATCAACTTCATGCGGCCTCATCCCCTCAGCAACTTCAGGCCTGCGTTCGGCCCCAGGCTCATGCCGTAGGACAACGGGACGTTGAGCATCCCGGCCGGCTCGATGAACCGCGCGCTGGTCAGCGGTTCTCCTCCTTGCGCCGGAGCAGGCCGAACGCAAAGTCGCGTCCCAGACCCCGCGCAAGGGCAAGATGAATCCAGAGCATGGCATAAGATTCCAGGAGGCGCGCGACGACGAGGCCGCCCGCGTCGATGGCCTCAAAGCCGATGTCCGCGGCCAGCGCGAGCACGGTGGACTTGTGGGCTTCGTCGTCACCGCAGACAAACATGACGGACCGCCGGCCGTCGAAGGCCGGATTGGCCATGTTGTTGAAGCCGGTTTGATTGAAGGCCTTGAAGACCTTGGCGCCCTTGGCCCATTCGGCCACTTGCTCCGCGCCCGACGTTGTGTAGCCGAGGGCCAGGCCGCTGAAGTCCTCCTTGAGGGGATTGGTGCAGTCCACCACCACCTTGCCCGCGAGGTTGCCGGCGGCTCGGAGGGCGTCCTGAGTTGCCGGCCACGGTGTCGCCAGCACAATCACCTCGCCGAACGTGGCGGCTTCGGCCACGGTCCCGGCACGGCCCTTCGAGCCGATGACTTGCAGAAGCGCTTGCGTCTTGGCGCCGTCGGGACGGGGGACGCCGAAGAACACCTCGTGGCCCTTGCGCGCCCAAGCGCTCCCCAGCGTGCCGCCGACGTTGCCGGCGCCGAGAATGCTAATCTTCATAGTGCCTCCTTTAGAACGAGTCGGGCTGCCCACTCCTGGCAAACCGTCTTCGGCATGGTAAGATGTACCCGGGATTGAAACAAGTACGCGGAAAAAAGTGGGATACTAACCTTTTCGTAAGTATGGCTGCAAAGAAACCGAAGAAGGCTCCCCGGTACAACGACCCGGTGGAAGCAACCCTGGACGTGATCGGGGATAAGGGGAAGGTCCTGATCCTGTTCCGGCTGCGGGATCAGGTCTGCAGAGTCGGGGAACTGACGGCTCACCAACTCAAGTGACACACGCCCGCGGCTTCGTGGCACGAAGCCGCGGGCGGGAGAGGGGCGCGGCTCAGCGATCCTTGTCCTTGCCCGACTTCGTCTCGACGGGCTTTTCCCCCGCGTGCTTCATGGCCATGCTCAGGTGGTCGCGCAGCGTCGGCAGAGTCTTCTCCGCCCACGACCGGAGTTCCTGGTCCTTGCCGTTCTTGGCCTCTTCCTCGAACAGGGCGACGGCCTCCTTGTGGGCCGCGAGTTGCGCCTTCATGAAGGCGCGATCGAACTCGGCGCCCTGGAGGCTCGACAGCTTCTCGATGGCGGTCTTGTCCTGTGGCTGCATCTCCTTGGGCGCCTCGATGCCCTTTTTCGAGCAGAGGTCCATCAGCTCCTTGTTCGCCTTCCCGTGGTCGCGGACCATGTGTTCGGCGAACTTCTTGACGTCGGCGGAGGTGGCCCGGTCGCCGGCCAGCTCGCTGCTCTTGACCTCGAACATGCCGCCAGACGCGGCGCCCTTGACGAACTTGGCGTCGAGTCCGCCCTTACCGCCCTTGTCCTCCGCCGTCGCGACATTGACGGCGGCCAACAGGGCCGCGACGCCGACGAACGTCAGCCACACGCGAGTCTGCTTCATCTCATATCCTCGTCTTGATAGTGAGACCGCCGCCCGTGTCGGTCCGGAGCCCACGCCCCGACAGACCTCCGCGCCCCCGCACGGCCGAGTTGGCGGTCTACCCCTACGGGCATTCGAGAAGGGGAGCAAATGACGCGCCGCTCAGCGGCTCACGGCCAGCTGCGCCAGCACGACGAGGAAGAGCCCGACGCTGATGACGCCGTTGACGTTGAAGAATGCCTGATTGACGCGGCTGAGATCGTCGGGGCGGACGAGCCAGTGTTCGTAGCCGACCAGCGCCGCCGTCGCCGCGACGCCGAGCCCATAGACGTAGCCTTGCAGCGGCTCCGCCACCCAGTACAGGCCGACGAGCAGCGCCACCATCGCGACGTGGCAGAGCAGCGCCAGGCGCAGGCCGCCGCGCACGCCGAGGCGCGCCGGCACGCTTTTCAGACCCGCTTTGCGGTCGAAATCGACGTCCTGGCAGGCGTAAAGGATGTCGAAGCCGGCGACCCAGAACAGGACCGCCAATCCCAGGACCAAGGGCGTCCCCGTCACGCCGTCGAGCCCGCGCACCGCGACCCACGCCGACAGCGGCGCCAGCAGCAGCGACGCCCCGAGCCAGAAGTGAGCCAGCGACGTGAAGCGCTTCGTGTAGGAGTAGGCGCAGACGAACAGCAACACCGGCAGCGACAGGTACAGCGGCCACGGGTTGTTCGACGCCAAGAGGAACAGCAGCGTCGAAGCGACGAAGCCGGCGGAACAGACAAGGGTGAAGCCCAGGACGGCGGCGGGCATGAGCAGGCCGGCGGGCAGGTGGCGCGTCGCCGTGCGCGGATTGAGGGCGTCGAGGCGGCGGTCGGCGAGGCGGTTGAACGCCATCGCCGCGCCACGGGCAAAGACCATGCAGAGGAGGATGCCGATCAGGTCGAGGACGAACGCGCTCGCGGAGAAGCTCCGTTCGGGCCAACGCTCGCGCCAGGCCAGGGTGGCGCTCGACAGGGCGAACGGCAGCGCGAAGACGGTGTGGCTGAAGCGGATCAGCCCGAGGAAGAGGCGGACGCGGCGGAGCATGAACGAGTCCCAGCGGGGGAAAGGGCGGACGCGCGGAATACGTCGCCCCTTGGGAACCGCCGCACGCCTCCGACGTTAACAGGAGTCATCCTATGCCGACCGCGCCGGCACGTCCCCCGCCGCGGCGTAGTGTTCGCGACAGGCCCTCTCGCGGCCGCGCACCACGCGCCGCCCGCGCAGGCCGCCGCGCGTCTCCGTCACGACGGTGCGCTGCCCCGAGGCGTCGCCGTCGTGGAAGTAGAGGACGACCCAGTCGCGCGTCTGGCCGAGTCGGTGGGCCAGCGCCGTGTTGGAGTAAAGGACGCGGTAGTGCCAGCCGTCGCGGTCCGCCTGGAAAACGGGCAGCCACGGGTCGTGTTGCGGGTTGAAGCGGCGCGGCGTCAGCGTCGGCAGCAAGTGCCGTTCGGCGCGGCGCCGATAGTCCTCATCGACGGCGAGCAGTTCGCTCACCGACGGCTCGGCCGTCATGATTTCCGGCAGGCGGTGGCGGCCCAGGCGCCCGGCGAGCGAGTCGACGATGCCGCGCAGCCGCTTCGGCCCGACGCCGAGCCGCGCCAGGCGCCCGTCGTGGGCGGCCTGCTCCAGATCCTCCAAGGTGCCGATGCCCAACTCCTCGTGAATCTGGCGTGCCAGGCACGAGCCGACGCCGGGGACGCTCCGCAGCACGCGCTCCGAGTCGATGTGGCCGCCGTCGGGGCCGAGTGTGCGGAACTCGCCGGTGCGCAGCAGACCCTCCAGCGTGAACGACAGGTGCGCGCCGATGCCCGGCAGCGCCTCCAGACCAGCGCGCCCCTCGTCCTTGACGACGTCCGCCAGCGGCCGGTCCAGCTGAAGCACCGTCTCCGCCGCCTTGCGATAGGCGCGCACGCGGTAGACGTTCATCTCTTGCGCTTCCAGGGCGCTGGCGTATTCGAGCAGTTTCCGCGCGATCGTCCGGTTGTCCATCGGAGTGCCTCGACAAAACCCGTGCCACACTCCTTTATTATACGCCTGTTCACATGAAGAGGAAAGCTCGGCAGGCCCGTGGGTCAGGGGGCTTTCTTCCCTTTCTTCGCCGCCCGGCGGCCGAAGTCCTTCGGCAATCGCGCGAACAGGTCTTTGACAGGCAGCGTGAAGCCCGGCAGCACGGCGCCGCCGTCGAGCGTCTCCTGTTCGGTCAGCGTCGTCACCACGTCCGGGGCCGCGTAGACGGCGACGGTCCGTTTGAAGGGGTCGATCACCCACACCGCCTCGACGCCGGCGAGGAAATACTCCTTCAGCTTACGGGCCATCTCCTTCCGCGTGTTCCCCTCGCTGAGGACTTCGGCCGCGAGGTTGGGGACGACGTCGATGATCGGCGTGGCCGGATATTCCTTCGTCGGCATGCGCGCCCAGGAAAAAAAGGACAGATCGGGCAGCCGGACGAGCCCTTTCAGCAGGCGCGTCGGGCCGTCGGGCGTCATCACGAACCCGATGTCGTTGTCCCGGAGATAAAGCTTCACGGCGAAAACCAGATCCGAGGTGATACAGGCTTGCGGGGCGCCCATGATCTTCTCCAGGAGAACGCCGTCGACGAGTTCGTAATGTCGCTTCTCATGCGTCTGGATGCGGATCAGGTCGGCCTCGGTGGCGGTGCCCGGCGGGGGGCGCAGGCGGACGCGCCGCGGCGACACGCCGCCGAGGCCGCGCAGCGCGTCCGCCACGGTCAGCCAGCCGTTCGTCGGAGCCGTTCCCGTGCGGGGCATGATGGGATTCCTCCTGAGGCGGCGATGTTGCGGCCGTCGCACGGGTCACGAGACTCGTGGCGCCCCGTTGCGACCTTCCCGGCCGTCGAGTTTCCGAGCGTACTCCGAGAACAAGCGTGCCATCTCCGTCTCGCCGATGCGGTCCCACGCCTCGGCACGCAGGGCGGCAACCTCCGCCGGGGAGTGGTAATGCGTCAGCGCGCGGAGATGGCGCAAGACGGCGAGCATATCTCCGGCATCCCGCGCCTCGCGCAAGGCCAGGGATTCTTGCAGGAGTTCCGATTCGCTCGGATTCGTGCCGGGGGACGGCCCGTCAATCATCCCGTTCAGGTCCGCGCAGAGCCCGGCGACGATCTCACTCTGCTCGGGGGAAAGCGCGTCCCAAGGCCGATCCATTCGGTCGCGCAGCGCGTCGGCCTCCGGCGAATCCTCTTTGCCTTCGAGGAAAAACTGCTGCAACCGGGCGAGAAGAGAAATGTACTCCCGGAAGTGTTCGTCGAGGAGGTGAGTCGCTGTTTTCATGGCATCAAGTCTCGTCTACAACCCAGCCGTCGCGCGTCGCCTCCAGGTCCGCCTGGTAGTGCGTGAGGGGGACGGCGAGAGACGGTACGACGTTTCCCTTGGTCGGATCGTGCGGCTTAAGCACCAATTCCAGCCCGACCGCCAGCAGGCCCGGCGCGAACGGGCCGTCGCCGTAACGCCAGCAGAAGTTCGAGTTCGGCCCGAGTCCGCCTTCTTGCCCGTTGTTCAAGCGCTTCGGGATACGGTGACGAGGTAGGTCGCGCCAGTTCCTCGCGACGGACATTCCCTTGCCGTTCCGTTCCACATTTCCCGCGGCATCGACGTCGATGTCCGCGTCCGGCGCGGGCGGCTCGCGAACTCCGAGTCCTCTCGCCGAGGATTCGAGGACCGGCAGGCCGTCGGCGGCCCGCTTCATCGACCGATACACCGTGGGCATGCCTCGCCTTCCCTCTTCGGCTCCCTCGATTATAGCGTCGCCAGCGCCAGCGCCATGCGGCAACCGCCCAGGAAGTCGCTCAGTTCAACGTATTCCTCGACGGTGTGGACGTTGCGCTGGCCGGCGCCGAAGGTGATCGTCGGGACGCCGTGCCGTACCAGCCAGTTGGCGTCGAGTCCGCCGTTGCCCGTGCGCAAGGTCGCCGTCAGGCCGAGACGCTCCGCCGCCGCTTGCGCGTGGCGCACGACCGGCGCGGTCTCCTTGATGCGGAACGGGTCGTAGTCGCGCCGCGCCGTGAACTTCACCTTCGCCGGACGGCCGCGGTCGTCGACGACCTCCTTCGCCGCCGCCTGGAACGCCGCCTTGTACGCCTTCGTGATGGCGCCGCAGAAGGCCGTGTCGTGGCTGCGCGACTCGCCGCGCACGAGGGCGTAGTCGGTGACGACGTTCGTCGCCTCGCCGGCGCTCTTGTCGTCGCGATCGCCGACGCTGCCGACGTTCGACGTCCCCTCCTTGCCGTCCTTGATCACCTTGCCGAACCAGCCGCCGCGGAACACGTCCGCCAGGGCCAGCGCCGCCACCGCCGTCGCCGACACGCCGCGCTCGGGATGCACCCCCGCGTGCGACGCCCGGCCGAAGATCTCGACCTGCCAGCGGTCGGCGCCCACGGCGGCGACCGTGATCTCCGTCGGCACGCCGCCGTCGACGTTGAAGCCGTAGGCCGGACTCCCCAGGCCCGCGAGGTCGACGTGGCGGGCGCCCCACAGTCCGCTCTCCTCGCGCACGGTGAACAGCAGCGTCAGCGGCGGGTGCGGCAGACGGCGTTCGAGCAGCGTCGCGGCCAGCGTGACGAGACAGGCGACGCCGGTGCGGTTGTCGCCGCCGAGGGCCGTCGCCCCGGCGGGCTTGATGCGGTTCCCCTGGCGCACCGGCCTCGCCCCGGCGCACAGCGGCACCGTGTCGAGGTGCGTCGCGAATAGCAGGCGCGGCCGGCCGGGGAGCGTGCCGGGCAGCGTGACGAGGAGGTTGCCCGTCTGCGTCGGCAGCGGAATCGCCTTGTGAGCCTCGTCGAAACGGATCGCGCCGCGCGGCACGCCGGCCTCGACGAGGGCGGCGACGACGTCCGCGCCGATGGCCTCCTCCCGCCCGGTGACGCCCTCCACCGCGAGAAATCGCGTCAGCCGCGCGACCGCCTTCTCGTCATCGACGCTCAAATCCATCTCGGACATCGGCTACGCCTCCGGGTCGCGGATCGGACTTCTCGTAGCCCGCGCCGGCGGACCACAACGTCAGATCATAGCGGCGCGCCCCGCGCCAGTAAAACGCGCGGAAGCGCTTCAGCGGCTCGCCCGCGGCCGGGAGCGGCGCCGGCCCGCCGGTGACGAACAGCCGCGGCGCGACGTCGGTGGCGGCGAGTTCGCGACGCTCGACGGGATTGCCGTCGGCGTCGAGCAGACGCACTGTCAGGTCGGGGCGCCCGCGCGCGTGCAGGTGCCAGCAGAAGTGAATGCCCTCCTCGCGGTTGAGGTGTCGGCCCTCCACCCAGCCGACGCAGGCGCCGCGCGGGGCGGCGCGCTCCACCTGCGCCAGCGCCTGCCAGAGGACGTCAGCCCGCGCCGCGAACCGCTGCTGTCGCCCCACGCCGGCGGCCAGCACCGCGGCCAGGCCGCAGCCGACGGCGACGAGGGCCGGCCGGCGCCAGCGCGCCGAGGCGACGTCGAACAATTCCGTGAGCAGAACGGCGACCAGGATGTCGGCGCCCCAGACCGCCGGCATCGAATAGCGGCCGGAAATGCCGCTGATCGGCAAATAGACGACGACGCCGCCCGCCAGCAGAGCCAAACCCGCGCGGATGGCGGCGCGATGACGATCCCAAATGCCCTTGAGCCGCCCCCCCGCTGCCAGCGCCAGGACCGTCAGCAGCAGTCCCGCCCCCATCAGGTCGGCGCCGAGCGCCCCCGCCACCGCCCGCAACATACCAGCGAGCTGCGCCAGCGGCGCCGCCCCCGTCTCGTACTGCCCCGGCCGCCAGCCGAGCTTGAAGACGACGAAATGTCCGGCGGGTAAGAGGAGTGTCAGTGCCAGCAGTGCCGCCCGCGTCCCGTGGCGACGCCACGCTTCGCGCAGCGATTCGCCGTCCGACGCCAGGCGGAGCAGCACTTGAGCCGGCACGAGGGCGGCGAACGTGTTTTTGCAGCCGAGCGCCGCCAGCACGCCCAGCGCCCCGGCGAGGTCCCACGGCCACGGCCTCGGGCTGCGGCCGCCGCGCGCGGCGCACGCCAGCCCGAACAGCGCATACGGCATGGCGACGCCCTCGGAGAGCGTCAGGCTGGTCCAGATTTCGCCGCGATAGGGGTTCCAAATCGCCAGCGCCGCCGCCGCCAGCGCCGCCGCCGGCCGCACGCGCAGCTCGCGCAACAACCACAGCAGGGCGCCCGCCGCGCAGGCCGTCCAGGCGAGGCGCGCCGCCCGCCAGAGCAGCGGGTCGCCGCGGAACAGTTCCGCCTCGGCCTCCCAGTGCGCCCAGAGCACGGGGCGGAACGGGCCGAGGTGCTCGTAGTTGGCGACGACCTTGCGCCAGACCAGCGCCAGACGGGCGCCGGCCGGCAGTGGCGGCGCCGGGTAGACGAGGTTGCCGTCGTCGATGAAGTCGAAGCGCGTCGCCAGCGTCGGCAGGTAGGCGCAGGCCAACAGGGCGGCGCCGAGGACGACCCAACGGGCGGTCCCGGCGGGGAGGTGCTGCTGCGACATAAAGCCCCCGTGTCAGGCGGTCCCGTGACGGCGGGGCTTATAGCAGGGGGCCGTCGTCCGTGCCAGAGGGGTGTAACCAACTTCTCTGGTGTTGAAGGCGGTAGTTAGGGTAGATGGGAAGCCAGCCCTTCCTCCCGACACGGATGTTACCATGACGCGAACGACCTTTACGGCCGAGGTGACCGAAGCCCAGGCGACCCTGTTGCGGCGCCTGCTGACCCTCAGCGAGGAACTCGAACAACTCGCCCTCGCCGCGCCCGACGGCACCGTCTTCGACGCCTGCGAGGCGGCCGTCGCGACCGGGGGCCGCGACCTGCAAACCCGGATGCTCGAAGACGCGGTGGCTCGACGGATCGAGGCCGCCGAAAAAAAGGGGCGCCGATCCGCGTGTGTGCCTGCGGCCGCGCCAAGGAGAACCGCGGCCCCAAGGCCCGGCAACTCGTGAGCGCCGTCGGGGTGGTGTCGATCCGGCGGCGGTATTGGCAGTGCCGCTGCGGGGCCAACGGCGGCTCGTACGCGGCCGACGTGATGCTGGGGTTGGACGGCCGGCTGAGCCGCACGGTGCAGAAGCACGCCTGCCGGCTGGGGGCGGACGGGGCGTTCGCGGCGGCGCGGGAGCACCTGAAGGAGATGCTGAGCGTGCGCGTGAGCGCGGAGACCATTCGCCGGGTGTGCCAAGGGCACGGGAAGGCGATGGCCCGGTTCCAGCGGGCCGACGCGGCGACGGCGGCGGCGTTCCGCCGGGCGGCGGGCGCGGTGGAGTTCGCGGTGGATGCGGGGAAGGGGAACACGCGGGAAGAGGGCTGGAAAGACCTGACGGGGCCTGCCCCCCCAGAGAATCTGGTTGCACCCCGCCTTTTGATCGGCGAAAGCGTCCATTGACAAGCACGCCCTCGGCGACGACAAAAGAGGGACCGGCTCGAAACGTCCGCGCGGGCAATGCATCCGGCCCGGTGGGGACACCTCCTCGTGGAGCGCGTGATGGCCAGCGACCCCGCCGACGTCCTTCCCGCCGCGCCGCGCTTCGCCGAGGCCGCCGCCTTCCTCGAACGGGCTCTGCAAGCCGGCCGGCCCGACCCCGAAGTCGCCTACCTGCTCGCCCTCGCCTACAAGCGCCAGGGCAAGACCGCCGAGGCGCGGGACGCCCTCCGCAAGATCGCCCGGCCCGACGCCGCCGTCTGGTTGCAATTGGGCCTTCTCTCCCTCAAGGAGAAGCAGCCCGCTCAGGCCGAGGGCGAGTTCGCCCGCGCTTTCGAGGCCGACCCGGCGTCCTACGCCGCCTGTCACAACCTGTTGATGACGCGCCTGACCCTCGGTCAGCTCGACGCTGGCCGCGATCTGGTGCCGCGCGCCCTCGCCCTCGCGCCGTCGGCGGACGAAAAGCGCTTCCTCCGCCTGCTGCAAGCGCTGCTCGACGCGGCGATTCAGAAACGCTCCAGCGACGCCGCCCTCGATCCGGCCCTCGCCGCCCTGTCGGCCGACGACGAGGCTCGCCTCCTCGGCCTGACGCGCGGCCTCGGCGACCTCGACGTATCGCAGGCGCTCCTGAAGGCGCTCGCCGCCGCCCGCCCCGACAGCCCGCCGGTGCTGGAAGCTTATGCCGAAGTCATCCTCGTCAAGGCGAAGGGGCTGATGGACCGCGGCGAGTGGCTCGACGCAGAGCGCCTGCTGACGCCGCTGACGCGCTTCAAGGGGCTGCCGCGCGCCCACCAGACGCTGTTGCTCGAACTGCTCGGCGTCTGCTGCTGCCTCAACCAGGACTTCGACGGCGGCATTTCCCACTTCGGCCAGGCGGTCAAGCTGTCCGTCACCGACGCCCGGCTGTCGCAGAACCTGGCGCTGGCCTACGAGTTGCAGAATCAGTCGGCGCAGGCCGAGCCGCACTGGAACCGCTATTTCGACCTGCTCCTCGCCGGCGCCGACTTGCCGCGGCCGCCGGGACAGCACGACTACCACGACCGCCTCGCCTTCGAGGGGCTGATCCGCCTGGCGACGCGCTACTCCGAGAAGGAGCGCTGGACCCAGGCGCTCGCCTACGCCCAGCGCGCCCAGCGCCTGAAGCCGCGCGACCCCGACACGCTGGAGCGGCTCTTCCACCTGTACAATCACTTGAAGCGCCCCGAGGAGGCGCGTAAGGCGCTGCGCCAACTCCGCGACGTCCGCCCCGACGACCCGCAGTACGAGTTGTACGAATTGGACCTGATCGAGGTCCGCAACCTGAACGACGTGGACCGCCTGCTCGGCGAGATCGACCGGGTGCGGCAGCGCCACCCCAACGACGCCCGCGTCGAGGACCGGGCGGCCGGCATGGCGGCCAACCTGGGGCCGCTGCTGGCCGACCTGTATGGCCGCCTCGCCGACCGCGTGGGCGACGTGGTCGCCCAGGTACGCGGCCTGCCGAACTACCAGATCAACTGGTCGGCGGTCAGCGACGAGGTGCGCGACTTGCAGCGCGACTTGCAGAAGCTGCGCCGCGTCGCCAACCGCTGCCTGCCGCTCGTCGCCCACGAGGAGCCGCGCCGCGTGCTGCGCGACCTGGCCGACCGCGTCGACCGCAAGATCGAGACGTGTCGCTCGATCCTGCGCAAATAGCGTCCTCCCCTCTCCCCAAAGGCGAGAGGGGAGAGAAGGAGAACCCGCCTATGAGATCTCCCGAGCCCGTCGTCCTGGAGTTGGCGCCCTTGCCGCGCGAGCAGATCGGCCCGTTCCTCCTCCTGGGGCTGGACAAGGACGCCGACAAGGAGCAAATTGAAGCCAGCTGGGCGAAGCGCGTCATCGGGGCGCGCAAGGGTCAGACGCGCCTCGCCCTGGAAGACGTCAACTGGGCGCGCGAGGCGCTCAACGACGCCGAGCGCCGCGTCCGCGCCGACTGCGCCGGCCTCAACGCCGACACCGCCGACGGGCTCATGCGCCGCCTGGCGGAGCGCTTCGGCGCCGGCGGCGGCGAGGCGACGGTCGGCTGGGAGCCGCTCGACGACGAGAAGCCGCTCGCCGGCTACGCCCCGCCGGCGGAGGTGCCGCGCCTGGAGGAAATCCGCGCCGGCGTCGCCGTGCCGGAGGTGCCCGCCGAGGTGCCCGCCGTGCCGCGCCTGCTCGACGAGTTGGCCCGCGCTCCCATCGACCCGTGGGCGCTCGATCTGCCGGCCCCGTGAGGTATTCCCGCATGAACGACGACGTCCTGTCCGACTCGGCGCCTGCCGAACCGCCACTGTCGCCGCGCGAGCCGTCCACGCTCGGCGCCTCGACCATTTATCGGCTGTGCGAGGAAGTGATCGCCCTGCGCGAGCGCAACGACCGGAGCCATAAGGTCTTCGAGCAGTCGCTGACGCGAGCGCGCGACGAGCTGAAGCAGAGTTTCAACAGCTTCGCCGGTGACACGCAGCGCGCCTACCAGCAGCTTCGCCAGGAGGTTCACGGCGAGAAGCGCGTCAGCCTCGCCCTGCTCAACGAACTGCTGGAGGTCGGTCAGGAGTTGGAGCACATCGTCGCGACCCGCCCCCCCGCGACGGACGTCGAGGCGGTGAGCCGCTGGGCGGACGCCGTCGAGGTCGAGTCGCGCAAGGTACAGGCGGCGCTCGCCAAGCACGGCATCCTCCCCTACGACGCCGTGGTCGGCAGTGCGTACAACCCGGCGCTGCACCAGCGCGTCGGCGCCACGCGCGTCGAGGGGATGGGGCCGCTCCTGGTTGCCGGGCAGCAGCAGCGCGGCTACGCCAGCCAGCAGCCGGAGTTCGTGCTGAGAAGGCCGAAGGTGATCGTTTCAGAATAATGGCTCAGCGGAGGTCGGCGCCGCGCCGGTTTGTGGCACGAGCGGACAACAAACGAGAACACCCCGCCGAGTTTCCCCGGCGGGGTGTTATCAATTCCCGGCGATGACCTACTCTCGCGTCAGAGACACTACCATCGGCCCTGGATGCTTAACGGCCGTGTTCGGAATGGGAACGGGTGTTTCCATCCAGGTCTGTTCACCGGGAGGCTTCGCCCTGTATCAAAGTGACA
>JBBROG010000213.1:0-15184 GCA_038229635.1 Gemmatales bacterium
CGGTGTCATGGTATTTTGAACCCGCGGAGCGGGTGACGGAAACGCGGACGGTCACGGCTCCGTCACCCGCTCCGCGGGTTCAATACATCGACACGTCCCCGGTTGTGTTCCCCGGGTTGCGCGAGTCCCCCGGGTTGCGCGAGTACGCTCCACCCGGGGCTACGATCCGTCACCCGCTACGCGGGTTCAACACAACGAACATCCCCGGATGGAGTCCCCGGGTTGCGCGAGTACGCTCCACCCGGGGCTACGATCTACGATCCGCCGCCCGCTACGCGGGCTATCACCATCACGGCTCCTGTTGATAGGGATGACGTTCGATGACCGCACCGTCCACCGCACGCACGCCCTGGCCCCTCGCCGTCGCCGCGGCGCTGGCCGTCCTCCTGGCGGCGGGCGTCTTCTACCGCGCCAGCAGTGCCCCGGTCGCGCCGGTCGACAGCTGGAGCCATTGGAAATACGGCCAGTGGATCTGGGAGCACCGTTGCCTCCCCGACGGCGAGCCGTTCTCCCCTTACAGCAGCCCCGGCGCGAAGTCCATTGACGCCCAATGGCTGTCTCAAGTCGTCTCCTACCTGGCGGAGGCGCGCGGCGGACTCGAAGGCGTCGCGCTGTTGTACGCCCTGCTGGAGGCGGCGAAGACGCTCCTGCTGATCGGCGCGGCTCGACGCGCGGCGGGGTCGCTCGGCGTGGCCGTCGCCGTGGTCGCGCTGGCGGAGGTGCTGCGCTGGCCTTTCGCCGACGCGGTGCGCGTCCAGGCACCGGCCGAAGTGTGCTGGGCGGCGCTGCTCTTCGTCCTCGCCAGACGCGTGCCGTCGCCGGCCGCGGTGCTGGGCGTGCCCGCCGTCGTCGCGCTGTGGGCGAACCTGAGCGGGACGTTTCCGGCCGCATTTCTCCTCATCGGCGGACTGCTCGTCGGCCGCTTCCTGGGGCAGGCACGCGCCCTGCGCGGCCCGACGCGCGCCTTGCGCGACCCGGGGCTGCAGCGCCTGATTTTACTCGCCGGCCTGTCGGTCCTCGCCGCCTTCGCCACGCCCCACGGCAAGACCCTGCTGCCGCACGTCCTGCGCCTCGAACAAGGCGTGGTCACAGGAGGGCGCTGGCCCGACCTCATCCCGATCAACTCGCCGGAGACGCGCGTGCTGGTCGCGTCGCTGCTGGTGGTGCTGTTCGCGTTCCGCCTCAGCCCGCGGCCGTTCGCGACGGCGGAAGTGCTGCTCGTGGCGGCGTTCGCCGGCGGGTCGTGGTTCGACAAGCGCTTCGTCTCCTGGTGGCTGCTGCTGCTGCCGTGGCTGCTGGCGCCGCACGCGCAAGCGTTGCTCGACGCCCTCGCCGCGGCCGCGCCGGCCGCGGCGCGGCCCCGGCGCTGGCTGACGCCCGTCGCCTGGATCGGGGCCAGTCTCGGGACGACAGCGCTGGTCCTGCTGTCCCCCGCCGGCGCCTGGCTGCGCGGCCGGCCGATCCCCGTGGAAGAGCGC
The DNA here is from genome assembly GCA_038229635.1 of Gemmatales bacterium. Lineage (GTDB taxonomy): Bacteria > Planctomycetota > Planctomycetia > Gemmatales > Gemmataceae > DATFNV01. The sequence continues at coordinate 1,479 of JBBROG010000213.1, forward strand.
GCCGGGCCGGCGACGCCCGTGCGCCTGGCGGAGGTGCTGTGCGCCGAGCCGGAAAGGCCCCGCCACGTCTTTTGCGCGCCGTTCGTCTGGGGCGACTACCTTCTGTGGCGTCTGCCGGCGAGCGACAAACTCTACTGGTACTCCCGGCAGGAGTTCTTCGACTCGCGCCACGCCCGCGCGGGGAACGCCCTGATCGCCGACCCGGCGTCGCCCAAGGGGCAGGCGGTGCTACGCCGCCTCGACGCCGTGGTCGTCAGCAGCGCCGAGCCGTTTCAGGGGCTCTACGACTACATGAAGCACGAAGGGCCGAACAACGGTTGGGACGTGCTGGCCGACGAGACAGGCGCCGGAGTACGCGGGCTCGTGGCGGTGCGCCGCGGCGGGCGCTAGCCGGAAACTGTGCCAACGAGGGGCCGAAGCATGAACGACACCAGTCCCGTGCCCGAGGAAGCCCACGACGACGGCGAGGAGTACATCGTCGTCGGCGCCGGCATCGACTTCACCGACCCGAATTCGCCGCTGGCGCCCTACTATCTGCGCGTCAGCCACCTCCTGGCCGCCGTCTTCCTCGCCCTCTTCTTCGCCGTCTTCACGCTCATCATCCCCATCTGGCACACCGACGTCTGGGCACACCTGCGCTTCGGCGAAGAGATCGTCCGTCAGCGCGGCCTGCCGGAACACGAGCCGTTCCCGCAGTCCTACGCCGACCACGACGCGCCTTACGTTCATTACCAGTGGCTGGCGCAGGCCGGCGCCTACCTCGTCTTCGACCTCGGCCGCTCCCTGGCGGCGCCCGACGCGGACCACCGCCTCGGCGGCGGGGCGCTGGCGCTGTGTACGACGCACGCCGCGATCCTCGTGCTGCGGCTGATCGTCCTGTTCGTCGCCTTCCGGCGGTTGACCGAGTCGCCGGCGTTCGCCCTGCTCGGCATGGTACTGGTGGCGGTGATGGGGGTATTCGTCCATCTGTTCATCATCCGGCCGCAGATTATCGGGGAATTGGGCTTCGCCTGCGTGCTGCTGGCGCTGGCGCGGCCGCTGCTGTCAAAGCGGGCGCTCGTCGCCGTGCCGCTGGTGTTCCTCGTTTGGGCCAACTGTCACGGCTCGTTCCCGATGGGGTTCGTCCTCCTCGGGGCGGCGCTGGCGGGGCGTATGCTGGAGGCGGCCGCGGACAAGGCCGGGGGGATGCTCGCCGCCTTGCGCACTCCGTTCGCGGCGCTGCGAGCCGCGCTGGCCGACGCCCAGGCCCGCCGCCTCGCCGCCGTGCTGGCCCTGTCGGTCCTGGCCGCCTGCGCCAACCCGCACGGGCCGCGCTTGCTCTACGAAAGTTGGGCGCTGTCGAAGAACCCGAACATTCCCTTCATGGAAGAGTGGAAACCGATTCCGATCCGCAGCACGGTCGATTTCACCTTCGTGGCGTCGGTGGCGCTGCTGGCGCTGCTGCTGCGGCTGTCGCCGGCGCGGTTCACGCCGACGCAGGTGATCCTGCTCCTCGGCTTCGGGTTGCAGTCGGTGGCTCACGCCCGCGTCGTCGTCTGGTGGGTGATGGTGTTCGCCTGGGTGGCGCTGCCGCACCTGGCCGCCGTCGGCCGCCGCTCCCTGCCGGCGTGGGTGGCGGACACGAGCGTCCCCAGCTTCCGCAAGACGCTCCTCGCGGCGGGGTTCGCCGTCGCCCTGAGTCTTTGGTCCGGCCCCGCCCTGTGGTGGGTCCACGGCGTGGAGCCCGTCGGGGAGAAGCGCGTCACCCCCGTGACGCCGTTGCGGGCCGTCGAGCTTATCCGCAAGCACTACGCCGACGAGCCGAGGCGGCGCGGCATGGTCGTTTTCGCCAGCGAAACCCTCGGCGATTACTTATTGTGGGACTTGCAGGATCTTGAGCCGGCGGTCCGGATCCCCTGTTACACCCACGTCCACCTCTTCCCCGAGGAACACTGGAAGAAGTGCGTGGCGGTCAAGAGCGGCGAGCGCGGCTGGCAGGAGCAGCTGCGGAAGTGGGACGTCGACCTGCTCGTGCTCGAATACGACCTGTACGAACAGCAGAAGCACGTCGAGGAAGGCGCCAAGCCGGGCTACTCCAATCTGATCGACCAGGTGCGTGCGGCACGCGACCAGTGGACGGTCCTCGAAACGAAGCCGGTGTTCGTCGCGGAACGCCTTCGTCGGCCGTGAACTTCGCGTTCGGCCCTTTTCCTATTACCGGCCCCGAGCGCGCGGGAAGAGGGGGTTTACGCCTCTTCCCGCGCGCTCGAGGCCGGCCACGTTTTGCCCTAAGAATCAGGAAAATAAAGACTTGTGTCCACATGCCGGCAAGTCGGGTCCGGGTGTCAATCCCCCCGTGTAAACAGTCGAAAACCTCCCCCAAGGACCGAATGACGGGAATAACTGCTTCGCGCGGCGGCGTCGCCCTCGGGTTTAGAATGACATAAGACTTGTAATGACAATGACTTGCATCGAAGACCAGGTGGGAGGATTATGTGAAGGAATCGCGAGCCCGGAGAAGGGCGTGGGTCTGCTGCGGCTGACATGTTGCGATTCGTTAACATGTAAGGCAGCGACGTTAAATTCCGACAACACGCCCAGAAGGTTTTTCAAGCGGAATTGGGCACTTCGCGGGCACGTCGGTGGAGAATGTATTTTTCTTAAGTCGTTTATTTTCAGACACTTAGCGTGCGTCGTCGGGAGGGGTGCCGGAGAATCTTTGGCGTCCTGGCACGGCGTCTGCAATAACTATTCTCAAGCCGGCAGCAAGCCACGGGAATTTATGGTGTGCTCTCAGGAGTCTGAGAGACGGCTCCCAAGTCTGTTACGGTCAACGGAGGTTTCCGTCAATGCGTCAGATGATGCTCAAGCTGTGGAACGACGACTGCGGTATCCTGATCCAGGTCGAGCTGATCTTCGTGCTCACCATCCTGGTCATCGGCACCGTGACGGGGCTCGTCGCTCTCCGCCAGGCCGTGATTACCGAGCTGAGTGAGACCGCCAACGCGATTATGTCTCTCAATCAGTCCTTCAGCTTCAGCGGCCAGAGCAACTGCGAATCGTCGACGGCTGGCTCGGCCGCCAGCGACGCCACGAGCAGCACGATCTGCGCGGGCAGCGTCGCGGCCGTCGGCAGGAGTATCGACTGCAACCCCTGCGACTAAGCTTCGTCGGACGACAGCCCGCTTCTTTTAGAATCGGGTTGTCGCAACGGGGTTTCGCCACGAGCGGGATGAGGGCTCCGGCCCTCATCCCGCTCGCGGCGTCTCATGACTTCACGCGCGCCCAGGTCGGCGGACGGACGGAAGAACTTATTCATGCGATCTCTCATTCCTCGACTCTGGGGCGACGACCGGGGCCTCATTCTGAAGGTGGAACTGGCCTTCGTCCTCACCATCCTTCTTCTGGGATGCCTGTCAACCCTGATGTATCACTTACGTTAACGACCGGCAGGCGCCGGCGCTCTCCCCGATGACTGTCCTGGCTCCCGAGCCACTTCCCGGCTTCCGGAACCGTCCGCGGGCGACGCCAACCTGACGCGACGGCGCGACGCGGCCGTCAAACCCGCTCCCGCGAAACGACTTGCCGGCCTTCCCCAGCCTTCTTCCTTGTTGAATCCCTTCGGCCGGGCTGATAAGATAATTCCTTGACTCCTCCCCTTCAGAGACGGAACCGACGATGTTCTTTCCGAATCCCATATTCGGCTGGGCTTTCTATGCGGTCCTGATCGTTTTCCTCGCCGTGGCCTCCTACACGGACTTCACGCGGATTACGATTCCCAAGGGACTGACCGTCCTAATGCTCGGCGTAGGGGTGGTGTTCAACGTGGTCCGCGGCGCGTGGCTCGGGGCGCGTGACGTGCCGGTGTGGCAGTTTCACCCCAGCCCGTGGCTGGGGGCGGTCGACGGCCTGCTGTTCGCCCTCGCCGGCTTCGGCCTGTGCCTGTTGGTCTTCGTGGGGCTGTGGGTCCTCGGCATCGCGGGCGGCGGGGACGTGAAATTATTCGCGGCTCTGGGTGGTTGGCTCGGCCCCCGGCACTTCTTTCTCGTCTTATTAGGGACAGGAGTCGCCATCGTGGTCATCAGCTTCGTCGCGCTGCTCCGCAAGCTGATTCGCCAGGGGCCGCGAAAAGTGTTCGCCGGCATACACGCCAACCCGTCGAAGGGCAAGAAGAAGCCGCTGCCGATCGGTGCCCAGAAGCGCGGGCGGCTCATCACGTATTCGTTTCCGGTCGCCCTGAGCACCGCGCTGCTGCTGCCCGTGATGTTCCGGGAGGAGATGTTCCGGGCGGACCTGCTGCCGGTGCCGCCGAAGGGCGACCCCGAGGTTTCCGCCCGCGAGTGAGGGTTATTTGCCATGCGGATCCGCGCCGATTACTCCCCGACGACGTCCCGCCCGCCCGCCCGCCGCGGCGTGATCCTCATGGCGGAACTGCTGTTCGTCCTGCCGATCATGCTCATGTTCTTGCTGGCGATCATGCAGTTCTATTTGCTGGTGACCGCGCGGGAAGACATGCTCGCCGCCAGCCGCCTGGCGGCGCGGGTCGCGGCCGCCGGCGACCGGCACAACAAGGCGCAGGTCCGCGACGAGGTGGCCCGCACGGCCAAGAGGGCGCTGGGCCACGGCCGGCTGGCGGGGGCAACCGTGAAAGTGACCTGGGCCGAAGACTTGCCGCCCGCGGAGGTCACGGGCGAGGCCGACTGGGTGCAAGTGACCCTCGACCTCCCGCTGCGCCGAGTCGCCCCCGACATCCTCGGCTGGGTCGGCTTTAGCCTCGGCAAGCGCCACATGATCGTCGGCGCGACGATGAAGGCGGAATAGGCCGATCCGCCCCGCGTCAGGCCGGTTCGCCTGTTAGGCCCGCGCCGCCCGAAAAAACTGGGGCGGCGGGGGAAAAGATACTGGCAATCGCGACGAACGCCTGGCAAGATGGAGTGCCTGGCGGAAGAACCCGCTCATTACTACCCTCAGGGAGAGACACCCGTGATCCCGGCAACCCCTGCTCGAATGGCACGCCGCGGCGCCGTCGGCGCCAGCACGGTCTTCGCCATCGCCCTCGCGATCGTCGCGGGGCTGATCTTCGCCTGGCTGTTCAAGATTTACCTCTTCGACAAGCCCAAGGCGAAGCCGACGCCCGAAGTGATGGAATCGGTCGCCCTGGCGACGGCCAACATCTTCGACAAGACACAGATCCTGCCGATCCACGTCCGGACGATCAGGGTGTCGAAAGCGACGTATGACGGCTGGGTGCGCGACCGCGGCGGCAAGCGGCCGCTGGCGGGCAATCAACCCGTCGGCCGCGTCACCAAGAAGTCGCTGTCGGCCGAGTTCCCGATCTGGGACGAGGACTTGCTGCCGTTCGAGTACCCGGCGTCCATCGCGTCCAAGATCAAGAAGCCGGGCAACAAGGCCGTGCAGATCGAGATCCCGGCCCGCGAAGGCATGGTCCAGGTGGACGACGTCGTCGACCTGCACATCACGATGGCGAACGACGCCTTCGGGGCGGCGGGCAACGCCACGGCGCGCATCGCCAAGGACGCGCCGGTCATCGCCCGCTTCGGCACCACCCGCCCCGGCGCCCAGCCGGCCAGGGCGGACGCCCCGCGCCAGTACACGCTGGAAGTGACGCCCTATCGCTTCGCCCTGATCGAGCTGGCGAAGCAGTTCGGGGCCAAGTTCTCCATCGCCGTGACCAGTTCGGCGGTCCCCGAGGACGACAACCGGCTCGCCTCCGCCGCCGGCGCCCCCCCCGCGAAGATCGACCCCGAGCGCGACGTGGTGACGCCGGCCGACCTGGCGGAGCTGTTCCAGATCCAGCCGGCGCCGCCGCCCGGCCCGCCGCCGCCGCCGCCGTTCACGTTGGAGCGCTACAGCGGCCTGCACCTGAGCGGCACGCAGCCGTTCCCCGGCTACAACCCGCCGCGCTCGGCGCCGCCCGCCGTGGTCCCGGCCGCGTCGACGGCGCCCGCGCCGGCCGCGGTCCCGGCCCTCAACCTGCCCGGCCCGGCCGCCCCGGTGACGCCGGCGGGCAACCGGCAGAGTGCGGCCCCGGCCTTCAACCCCCGCACCGCCGTCGTCTCCCGCGGCAGCGGCACCTTCGGCTTCCGGGCGGCGACCGGCCCCGGCTGCGGCACCGGGGCCTGAGGTAAGAAGAAGTAACGGCGGTGGTTCACCGCCATTGACCCTGGAGGATCGGCAAGGGTGGAGTCCCTGACACCCGGCCGATCCTCGTGTCGCCTTCCCGCCCGTCCGGAACTCGGGAGAACTCGAACGATGCGCGTCGCGTCGCGGCAAAGAGGGGTTTCCGGCCGCCGGTCCGCCGGGCGGCGCGGCACGGTCGGCCTCGCCTGGCTGATCGTCACCGGCATCGCCACCGTCGCCGTCCTCGTCTCCGTCCAGCGCGTCACGATCCAGCGCCACCTGCAGCTGGAATTGCAGGTGACGGCGGACGCGATGGTCCACGCCGTCGCGGCCGACCTGGCCAAGGACACCGCCCTCGCCGAGAACGTCGCCGCCCGCGAAACCCTCATGACCGACTGCCGCCGCACGGGCCGGCGCTTCGGGGAATTGAATCATGTAGGGATCGGCCACGTCCGCCTTCGCGACAACCCCGGCAACCGCACCAACGGCGAGATCGTCCTCGGCGCGGTCGACTTGCACCTGCCGAAGCCGAAGGACCGCGAGTTCGACGTCACCCCGAAGACCACGCTGACGCTCCAACACCCCGACCTGAACGCCGTGCGCGTGACCCTGCGCCGCCGCGGCGCCACCGCGTCGGCGCTCGGGCTCGCCGACCACGACGTCGTCGGCTTCCGCGTCCACGAAGGGCTCGCCGAGACGAAAATCAAGGACTACCGCCCGCCGGCGCTGCCGCTGGCGCCCGTCGCCATCTACTCGCGCCTCTGCGAGCCGGACAAGTTCGGGCCGGAGTGCTGGGGCGCGGTCGCGGACGAATCGTGGGAATACCGCATCCTGGCCCGCAAGGGCGCCGACCGCTGGCGCCTCGACCCGGCCACGGGCCGGCCGCAAACCTGTAAGGACTGCGGGGACGGCATCCCCGAGATCGACGTCGTCCTGAGCGAAGGCAGCCGCGGTGGCGACAACGGCCAGCCGGTCCGCTTCCACGACTCCATGCCGGAGACGGCGACGGCCCTGCAAACGAGGGCGGGCGTGACGTACAAGGACTTGCAGGCGCGCCGCGGGGAGTTGCTGCTCAACGACGGCAAGCAACTTCAGAATGAATTGCTCCTGCCCCGGCAGACCCTGTCGGAAGACGGGATCGACCTGCTGGCGCAGGCTCTGACGGGAATCATTGGCCAGCCGCGGGTTTTCCTGTTATACTCTGAAATCCGGAAGGACGACGCCACGGGCGAGAAGGTTGTCGTGGTCGTTGGGTTCGTGGCCGCGCGGGTGATGGCGGTCTCCACCGACACGAAGGTCGGCCTCGGCTCGGGCGGCAAGTCTCTTACCTACGGACAGGTCACGGCGACGCTCCAGCCGACGGTGATGAACGTCCCGGCGGCGCTCACCGACAGTCGCCCGCGCGATCTCGGGCCGCGGCCGCTCTACAACCCCTACATTGCCCGCGTGCGCGTGGTCGATTGACAACGTCACGCCCCGCGCACGCGGCGGCAAACGGCTTCCAAAGGACATAGGGCTTATGCGGGTAGTCGTGGCTCAGGAGCCGCCCGTCGATGGCGAGGCGATCCGGCAGTTGCTGCTCGGGATGGGGATGGAGTGCGGCGCGGACGACGTCGTCGGCCACGGGGAACTCCTCGTGCGGCTGGCGCGGAACCCGACCGACGTGGTGCTGGTGCGGGCGGGGCCGGAAGAGGCGGCGACGGTCGGCCTCATCAAGCAGGCCATCCCGCTGACCAAGGCGCCCGTCATGGTCCTGGGGCCGTCGGCCGACGCGGCGCAGATCCTCTGCTACCTCCAGGGCGGCGCCCGCGAATTCCTCGACGAGGCGCAGCTCCAAGTGAATCTCGAAAACGCCCTGGAGAAGCTGCGGCAGCGCGGCGAGGTCAAGTACGGCACCGGCCAGGTGGTCGGCGTCCTGTCGGCGACGCCCGGCAGCGGCGTGACGACCATCGCCACCAACCTGGCGTTCGCGTGGGCGGAACAGTTTCCCAACCAGGTGGCGCTCGTGGAGCTGGGCCGCGGCCCCGCCGACCTGGCGCTGGTGCTCGACCTGCAGCCGCGGCACACGGTGGCGGACGTCCACCAGCACTGGGAGCGGCTCGACGCCACCTTCCTGCGGCAAAGTATGTTGGCCCACCCGCGCGGCGTGCAGATCCTGGCGTACAAGCCGGAAACGCTGGCGCCGGAGCCGCTGCCGGTCGCGGGCGTGCGCAAGTCGGTCATCCTGCTACGGACGATCTACGCCGCCGCCGTCCTCGACCTGGGGCACACGCTCGGCGACGAGCAGGTCGAGGCGCTGCGGCTGTGCGACGCGGTGGTCCAGGTGGTGCGGCTCGACGTGCCGGCGCTGCGGCAGGCGCGGCGCTTCCTGCGCCTCCTCGGCGACCGGGGCGTGCCGCGCGACCGCGTCCGGCTGGTGGCCAACCGCTACGGCCAGCGCGGCGAGGTCTCGTGGAAGAAGGCGGAGGAGGCCGTCGGCGGCACCTTCGTCGGCTACATCAGCGAGGACGCCGGCAAGGTGAACGCCGCCGTCAACCAGGGCCAACCCCTCGTCAAGACGGCGCGCTACGCCAGCATCACGCGGCGCTTCTTCAAGCTGGCGGAGCAGCTGAACGGGCGCCCCGTGGACTCCAAGAAGTGACGCCGACCCCTCCCCTCTCCCCTTTGGGGAGAGAGAGAGTGATATGAGGTAAGTTCATGCTGCCGACCAAGATCCATGCCACACCGCAGGACAACGACCGGGCGGCGAAGAAGACGCTCAACCTGCGCCTCCAGAAGCTGAAGGCCGAGATCCACCGCCAGCTCGTCGAGGGGCTCGACCTGTCGCGGCTGAACCGGGTCAAGCCGGAGCGCCTCCGCCGCGAGGTGCGCGACCTGGCCATCCGCCTGACGGCCGCCACGCCCGAGATGCTCAACGAGTTGGAGCGCGAGCGCCTCGTCGACGAGATCATGCACGAGGCGTTCGGCTTCGGCCCGCTCGAAATCCCGATGAACGACCCGACGGTCAGCGACATCCTCGTCAACGGCCCGCGCGAAGTCTACCTGGAACGCAACGGCAAGTTGCAGCTCTCGGATATCGTCTTCGCCGACGACGCCCACCTGATGCAGATCATCCAGCGCGTCGCCGCCCGCGTCGGCCGCCGCATCGACGAGATGTCGCCGATGGTCGACGCCCGGCTGCCCGACGGCAGCCGCGTCAACGCCATCATCCCGCCGCTGTCGCTGAGCGGGCCGGTGCTGTCGATCCGCCGCTTCGGCGTCCGCCTGACCGCCGAGGACCTGCTCGCCAACGGCACCATGCCGCGCGAGATCCTGCACCTCCTCGGCGCCTGCGTCCAGGGGCGCATCAGCACCCTCGTCTCCGGCGGCACCGGCACCGGCAAGACGACGCTGCTCAACACGCTCTCGGCGTACATCCCGCACGACGAGCGCCTGGTGAGCATCGAGGACACGGCGGAGTTGAAATTGCAGCAGCCGCACGTCGTCAAGCTGGAGACGCGGCCGCCGAACCTGGAGGGGCTCGGCGAGGTGAAGCAGCGCGAGTTGGTGCGCAACAGCCTCCGCATGAGGCCGGACCGCATCATCGTCGGCGAGGTGCGCGGCGCCGAGGCGCTCGACATGCTCCAGGCCATGAGCACCGGCCACGAGGGGAGCCTGACGACCATCCACGCCAACGACACGCGCGACGCCCTGGCGCGCCTCGAAATGATGGTCATGATGGCCGGCTTCGACCTGCCGATCCCGGTCATCCGCGGTTACATCGCGTCGTCCATCAACCTCGTCATCCAGATCACGCGCCTCAAGGGCGGCAACCGCCGGGTGACGCGCATCACGGAGATCGTGGAGCTGCGCCGCAAGCAATACGTGCTCCGCGACCTGTACGGCTATCGCCAACTCGGCGTCAAGGATGGCGCGACGGTCGGCGAATTCTACGCCAGCGGCTACGAGCCGACGTTCCTGAGCCGGCTGAAGTCGATGGGCGTCGAGCTGCCGGCGTCCCTGTTCCACGACCGCGTCCTGCAGACCGAAACCACCTGAGCCGCCGGGGGAGGGGAGAGACATGAACGAAGTGAATTTGACCACGATGCTCCTCGCGTTCCTCGGGGCGGCGTCGGTTTTCCTGGTCATGTGGATGTTGGTGTCCTGGTATCTGTCGAGCCGCCAGGTCGAGGCCCAGCGCCGCATGCGGCCCGCCGAGGACAGCGACCCGACTCTGCTGCTCAACGACTTGAGGGGCGTTGGGGGGCGCTACTCCTGGTGGGTTCGCCTCAAACGGACGCTCCACGAGCGGCTGGAGCGGACCGAACTGCGGCTCGAAGTGGCCGAGGCCGCGGCGATCGTCCTGTTCTGCGGCGTCGTGCTGGGGGCCATCGTCTTCTTCTGGCGCTACGACACCAACCCGGACGACGACGAGTCGTGGATGGCGCTGCCCGCCTTCGTCGTCGGGGCCGCCATCCCGCTGGTGTTCTTCCTGTTCCGCCAGAAGGCGTGGCGGCGGCGCGTCCAGGACCAGCTGCCCGACACGATCTTCCTGCTGGCGCGCTCCCTGCGCGCCGGCATGAGCATCGACCAGTCGATCCAGGTGATCGGCGACCACGGCGTGGCGCCGACGTCGCGCGAGTTCGCGCGCATGCACCGCCAGCTCGACCTCGGCCTGGCCCTGCCGCAGGTGTTGCAGATCACGGCCGACCGGGTCCACCTGGTCGACTTCAGCGTCTTCGCCTCGGTCCTGAGCCTGCACCGTCTCACCGGCGGCAACCTGCCGATCATCATGGACCGCCTCGCCACCACGACGCGCGAGCACAACCAGCTGCGCGCCCACTACCGGACGGCCACTTCGCTCGGCCGCTACGGCAACACGATTATCCTCTGCCTGGTGACGTTCGTCCTCTTCTACATGGCGTTCTACCAGCGCGATATGACCGAGAAATACTTCGAGACGACGGCCGGCATGGTCATGTTCGGCATAGGGATGACGCTCGAAGTCGTCGGCCTGTTCCTGCTGTTCTACCTGCTGGGCAAGGAAGAAGACTGAGAATCCGTTCCTGAGTTCTCCCTTCTCCCCTTTGGGGAGAGGGGAGGAATGCGCCCCTCTCCCCTTTGGGGAGAGGGGCTTTTCGAGGGTCTTGGCGATGGAAGAATACCTCCTGCTGGCGCTGATCTTCATCTTCTTCAGCGGCGTAACGATGTTCACCTACCGGGCTATCGCCCGGCGCCGGGAGCGCGTCGAGGCGCGGCTGGAGGTGATGCCGTCGAGCGACCCAACCATCGGCTCGACGCCGGAGCTGGTCCTCGGCGACCTGACGCCGGCGCTCTCCGGCCAGCTTCCCATGACCGACGAGGGGAAGACGGAGTTACAGCGCGACTTGCGATCCGCGGGCCTGTACCGGCCGACGGCGCTGATGGAGTACACCGCCGTGCGGGCGGTCCTGACGATCGCGCCGCTCATCCTCGGCGCCGTGATCACCTTCGTCTGGGCGGAGAACGCCACCGACGCGGTGCGCGTCTGGATCGGCGCCGTCCTCGTCGCCATGCTCGGCTTCAGCGTGCCGCGCGTCTACCTCTATCTCAAGGGAAAATCCCGGCGCATCGCGATCGAGCGCGGCCTGCCGACGGCCATCGACATGCTGACGCTGTGCCTCAGCGCCGGCCTCAACGTCCTCAACAGCCTCCAGCGCGTCGCCGAGGAGTTGATGATGGCCTACCCGGAACTCTCTTACGAGTTGCAGCTGGTGCGGCGCCAGGCCGACCTGCGCTCCCTGGAATTTGCGCTGGTGCAGTTCGCCGAGCGCGTCGACCTGCCGCAGCTGCGCAACGTGTCGGTCATCCTGACGCAGTCGGAGAAGCTGGGCACCGACGGCATCACGGTGCTGCGCGAGTACGCCGACAACATGCGCTTCTTCATGAAGCAGAACGCCGAGGCCTACGCCAACCGGGCGCCGCTGAAGATGCTGGCGCCCGGCTACATGATGGGCATCGGCCTGATCATCCTCATCATCACGCCGCCGGCGATGATGATCGCGGAGTTCCGCCGCGACAACGTCACGGGCGACCTCAAGCAGGAGTCGCTGGAGAGCCTGAGCAAGGCGGGCCTGTCGAGCCGGCCGGCGACGGCCCCGCCGGCGGAGCAGCCGTGACCGCCGCTCGCGGCTTCGCACTTGCAAAGCCGCAAGCGACTCACTTCGACCCCGGCGCGCCCCGCTCGCCGATGCGGCGAGCCCGTTCGCGATCCGCGCCGGCGAGGTCCGTCTTACCCAGCGCCTCGTAACCCTCGGCGCGGCCGAGCAAAGCCTCACGATCCTCGGGCATCTCGACGAGCAGAGCCGTCCAGTCGGCGGCGGCGTCCTCGAAGCGCCGCCGCGCCAGGTTGACGCGGGCGCGGAAGCGACGTACTCGGTGGACAAAGGGGTATTTTTCCAGGTAACGGTCGGCGTCGGCCGCCGCGGCGTCCCATCGCCCCAGGAGCATGGCGACCTGGACGCGCGCGGCCAGCGCCTCTTCCAGTTCCGGGCCGAAGGCGAGCGCCGCCGTCAGGCGGGCGTATGCCTCTTCGAGCCGGCCCGCCTCGGAGAGAAACTTGCCGAGCCGGAAATGGGCCTCGGCGTCGAAGGGGTTGAAGACGAGGCGGGCGGCGGCGCGGCGGCACTCGGCCCCCGCCAGGTTCGCCTCGTTGCCCGCCGACTCCGCCTCAATCAACTCGACGCGGAGCGGCTCCGCGCGGGCCGGGTCAACGTCGCGCGGCCGGGGCGGTTCGTCGCCCCAGTCGAGGCCGAGTCCGGCGAGTTGGGCGCGGAGAAGCGCCAGGTCGAAGACGTAAAGCGCCCCCGCCTCGGGCTCGTGGGCGAGGAGCAGAGACCCGTCCGGACTGAACGTGTGCGGCCGGAACTGACTGCCTTCCGGCGACGGCAACCGGGCGACCTCCTCGTCCGTCTCGGCCGCGACCAGGCGAAGGCCGCCGTCGGAGGCTTCGCAGGCGCGAAGGCGGCCGTCCGGACTGACGACGCCTTGGAAACGGAACGACTCGCACTTCCCCTTGTCGTCCCCCGAGCCGGAGGCGAGGGACGCGATTTCGACCCGACGCTCCCCGCCCCGGCCGCCGAGATACAGCCAGCGTCCGTCCGGAGAAAAGCCCGCGAAATTGTCCCCTGGAGCGATGTCGGCGGCGAGCCGGCCCGTGTCCGCGTCCCAGAGCTTGGTCCTGGCTCCCGAATCGCTTTCGAGATGACTGACCGTGACGACCCAGCGGCTGTCGGGGCTGACGTGGACGTGGCGCACGTCGTACTGCGGGCCTAGCCGCAGGGTACGCCGCGGCCCCGCTGCTGTAGAAGGGCACGGCGACCACGCGGCCGTCGGCGACTCCGCTCCTGACAAACATCGAGGGATGTGCCGTACCGCGTAGGTAAGGGCATTTCGCCGTCACCAATCACTCTTTTTGCCGAGGCAAAACGAGACTTTAGCAAAGTTAGTGCAGTGACTCAGGCTTGGAGCGCGCCTGATGCAGCGTCGTCAAGGTATGCCGGCGTCTGGGGGCCTGCTGTTCGCGGTGCATGTCCAGCGCCAGACGCTGCTCCAGATGCTCCTTGGTC
>JBBROG010000214.1:0-15139 GCA_038229635.1 Gemmatales bacterium
CCGCCTCGGCCACGGCGAGGCCCGACTGACAGTGGACGTTAGTTCACATGATCTGTTGCCGCAAAGCCTTTGATACCTTGGGTTTACAACCATGTTGGAAGCCCTGCCCCTTCGGGGTAAAATGCCCCCGGCCCTACCCCGGAGGGGTTATATCCCACAGCCGGGGGTCGCGCAGCGCACCCCCGGAACTCTTCAGAACCGCCTTCAGACCGGCCGCGCGGGCGCCCTCGTAATCGTTCACGACGTCATCGCCGACGAAGAGGATCGCTTCCGGCGACAGCCCCGCCGTAGTACACAGCGCCGCAAAGAATTCCGGCGCCGGCTTACGCCAGCCGACCTCCGCGCTTATTACTAAATGGTTCACGCGGGCAAGCCGCGGCATTCCCGCGACGACGCGGCGCAGGCGGCTGTCGTAGTTGGACGCGATCCCCAGGACGTAACCGGCGCGCCCCAGTTCGGCGAGGGCGTCAACCGCGCCGGCCTCGCAGCGCCAGTTCTCCGGTAGGCCGAAGTGTTCGTACAGTTCCGCGAAGCAGGCGTCGGGATCGCTCACGTCGTCGAGGACTTCGGCGACGATGCGCCGCCAGCGCCGCTCCTCGCGCTCTTCGCTTGTGCGCAACCCGTTGGCGAGGTCGAAGGCTTCTTCGCGCCGGAACGCGGCACGAAAGCGAGCCGCGATGTCGCCCTCTTCGCGACGGCTGCCGAAACGGCGGGCGACGGCGGCGTAGGCGACCGGGGCGGGCGGCTCGGGGTGGAGGAGCGTGCCGACGGCGTCAAAGAAGACGGCACGCACGTCGGGCGGAATCATTCGCTTACTTCTTGCCGAGTTTCACTTGCAAATCGTCGAGGCGGCGGTTGAGGGCGCGAACCTCGTCGAGGAGTCCCCCCTCTTCCGCGAGGAGGCGGCGCAACTCCTGTCGATCCTCGGTGATCTGCCGGCGCAGGCCGTCCAACTCAAGGGCGTGCCGCCAGGCGCTAGGGCCGTCGTAAACGTAGAGGTAGGACTCGATATGCGAGGCGATCCGGGCGGCGCGCGTCTCGTGCGACCTCAGCCTCAGGCGGGCCTCGGTCAGGTCGTCGCGGCAGCGCTCCAGGCGGGCGCGGCGGCCGTCCAGGAAAGCGCCCAGGTCGTCGGCCTCCTCGCGTGCCAGGGCGGCCGCCCCCTGGCACAGCCGGCGGCCGAAGTCGATCAGGCGACTCTCCAGCGAATGGAACATCTGCTCCAGGCGCATCGCTCTCCCCTCGGGGTGCAAATCTGGCCGGGCGAGGCGGGGGACTCCCAGAAGGTTATTCGTCGCGTCCCGAAGAATATTGCGCGGCGGACGACGATTCGGTTCAGCGCACCGCCAGGCTGAAGTCGGGATGGCCGAGGTCGTTCGTACTCCGAGTCAGCTTGAACGACTTGCCGAAGACGCTCGACTTGATCCAACCGTCCTGCTTGCGCGTGGCGACGTAGCCGCGCGCCGTGTGGCGCAGGATGTCAAACCGGAGTTCCTTGCGGGCGTCCGCCAGCCAGTATTCGCGGACGTCCGCCTCCCAGTACGCCTTGCGCAGTGCCACATAGTCCTTTTGGACGCTGCTGCGGCTGACGACCTCGAGGACCATGTCGGGCGAGCCCTGGATCTCGGTGAATCCGTCATGTGTCCCTTCGAGGAACCGCACTCTGTCGGAACGCAGCGTCTCCTTCGAGAGAAACGTGGCGTCCGGGTTGCCTGAAATGTCGGCGGCGAAGTTGCTCAGCAGTAAGCCGTCGGGCAGGAACAGCCCCAGGTTGCCTTCCTTCACGAGGCGCGTGAGGGCGAAGTAGAACTCGTTCTTGACCGCCAGATGGGTGAAGACCTGTTCCTTGCTCATGTCGATCCACACCTCGCCCTTGATCCACCAGACGGGGCGGTCCTGCGGAAACTCGGGGGTGTCGCTCCAGCGGCGGAACGACTCGATGTCCGTGATCCAATCGGGCAGATGAATCGACTTTGGCTCGTCGAGAAGGTGGAACATGCCTCATCCTTGTTCCGGGTGGAGTTGATTCCCGCGCCGCCCATCATAGCGAGTCGCCCGGCCCGAACCAGAGCGAATCGCCCCTTGACAAAGGGGGGTGAGGTCGCGAAATCAGGTAGAGGGAATTGGCGCGACGGGGAGACGACGATGGCCGGGACCAAGGGCGAGCAGTTCGCGGGCGTGACGGTGGCCCTGGTCACGCCGTTCAAGGGCGGTGACATCGACTGGGACGACCTGCGCCGGCTTGTGGACTGGCACGTCGAGCAGGGCACCGACGGCCTCGCCCCGGCCGGCACCACCGGCGAGTCGCCGACGCTCGACCACGACGAACACGAGCGCGTCATCGCCGTCGTCGCCGAGCAGGCGCGCGGCCGCATCAAGGTCATGGCCGGCACCGGCTCCAACAGCACTCGCGAGGCGATTCGCCTCACCAAGGCGGCGAAGAAGGCCGGCGCCGACGGCGCCCTCATGGTCGGCCCCTACTACAACAAGCCGACGCAGGAAGGCTACTACCGCCACTTCGCCGCCGTCGCCGAGGCGGTGGACCTGCCCATCGTCCTCTACAACATCCCCGGCCGCACCGGCTCGAACATCCTGCCGGAGACGATCGCCCGCCTCGCCGAGCTGCCGACCGTCGTCGCCGTCAAGGAGGCGACCGGCTCGCTCGACCAGGCGTCGCAGATCGCCTGTACGACGAATTTGACGATCCTGAGTGGCGACGACAGCCTGACGCTGCCGCTGATGAGCGTCGGCGGCCGCGGCGTGGTGTCGGTGGTGGGCAATGTGGTGCCGCGCGACCTGAAGGCGCTGGTGACGGCGTTCGACGCCGGCAAGGTTGAGGAGGCGCGGCGCTGGCACCGCAAGCTGTTCCCGCTGTGCCGCGACATGCTCGGCGTGGCGACGAACCCGATTCCCGTCAAGGCGGCGATGAAGCTGCTCGGCCGGGGCACCGGTGAGTTGCGGCTGCCGATGTGCCCGCTCGACGCCGCCGGCGAGGCGCGGGTGCGCAAGACGCTCCAGGAGTACGGCTTGCTGTAGCCCGCTGTCCGGCGCGCCTCACGTGGGCGGCCGAACTCCGGGCTGACGCACGCCGCGGAGGTCAGGCCAGGAGTTCTCGGATCGGACTCCCCCACGGCACAAGCTGGAACGGCCGGTCGACCCGGTCGCGCAGTTCTAGATCATTCGCGACCCCCAAACACTGATAAATCGTCGCCACGACGTCCGCCGCCGTCACCGGGTTGGCGCTCGGCCGGGCGCCGATCTTGTCGCTCGACCCGTGGACGACGCCGGCCCGGATCCCCCCGCCGGCGAGCATCAGGCCGTAGCAGAAGTTCCAGTGGTCGCGCCCCGCCGCCTTGTTCACCTTCGGCGTGCGCCCGAACTCGCCCATGACCACCACCAAGGTCCGGCCGAGCATTCCGCGGTCGATCAGGTCCTTCAGCAGGCTCGCCACGGCGGCGTCGAGCTGCGGCAGCAGTTCGTTCTTGAGCTTCGTGAAGTTGTTGCCGTGCGTGTCCCACGTCGCGTTGGCGTCCGGCGCCCAGGCGACGCAGGCGACGCGCGTGCCGGCCTCGATGAGGCGGCGGGCGAGTAGGACGCTCTGCCCGTAGATGTTGCGGCCGTAAGCCTCGCGCACGGCGAGCGGCTCCTTGTCGAGCGCGAAGGCCTGTTTGGTCGCCGGCGAGGTGAGCAGGTCGAGGGCGCGCTCCTGGAAGCCGGACATTTCCTGGAGGCGCTGGCTGGCGGCGCGGCCGGCGAGGCGGTCGATGAGGCGGCGGCGCTCGTCGAGGCGCGTCGGGCTAATCTCGGGGCCGAGCGACAGCTCCGGCATGGCGAAGTCGGCGGCGTTGGGGTTGCGCAGTACGAAGAGCGGGTCGCGCGTGCGGCCGAGCAGCCCGCCGAAGAAGCCGGGTTGCGGCGGGCCGCCGGCTCCCTCCGCGACGATGTACGGCATGGAGACGTAGGGGACGACCGCCGTCCTGGGCGGGCGCACCAGGCCGACGACGCTGCCGATGGCGGGGTGGTCGTTCGGGTTCTTGGCGCCGCCGGCCTCGCCGCGGTCGAAGCCGGTCAGGCCGGTGTAGACCGCCGCCCCGTGCGAGTTGTTAACGCTGTGGTGCGCCGAGCGGACGAGGGCGCAGTGGTGCATCAGTCGCGCCATCTTCGGCAAGTGCTCGCAGAGGCGCACGCCGGGCAGCGACGTGGCGATGGGTTTGAACTCGCCGCGCACCTCGGCGGGGGCGTCGGGCTTCATGTCCCACATGTCGAGGTGCGACGGCCCGCCGTCGAGGAAGATCAGGATACAGGCGTCGGCGCTCGGGGCGGAAACGCCTTCCGCGGCGCGGAGAACGTCCGGCAGGCTGAGGCCGAGGGCGCCAAGGGCGCCGACCTGGAGCATGCGGCGGCGCGACAGGCGGCGCGGTCCGGGGCAGGAAGGTCGTGGCGTCATGTCCGGGTCTCGGTCACGGGTAGTTCGGCAGGTACTTGACGAACGGGAAGGCGTGGCGGGCCTGGCTGTAGAAGTTCTGGTCGGCGGTCCAGAAGTCGCAGCCGCTCAGCTCGGCGAGCGCGGCGTAGGTCGCATCGTACACCTTTTCCTGCGCCAACTGCCGGGCAATCTCGCGGGCGCGCTGGCGCATCTTCTGGTGCGTCGTGATGACGACGCCGGCCCGGTCGATGTCGGCGAGCGTTAGGTCGGCGATGGCGACCGAAGTAAGGCCGGTGACGAGGCGTGTCTGGACGATGCTGTCGATCTCCATCGCGAAGAGCGGCGGCGAGATCATGACGCGGCCCGTCTTTCGGGAATCGTAGCGCAACTGGAGGGCCTTGGGCCGGTGAGACTCGCCGTGGATGAACCACTTGATGGCGACGCTCGCGTCAACGCAGATTTGGGGCGGCATCCCTACTTACCCTCTCCGCGAATGCGGCGTATGTCGGCCGCGGAATCGAACTCCCCTTGCCAGAGGGCCGCCGTTTCCTCGATGTCCTTCAAGAAGGCGGCTTCCTCTTCGTCGGTCGTCGGCTTGATGTCCGGCAGGATCTCGGGAAAGAGGCTGAGTCGGTCGCAGACTCCGGCTACGAGCTTCAGCTGGTCCTGCGGGTGCAGTTGGGCCACCAGATGCTCGACCTGCTTCAGCGTGAGGGGCTCGGACATGGCTCGCGCCTCCTACTCCGTCGTCGCGGGCGACGTTCGCATTCTACCAGGCTCGCAGCCTACTCCGTCACCTCCCGGGCCTCGGTCACGGGTAGTTCGGCAGGTACTTGACGAACGGGAAGGCGTGGCGGGCCTGGCTGTAGAAGTTCTGGTCGGCGGTCCAGAAGTCGCAGCCGCTCAACTCGGCGAGGGCGGCGTAGGTCGCATCGTACACTTTTTCCTGAGCCAACTGTCGGGCTATCTCGCGGGCACGTTGGCGCAATCTCTGATGGTTCGAGATGACGACACGGGATCGGTCGATCTCGGCGAGCACGCGGTCGGAGAGCGCGACCGTTGCGAGGCCGGCGACGAGGCGCGACTGAACGATACTATCAATTTCCATCGCGAAGAGAGGAGGCGAAATCATGAAGCGGCCCATCTTCCGGGAATCATAGCGCAGCTGGAGGGCCTTGCCGCGGTGAGGCTCGGTCGGGACATACCATTTGATGGCGACGCTCGCGTCGACGCAAATTCGGGGCGGCATCCTCACTTGCCCTCACCACGGAGGCGGCGAATATCAGCCGCGGAATCAACCTCTCCCCCTTGCCAGAGGGCCGCGATCTCTTCGCACTCGCGCGTCCAGGCGTCGAACTCTTCGTCGGTCTCCGGCTTGATGTCCGGCAGGATCTCGGGAAAGAGGCTGAGTCGGTCGCAGACTCCCGCCACCAACTTCAGCTGGTCCTGCGGGTGCAGCTGGGCCACCAGATGCTCGACCTGCTTCAGCGTAAGGGGCTCGGACATGGCACTTGCCTCCTACTTCCGTCGTCGCGGGCGACGTTCGCATTCTACCAGGCTCTTCGTTTATCCCGTCACCTCCTTGACCACGCGCCCCGCCACGTCGGTGAGGCGCTGGTCGCGCCCGCCCTGGAAGTACGTCAGCAGCGTGTGGTCCACCCCCATCAGGTGCAGGATCGTCGCGTGCAGGTCGTGGACGTGGACCTTGTTCTCGACCGCCGCGAAGCCGAATTCGTCGGTGGCGCCGATCACCTGCCCGCCCCGGACGCCGCCGCCGGCGAGCCACGACGAGAAGCCGCGCGGGCTGTGGTCGCGCCCCTTGCCGTTTTGCCCCGTCGGCGTCCGCCCGAACTCGCCGGTCCAGACGACGAGCGTGCTGTCGAGGAGGCCGCGCCGCTTCAGGTCGGTCAGCAGCGCCGCCATCGGCCGGTCCGTCTCGCCGCAGTGCAGCTCGTGGTTCTTGTTGACGTCGCCGTGCGCGTCCCAGTTCTCGTCGTTGTGCCCGCCGCCGCTGTAGACCTGCACGAAGCGGACGCCGCGCTCCACCAGCCGCCGCGCCAGCAGACATTTGCGGCCGAACTTCTCCGTCCTCGGGTCGTCGAGGCCGTACAGCCGCTTCGTCTCGTCCGTCTCCTGGGCGAGGTCGACCGCCTCCGGCGCGTGGCTCTGCATGCGGAAGGCCAACTCGTAGCTCGCGACCCGCGCCGCCAGTTCGCCGTTCTCCGGCGTCGCCGCCTGGTGCAGGCGGTTGAACTGCCCCAGGAGGTCGAGTTGGCGGCGCCGCTCCGCCGTAGTGACGCCTTGCGGAGGGGATAAGTTGATGATCGGCTCGCCGCCGGTGCGCAGCTGCGTGCCCTGGTAGGAGGCAGGCATGAAGCCGGCGCCCCAGTTGGGCGGCCCGCCGATCGGCCCGCCGCGGTGGTCGAGCATGACGACGTAGCCCGGCAGGTTCTCGCTGGCGCTGCCGAGGCCGTAGTTCACCCACGAGCCGAGGCTGGGATAGCCCTGGCGCAGAAAGCCGGTGTTCATCTGCAGCAGGCCGGAGCCGTGGGCGAAGCTGTCGGCGTAAGTGCCGCGGACGATCGCCATGTCGTCGACGCGCCGGCCCAGGTGCGGGTACAGTTCCGACACCTCGACGCCGCTCTTGCCGCACTTCGGGAAGCGGTACTTCGAGCCGAGCAGCGTCCCCGGGTTGCGCACCGTGAAGAGCGGGTCGCTCTCCAGGTCCGGCATCGCCTGGCCGTTGCGCTTTGTCAACTCCGGCTTGGGGTCGAAGAGGTCGACCTGACTCGGGCCGCCGTACATGAACAGCACGATGCACGCCTTCGCCCGGCCGGGGAAGTGCGGCCGCTTCGGCGCCAACGGTGTACCGTCCGGCGAGGCGTGCGCGCGGCCGGCGAAGAAGCCGTCGCGGGCGAGCAGGTACGTCAGCGCCGTGCCGACGAAGCCGCCGCCCATCTGTCCCAGCAACTCGCGGCGCGTGCGACGACAGGTCATGACAAGGGCCTCAATCCAGGTAGACGAACTCGTTCGTGTTCAGAAGAACAAGACAAAACGCCTCCGGAGACTGCTCTTTCAGAAAGGCGAGAGCCAGGCGGACCTCCTCGTCGCGCGGCGGCCGGCCCAGGGCCAGCTCGAAGGCGCGGCGCACCCGGGCCTTCGGGTCGGCGCCGGCGTCGCGCGCCAGCCGGGCGGCGAAGTGTTTCGCCTGCTCGTTGACGAAGGCGCCGTTGAGAAACGTCAGCGCCTGGGGGGCCGTCGTGGAGACGGGGCGGGCTTCGCAGCTCGTCGTCGTGTCGGGCGCGTCGAGCAGGTCCAGTTCCGGCACCGCCAGCGAGCGCTTGACGAAAACGTAGACGCTTCGCCGCGACGCCTGGCGCTCGTCGGACTTGCCCCAGCCGTCGCCGGGGCGCGACTGCCCCTCCAGCACGGCCCGCGCCAGCGCCGGGTAGACGCTCGGCCCGCGCGGCTCCGGGTTGAGACGGCCGCTCACCGCCAGGATCGAATCGCGCACCGCCTCCGCTTCGAGCCGCCGCTGTCGCCAGTGCGACAGCAGGACGTCGCGCGGGTCGGCGCGAACGGCCTCCGGGGAGGTCGTCGCCGACGTCTGGTAAGCGTTCGACAGCACGATCGCGCGGTGCAGCGGCTTGAGGCGCCCGCCGTCCGCGACGAAGCGCGCCGCCAGCCAGTCGAGCAATTCGGGGTGGCTCGGCGCCTCGCCGGCCACGCCGAAGTCGTTCGCCGTCGCCACGAGTCCGCGGCCGAAGTGGCCCTGCCAGACGCGGTTGACCATGACGCGGGCCGTCAGGGGGTTGTCCGGCGCCGTCAGCCAGCGCGCCAGCCACAGCCGCCTCCCGGTCGTGCGTGACGTCGGCCGTGGCGCCGGCGGCGGCGCCTTGACGAGGACCGCCGGCAGCGTCGGCTCGACCTCCTCGCGCGGCTTGGTCGGGTCGCCGCGGCGGAAGACGCGCGTCGGCGGCGCCTTCGTGCCGTCCTCACTCCAGACGTAGGCGCGCGGCAGCCCCCTCGGCCGGCGTGTCTCGAGGGCGGCGATTTCCTGCTCCCAGCGCCCGCGGCGCTCCTTCTCCTCCGGGGCGGCGCCGGAGCGCACGTCCCGCTCGAGTTGAGTCGCGAACTTCTTGACGAGTTGCTTCTGCCCGCCGTCGCGCTTGTCGGGCTCGGCGCGGAAGGCGGCGACGGCGTCGGGCGGCAGCGACGTCTTGCCCGACGCGAGCAGCCGGGCGCGCACGGCGTCGTCCTGAGCCTTGACGCGCTCCCGCACCGCGTCCGCCGCGACGTCGACTTTCGCCGACGCCTCTCGGGAAGCCGCCAGTTCCGCGAGGTTGCCCACGGGGACGTCGTGGTCGGCCCGGCCTTTTTGCGGCCTTTTCAGAGGCTCGAAGACGGCGAGCAGGCCGTAGTAGTCCGCCTGCGAGAACGGCTCGAACTTGTGGTCGTGGCAGCGGGCGCAGCGCAGCGTCAGGCCGAGGAACGCCGTCGCCGTCGTGCCGAGGACGTCGTCGAGTTGGTCGTAGCGGTCGACCTTGGGGTCGGCCGGCTCGTCGTCCCAGCTGCCCAGGCGCAGGAACGTCGCGGCGACCTGCGCCTCGGCGTTCGTGTCGTCGACCTCGTCGCCGGCGACCTGCTCGGTGACGAAGCGGTCGTAGGGCTTATCGGCGTTAAGGCTGTCGATCACGTAATCCCGGTAGCGCCAGGCGTTCGGCTTGGCGCCGTCGCGCTCGTAGCCGTTCGTCTCGGCGTAGCGGGCGACGTCGAGCCAGTGCCGCCCCCAGCGCTCGCCGTACTGCGGGCGCGCGAGGAGGCCGTCGACGACCTTGGCGAAGGCGTCGGGCGAAGGGTCGTCGAGGAAGGCGCGCTGTTCGTCGGGCGTCGGCGGCAGGCCGGTCAGGTCGAGCGTGACGCGGCGCAGGAGCGTGCGCCGGTCGGCCGGCGGCGAAGGGCGCAAGCCGACGGCCTCCAGCCGGGCGAGGACGAAGGCATCGACGGGCGTGCGCACCCAGGCGCGGCCGCGCACTTCGGGGACCGGCGGTCGGCGCACCGGCTGAAAGGCCCAGTGGCGCTCCGGCGGCACCGACGCGCGTTCGGCGCGGCTCGTCTGCGCCGGCAGGCGGCCGGCGCCAAGGAAGACCAGGGTCATCGTGAGGCCGACGGCTTTTCGGCGGAGGCACATGGGACGCTTCCTCCCAGGCGGGCAGGCGGGAAACCCGGCGGCGGAGTTTCTGAGGATAGGTTAACCGCGCGCGGCACGGGAGGGAAAGAAAAAGTCGCTCGTCCTCCGTCAGAGACCGCCTACGGCAGCGTTGTCTCGCCCATGAGGAAGCGGTCGCACTCGCGCGCCGCCCCGCGCCCCTCGTTGATCGCCCAGACGACGAGGCTCTGGCCGCGCCGCGCGTCGCCCGCCGCGAACACCTTCGGCACGTTCGTCTGGAACGTGCCGTGCTCCGCCTTGACGGCCAACCCGTGCATGTCCTTGACGCGCTCGACGCCGAGTTGGTCGAGTACCGGCGTTTCCGGACCCGAAAAGCCGAGAGCCAGCAGCACCAGCTGCGCCGGCAGCGTCTTCTCGCTCCCCGCCACGACCGTGAAGGGCGCGTTGCCGTCGCGCTTCGTCCAGTCGACCAGCACCGTCTCGACGGCTCGGAGGCGGCCGTTCTCGTCGCCGACGAACTTCGTCGTCTGGACCGAGTAGCGGCGCGGGTCGTCGCCCCAAAGGGCCTGCGCCTCTTCTTGCCCGTAATCGAGCTTGTAGACCTTCGGCCACTGCGGCCAGGGGTTGTTCGGCGCCCGCGAGTCCGGCGGCCGCGGGACGATTTCCAGTTGCAGGAGGCTCTTGCAGCCGTGCCGCAGCGACGTGCCGACGCAGTCGGTCCCCGTATCGCCGCCGCCGATGACGATGACGTCCTTCCCCTTCGCCGAAAGGTAATTGCCGTCGGCGTGGGTGCCGTCGAGCAGGCTCTTCGTGTTGCCGTGCAGGAACTCCATCGCGAAGTGGATGCCCTTCAGTTCGCGGCCCGGCGTCTTGGCGAAGAAGTCTTTCGGCAGCGTCGAGCCGGTGCAGACGACGACGGCGTCGAAGTCGTCGAGCAGCTTCTGGCCGGGGAGGCTCTTGCCGACCTCGACGCCGGTGACGAACTCGACCCCCTCGGCGGCGAGCAGGTCGACGCGGCGCTGGACGACCTGGCGCTTGTCGAGCTTCATGTTGGGGATGCCGTACATCAAAAGTCCGCCGACGCGGTCGGCGCGCTCGTAGACGGTGACGGCGTGGCCGGCCTTGTTGAGCTGGGCGGCGCAGGCGAGTCCGGCGGGGCCGGAGCCGATGACGGCGACCGTCTTGCCGGTGCGGAACGGCGGCGGCTCGGGAATGACCCAGCCCTCCGCGAAGCCGCGGTCGACGATGGCGCATTCGAGGCTCTTGATCGTCACCGGCGGCTCGTTGATGCCGAGGACGCACGACCCCTCGCACGGCGCCGGGCAGACGCGGCCGGTGAACTCGGGGAAGTTGTTCGTCTTGTGGAGGCGCTCGAGCGCCTCCTTCCAGAGTCCCCGATAAACGAGGTCGTTCCACTCGGGAATGAGGTTATTGACGGGGCAGCCGGACGCCATGCCCTCGATGAGCTGGCCGGTGTGGCAGAACGGGACGCCGCAGTCCATGCAGCGAGCGCCCTGCTTGCGCAGCATCATGTCGTCGGCGTGGGCGTGGAACTCGTCCCAGTCGCCGATGCGCGCCGTCGGCGGCCGGGCCATCGGCAGCTCGCGGGGGTATTCCATGAAGCCAGTCGGCTTGCCCATCACTGTGTCCCCAAAAGGCGATATGCTCTTGTGTCCTCAGGCCCCGAACTCGCCGTCTTCGTCCTCGGGCTCGATGTTCTGGGCGACAAGCTCTTTCCAGGCGAGGAGGACGTCCTCGGTCGCGCCCCCGGCGCGAAGGCGTTCCGCTACCGGGCCTTCCTCCGTCTTCAAGTCCGGGAAGGTAAGGAACAGCAGCGCCAGGTCACGCCAGTCGGTGCCCGCTTTCGGCTTTCCGCGGCGGCTGACGTAAGCGCTCACTTTGCCCGCGATCAGCTCCGGCGGAGTCACGACCAGCACTTTCCTCACTCGTTGGGCCGGGGGGAGTCGTTCGACCGGCCGCACGTCGATCAGATGGCGATTCTTCGGCTTCCTCACCTGGTAGACGCGATAGCCCAGTCCTTCCCTCACCTCCCGAACACGGACGGCGATATGAAAGCGTTCGTTAAGAAATCCCCGAAGTTCCTCCGCCAATTCCGCGGCGCGCGTCGAGATGATGTCCACGTCCTGCGTCATGCGGGATTCATCGACGTAGGCGTTGACGGCTTGCGCGCCGAAAAGAACGGCGTCGTCCCGGCCCCGCAGGAACTCGAGGACGGCGTCGTGGATAGTGGCGAGGGGGAACGGCTCGCGCATGGCAAACTCCCGGAAAGTCAGCGAACCATCACCGAACATGATGCCCTCTCCTTTCCGACTCGTTCTTCTCTTCCTCGATCACCGGCCCCACCCGTGAGCGTTCCGCAACCACTCGATCTGACCCGTGTGATGTCGCCCGTGCCAGGCGTAGTTGCTCAGGGCGGCCGACAGGCTCACTGCCTTGCCGTATTCCGGGTGGAAGTAGGTCCGGGTGAACTCGGCCTCCGACATGGCCCGCAACATCTGTGCCCAGCAGGCGTGCAGCCCGTCGAGCAGCGCGAGCGGGGCGGCGACGTCTCCGCCGCGAGCGTCCGGCAGTGACACCCAACGCCCCTCGTCGTAGGGCTTGATCGTCGGCACCTCTTCCGTCAGCGCCAGCTTGAAGCGGACGTAGGCGTTCGCATGGCTGTGAGCCAGGTGGTGGACGATCTGTCGCGCCGTCCAGTTCTTGTAGCGCGTGTCGAGTTGGGCGTCGGTCAGCCCGGCGACGGCGGCGCGCAGCCGCGCCGGAGCGGCTTCGACGTCGCGGATCAGTTCTTCGCGGCGTGCCGCGCCGTACCCTTCCTCAGGGACGTAAGCGCCGGCGGGATTGTCGGGCGGCGTCATGTTTGCTCCTTTCGCGGGACTACAAGGTCTCGGGATCGACACCGAGTTCGCGGAGCTTGGCGGCGAGCCGGTCGGTTCGCTCGGCGTCGGCGAGGAGCAGGTTGCCGTTCGCGTCCCAGGCTCGCAGCCACGGCATGTCGTAGCCGTGGTAGGTTCCCTGCCAGATCCCTAACTCAATACCGAGTTCCGCTATCGGGTAATGGCTGCGCTCGTTCGCGGCCGCGCGGCGGTAGCGCGACCCGACGCGCTGGTACACGTCCACCATCGCCTTTTCGGGGTCGTAAATAGCGTAGTAGGACGCCTGGATCGTCCGCTCGTAGACCCAGAACTTTCCCTCCCACGGCGTCTCGTCGCGCTCCTCGGCCCCGTCGTCGGAGAGGTATTCGACCACGAGCAGCGGCGAAACCAGTTCTTCCCAGAGGACGTAGGAGCGGCGCATCTCCCCGTCGAGCAGGCGCGGCACTCCCTCGACGACATACCAGTCGGGCGATCGGCACCCCTTCAGCGGCGGGTCGGTCCGCCGCCAGTAGATGCCGTTGTCCTGGCCGATGAAGAAATCGCCTTCCGGGTGCAGGCCGAGCAGAACGGGGGTCAGCGACTCCGTCAACAGCGGACTCTGGTAGCATTCGAGGGAGTTGCGCACGGGCCGGTCGTCCTTGTCGGGCAGCAGCTTGTGGGCGCGCACGCCGGGAGCGGTCGATGGCATTGCGGTCGGCATGTCGAACCTCCCTTGGGAGTCGTCGGGGAATGCCTTTGTTTAGCCGCCCGCCCGCAGGGCGGCGGGCAGCCGGCATCGCCCCAAGGGTGCGTTTCCCCGCGCAGGACGACGCGGGCTGCCCGCCGCCCTGCGGGCGGGCGGCTAAACAAAGGCGTCACTTCCCGCCGGCGCGGGCCAGGTCGCGCGAGTTCTCCTCGAACGCCGCCATCGCCGCCTCGTCCTCCGGCAGCCCCTGCGACTGGTAGCGCTTCAGCGCCTCGACCACGCGGCGGTAGTCGTTCGGGTAGACCTTCCAAAACTTCGGCACCATCTCCTCCCACAGCGCCAGCACCTTGAACGAACGCTCGCTCTTCGTGGCGTCGGCGTGCCGGCGGATCAGGGCGCCGAGTTCCTCGATCTCTTCCGGGTCTTCCAGACGGAAGAGTTTCACCATCTCCGTATTACAGTTACGCGGGAAGTCGCCGGATTCGTCGAGGACGTAGGCGACGCCGCCCGACATGCCGGCGGCGAAGTTCTTCCCCGTCGGCCCGAGGACGACGACGCGGCCGCCGGTCATGTACTCGCAGCCGTGGTCGCCGACCGCCAGCACCACCGTGCTCACGCCGCTGTTGCGCACCGCGAAGCGCTCGCCCGCCATGCCGCGAAAGTGCGCCTCGCCGCCCGTCGCCCCGTACAGCGCCACGTTGCCGATGATGACGTTTTCGCTCGGCACGAACGTCGAGCCCTCCGGCGGGTAGACGATCAGCTTGCCGCCCGACAGCCCCTTGCCGACGTAGTCGTTGGCGTCGCCTTCGAGGATCAGCGTCATCCCCTTCGGCACGAACGCCCCGAAGCTCTGCCCCGCCGAGCCGCGGAAGTGCAGGCGGATCGTGTCGTCCGGCAGCCCCTTCGGCCCGTGGCGGCGCGTCACCTCACTCCCGACAATCGTGCCGACCACGCGGATCGTGTTGCGGATCGGCAGCGCCGCCGACACCATCTCGCCGCGCTCGATCGCCGGCTCGCACAGGTCGAGCAGCGTCGTCAGGTCGAGCGACTTGTCGAGGCCGTGGTCTTGCCCCTGCTGGCAAAAGCGCCCCACGCTGGACGGCATCTCCGGTTGGTAGAAGATCGACGAGAAGTCGAGGCCCTTCGCCTTGTAGTGGGCGATGGCCTTGTTGGCGTCGAGCTTTTCCGTGTGGCCGACCATCTCGCTGACCGTGCGGAAGCCGAGCTTCGCCATCAGCTCGCGCACTTCCCGGGCGATCATATGCATGAAGTTGACGACGTGCTCCGGCTTGCCGGCGAACTTCGCCCGCAGCTTCGGGTCCTGCGTCGCCACGCCGACCGGGCAGGTGTTCAGGTGGCAGACGCGCATCATGATGCAGCCCATCGCCACCAGCGGACCCGTCGCGAAGCCGAACTCCTCGGCGCCGAGGAGCGCCCCGATGACGACGTCGCGGCCCGTCTTCAGCTGGCCGTCGACCTCGACGACAATACGCGAGCGCAAATCGTTCAGGACGAGCGTCTGGTGGGTTTCGGCCAGGCCCAATTCCCAAGGCGTGCCCGCGTGCTTGATGCTCGTCAGCGGCGAGGCGCCGGTGCCGCCGTCGTGGCCGCTGATGAGGACGACGTCGGAGTGGGCCTTGGCGACGCCGGCGGCGACCGTGCCGACGCCGACCTCGGCCACCAGCTTCACGCTGATCCGCGCGTGCCGGTTGGCGTTCTTCAGGTCGTGAATCAGTTCCGCGAGGTCTTCGATGGAGTAGATGTCGTGGTGCGGCGGCGGCGAGATCAGGCCGACGCCCGGCGTCGAGTGCCGCACTTTCGCGATCCACGGATAAACTTTATGGCCGGGGAGCTGCCCGCCTTCGCCCGGCTTGGCCCCCTGCGCCATCTTGATCTGCAGGTCGTCGGCGTTGACCAGGTATTCGCTGGTGACGCCAAAACGGCCCGACGCCACCTGCTTC
>JBBROG010000215.1:0-15012 GCA_038229635.1 Gemmatales bacterium
GAAACCGGACGAAGCTGCACGCCACCTCTTAGTCGTCGTGGGGATTATGGCGCGCGAACTCGACTGACCCCCGCCGCAGTCGGGCGCCCGCGTACATCCGCCCGCTGCCCCACGGCCGAGCCTCGGGTCTCGGGCACCCTTACGACTTCCCGCCCTTCGGCGTCTTCGGCGTCGTCGTCCCGGTGTTGCCGTGGAGGTTGACGTCCCCTTCCTTCTCGACGCGCACCTGCTCCTTGCGCACGGTGCCGCTGACTTGCTCGGTGCCCTGCACCTTGCGCTTGCCGATGGTGACTTCTTCCTTGGCGACGGACACCTTGTCGACGCGCACCTCTTCCTCGCGCACCGGGATGCGGATCTCTTCGCCGGGGCGGATGTCGGAAGCGGAAGCGGTGCCGCTCACCGGGTGCCGCTCGATGACGACTTCCTCGCGCGTCACCGGAACCTGGATCGTCTTCTGCTCCGTCACGACTTCCTTGCGCATCCGCACCTCGCCGGCCTGGACGGAGTCCTTGTGGGTGCGCAACTCTTCTTCGTGCAGCCGCATGGTTTGCCCCTCGCCGACGGCCGTAGCCGACGAGGTAGAGGAAGCGGCGCGGCGGCTCGCCGTGCCGGCAGACGTCACGTCACCGCCGGTCAGGCCACTGGAGCGGTCGTAGGCGCCGAAGCGCTGGAGGACCGAGCGTGCCTCGGCCTGGCGGCCGTCCGCCCGGACAGTCACCAGGATGCGCCCCGACTTGAACTCCTGTTCGTAGTACTGGGCCTCCTCTTCGGGAACTCCCATGCCGATCAGGGCGCCGACGATGCCGCCGGCGGTCGCCCCGATCGCCGCGCCGCCGAACGTGGCCGCGAGGATGCCGGCCGCGAGCACTGGGCCGACGCCGGGGATGAGGCCCGCCGCGATGGCGCCCGCGATGCCGCCGAGCACGCCGCCGCCGATGGCGCCCGCCGCCACCCCTTCGCCGGTGTGGGACTCTTCGCCGGCGGCATTCTTCTTGGTGCCGTCCGCCATCACGTAACCGATCTGGTCGTCTTTGAAGCCGACGCGGCGCAGTTCGGCCACCGCCTTGTCCGCCTGGTCGTGGTCGCGAAACACGCCTACCACGGTCGTCTGCTGGGTCGTCTCGGTCATGGCTGTCTCCTGAGTTCGAGCGAAGTCCAACACGTCTCCGGCGGCGTCGGACGAGTCTGAGGTCCCGCGCCACCCTCCATTCCCCACTTCTTCCGCAAAAACGATACCAAGCCGATCCGTCTGGTAGAACCCGCGGACTTATTCGGGGCCGACGCCGTAAGCTGCCCCGAGGCGAACGTGGCGCGTGTCCGACGTGTCGTCGACGTAAAGCCGTTGGAGATCGAGTCGCTTTCTTCTTGATTTCTTGACACCATCTCACGCGGCTGTTCTCATTGAGGTCGTGGCGTCCCTCGTCGTCCCGCAGGAGCGCTCGCCCCATGACGGTTCGGCCCCCCTGCCGTACGATGGTGCGAGTTTGGGCCGAACCAGGCACCGCAGCCGACCGGGTCGGCCATTCCGGGTTGCCGAGTTGTGAAGTCAGCGAGGCCGGCCCGGCGGCTGAGCTTTGTCGTCAGGCGGCGGAGGCGAGCGGATGGCGCAGCGGCATTCGGTATACCTGAAGCGATCGGCGGCCAAGGTTACCCCGGAGCAGTTACTTGCCGGCATCGAGGAGGTGGACCTCTCCCTGATTGCCGAGGTGTGCGACGTGCCCGGAAAGCGGGTCGATGAGGCGCTCAAGCACCTGCGGATCGACAACTTCCGGCCACCCGGATTCTTCTTCTACCGGCTGTACTACCGTCCCGGCCGCGCACGCCAGGTCGATGTCGAACGTTGGCGGACACGCGACGAAATCAGGGGGGTAATCGAGGAGGTAATCGACAATCTCGACCCCGAAGCGGCCTCATCCAAAAAGGTCCGGCGGTATTTGAAAGGTTGTGTGGACGAGGTATCCGCCTCCTACGGGTCGTCGCTGCCCGGGGAAGCGATGGCCCCCATCCTGGCGTCGGAGGTGTGCCGCTGGCTGGCGGAGAAACTTGGCGGCATCATCCGCGACCCGTGCGGGGATTGGTACGAATTGGGTGAATGGCCCGACTTGAAGCCGCTGTAGGCGGGCCGGTCCTCCCGACGGCGTTAGCGCGAGGCGGCACCAAGCCTGTCGCCCGCGGCACGGACCGAAGAGGCCCACGGCGGGCCATCGCCAGGGCCTGCTCGACCAGCAAGGCCTCCAGCGGCGTGTTCACCTCGACGGTATGGGCCACAGCCCGGCCTCCTGCGGTTGGATCGTTCGTTCCCCCGCAGGACGGTTTACGGAAAAGTGCCGGAATCGAAAGCTACACCCATCAGGCTTTTTTCGTTGCACCTGCCCCGCGCGCGGTGATACACTTCCCCTTCTCCTAAGGCGTTGGCTTTCCTCCTAAGACGCTGGGTCACACTCATGTCCTCCGAGCCGTCCTTCGGACACCTCGACGCCGGCGGGGAGCCGGTCGAGGCCCCCGGACCGGATACGCCGTTCCGCATCGCCGTGCTGGCCGATTTCAGCGGCCGCGCCAGTCGCGGCGAGGCCGCCGGGCGCGACGAACTGGCCCGCCGCCGACTGCGCCCCCTCGACCCCGAGGACTTCGACGCGACCCTCGGCGCCCTGGGCGTGTCGCTGCGCCTCGACGGGCTCGACGGCGGCGACGTCGACCTGGCCTTCACGACGCTGGACGAGTTCCACCCCGACGAGCTGTACCGGCAGGTCGACCGCTTCTCCGACCTGGACGGCGACGAGGAGCGCACCGCCTTCATGCGGCAGGTGCTGCATCACCCGCGCTTCCAGGCCCTCGAAGCCGCCTGGCGCGGCGTCGACTGGCTGGCGCGCCGCGCCCGCAAGGCCGACAGCAAGGTCGAAATCGTCCTCTGCGACGTGACGCGCGACGAGTTGGAGGCCGACCTGAACGCCTCCGACGACCTGGGGGAAAGTGCCCTTTACAACCTCCTCGTCGAGCAGGCGACGAAGGGGCCGAAGGGCAAACCCTGGGCGCTGCTGGTCGGCGACTACGTCTTCGAGGCGGACGCGGCGGGCGCTCAAACCCTGGGGCGGATGGCGAAGGTGGCGCGCGAGGCCTGCGCGCCGTTCCTGACGGGCGCGACGGCGCGCCTTTTCGACAAGGAGTACGCGGCGGACGCGGCGGCGTGGACCGCCCTGCGCCGCCTCTCCGAAGCCGCGCTGCTCGGCGTCGCCCTGCCGCGCTTCCTGCTCCGCCTCCCTTACGGGGAGAAAACGAAGTCGATCGAGCGCTTCGAGTTCGAGGAGTGGGCGCGCGAGGACAAGGGCGCCGGCTACCTGTGGGGCAACGCGGCGCTCGGCGTCGCCGCCCTCCTGGCGCAGTCGTTCCAGAAGGAGGGGTGGGCCTTAAAGCCCGGCGGTCAACTCGGCCTCGGCGACATGGCTCTACACGCCTACCGCGACGAGGACGACGACGAACAGGTGACGCTGGTGGAAGTGTGGGCGGAGCGCAAGGGCGCGGAGCGGCTGACGGCGCTGGGGTTGATGACGCTGCTGGGCGTGCGCGGCCGCGACCAGGCGCAGTTCGGGCACGTCGCCTCGGTGGCGCAGGCGGCGAAGGACCAGCCGCCGACGCCGCTGCCGGGGCGCTGGGGCCAGAAGGGGACCGTCACTCTGCCGCGCGCCGCCAAGCCGCTTTCGGTCGCCGTGAGCCTGGCGGCGCCGGCCGATACTCCGGCAGAGGCTCCGGCGGATGAGGAGCCGGAAGCACCCCCGCCTCCGGCCGCCCCGGCGGAGGCTCCGGCGGACGAGGAGATGGACCCGGAATTGGCGGCGCTGATGGCCGAGATGGACGCCCCCGCGCCGGTCGCCGCGGAGAAGGCGCCCGCGGCGCCGGCCGATGAGGGCATGGACCCCGAGCTGGCGGCGCTGATGGCTCAGATGGACGAGCCCGCGCCGGCCGCCGAAGAGAAGGCGCCGGCCGCGCCCGCCGCCGAGGAGGAGATGGACCCCGAGCTGGCGGCGCTTCTGAAACAGATGGAAGAGCCTTAACGGGCTGACGCCCCGGTAGGCCCCGTTCGGCTCGCGCGGCCTGCCCGTCAAGCCTTTGGCGCTTAGAGTCTGTCCCGTATGCTCCCCTCGCCCCCGTACTCGGGGGCGAGGGGTTGGGAGTGAGGGGGATTTCCTAGCGAAAAGCAGACCCCTCACCCCCAACCCCTCTCCCCCGAGTACGGGGGCGAGGGGCTTCCGGGACAGACTCTTAGCTGACACGGGCTTCTTCCCCGTAGGAGATATCTTTTTTATGCCGACCGAAATTGACAAGGACCTACTGAACGCGCTGAAGGCGGCGAAGGGCGGCACGCCGATGCAGTTCGCCTTCGTGTCCAAAGGCACCGAGGGCAAGCTGCTGGTGGGGAAGAAGGTCGCGCCGAAAGCCATCGCCGACGCGAAGAAGGAGGTCGGGGGAACGGCCGTCGTCCGCGGCCGCCTCGTCGTCGAGGACGGCGTCCTCGTCTTCGAGGTCGCCAAGGAGCCGCCGGGCACCCTCGCGGCGCAGCTCAAGCGCCGCCTCAAGGAGGACGCCGGCCTCACCATGCCGGTCGAGACGCGCGTCAAGGCCGACGCCGAGGCGCAGGTCGACGGGGAGGGCGGGGCCGTCCCCGCGGCGCCGCCCCCGCCCCCGAACGGCGCCGTGCCCCCTCCGCCCGCCGACGCGGCCAAGGCGGCGGTGCTGAAGCGCCTCAACGCCCTGGGCGCCGGCATTAAGGCGGCGCTCGCGGGGCCGGGGGCGGCGCGCGTGCAAACCCTGTTCGTCGCCATCAACGGCCACGTCAAGGGCAACGATTTCGCGCAGGCCGGCACGACGCTCGACGAACTCGAGGCGCTCGTCACCGGGGCGGCACCGTCCGAAAGCGGACCCGGCGCCGAATACGAGGCCCTGCTCGCCCGTCTCACGCCCGACGTGAAGCGCTGCCTGAAGGAACAGCGGGGCGACACGGGCAAGATCCGCGCCCTCCTCGGCTTCGCGCAAGGCAAGGCCGAGGCGGGCAATCACGCCGCCGCCGTCCAGAGTCTCCAGGCGCTTCAGGCCCTCGTCGCCGTCGCCCTCGCCGCGGGGGCGGCGCCCGAAGGCGGCTCGGACGGGGTCGTCGAGCTGGCGAAGAACCGCCTGCGCTGGAAGAAGGCGAGCGACAAGGTCGCCGACCAACTCACCGAGCTGAAGGAAACGGCCCTCGACGAGATCGACGAGCCGGACGCGCCGTCGGTGGCGAAGAAACTGGACGTCCTAGGCAAACGGCTCGAGGACTTCGGCGGGCGCCTCAGCGACGCCCTCGACGCCGTCGCCAACGGCGACGGCGCGGCCCGCCTCAAAGCGTCGGGCGCCGCCGCCGACTTGGCCGAGGAGTACCTCGCCTTCGTCGAGAAGAGCGCGCTGCTCCGCCACGCCGTCGCCCACCCGTTCGACTCGGCCGCCGTCGAGGCCGAGAGCGAGTTGGCCGCCCCGCTGCGCCAGCTGGTCAAGCAGCTCAAGGCGGCGCGGGCCTAAGAGCCCGGCCGCCGCCCCGCCCTTGGCCTCGAGAAATCACCACACCCGCGAGGAAGTCCGCCATGCCGCGTTTCGTTATCAAGGACATTCCGGAAGATAAATACAAGACCTACGTCCGCTGCTTCAACATGGACACCGGCGCGGGGGACGGCGACAAGGACGTCCTCAAGCCCGAAGGCAAGATCGCCTTCGACCCGGCCGCCCTGTCCATCGCCGTCGACCTGAGCTACGCCGACTTGATGGACCGGTTTCCGATGCTGAAGAAGCAGCTCGTCTCCGACGCGCCGGTCAAGGTGGAAAACCCCAAGGAGTGTTTCGTCCAGTCTTATGTGACCGAGGAGGGCAAGAAGTTCGAGGCCGATTACCTGGACGGCGCCCGCGACCACTACCGCGACTTCGACTTCGAGGACGCGCCCGACCCCGGCATCGACGCCAACCAGACGCAAGGGCAGCAGGCGGCGGCGCTGCTCGCGAACGCCAACAACCCCGGCCTGCTGCTGGGCGGCGGCCACGGCGACAAGGACACGCACGACTGCCTCATCAAGAACATGGAGGCCGGGGTCATCGACCCCAAGAGCGGCACCGGGCTGCTGTTCATCGAGGAACTCAAGGCGATCTTCCAGCCGGCCGTCGACGAGTACCTCGACGGGCCGCTCGACGCCCCGCTGCCGGCGCCGCTGAAAAGCCTCTTCGAGAAAATGGCCAGTTCCATGCCTCGCCAGAACTTCGCGGGCATCCTCGAGGCCGCCAAGAAGAAGGGCGTCCGCGTCTACGGCATCGACTCGGGCGAC
The DNA here is from genome assembly GCA_038229635.1 of Gemmatales bacterium. Classification (GTDB taxonomy): domain Bacteria; phylum Planctomycetota; class Planctomycetia; order Gemmatales; family Gemmataceae; genus DATFNV01. The sequence continues at coordinate 6,336 of JBBROG010000215.1, forward strand.
GCCAACCCCGACTGCAAGAACACCAGCGCCAAGCATGCCGAGCCGCGCTGCGCCATGATGAACATGGAGGCCGAGAAGATCATCAAGGCGGCCCAGAAGAAGCACCCCGGCCAGAAGTTCGTGGCGATGGTCGGCTCCGCCCACAGCAACACGCACGCCGGCGGCGTCCCCGGCCTGGCGCAGGTCTTCAAGGCGCCCGCGGTCGTCATCGACCAGGGGTCGGGCAAGCTCCAGTGGGACCCCGAGGACAAGGCGAACCGGGAGATGCCGTCCAAGCTCGAGCAGAAGTTCATCGACCGCTACTTCGAGGAAATCGAGAAGGCCGCCGAGAAGGCCCTGGGGGAGGACGGCGCCAAGCTGCACGCGGACGTGATGGTCAACAAGGGGGAGATGCGCGCCAAGGCGACGGCGCTGCTCAAGCCGCTGCGGCAGACGGGCGCCCTCAAAGGCCCCGGCGACGTCGAGAAAATCCTGGCGCAGCCCGTATTTCGCCAGCGCATCGAGGGCGAGGCGGGCAAGATGGCGACGCGCCGCCAGCGCCGCAACGACCTGAAGGACATCATCGACGGCGGCGCGGCCTTCGAGGTCGGCGCGCTGCTGCCCGAGTTCCTGCGCGAGGACCCGGACTTCCTCAAGACCGAGGCCGAGGCCGGCGGCGACACGCTCCTTCATTACGCGGCCAAGGCGGGCAAGGAGGATCACATCGCCTCCCTCCTCGCCTCCGGGGCCGACGTCAACGAGCGGGTGAAGGGGGCGACGCCGCTGCACCTGGCCAAATCGCCCGAAGCGGCGGCGCGGCTCGTGGCCGCCGGCGCCGACCCCAACGCCCCCGACAAGGACGGCGCCACGCCGCTACTGCGCGCCCTCAAGGAGGGGCGGGCGGACGTGGCCGCGGACCTCGTCGGCCGCGGCGCCGACCTCAACCGGCCCGACTACGACGGGGCGACGCCGCTGCACGCGGCCATCGCCAACGGGCAGACCGACGTGGCCAAGCGCCTCCTCGCCGGCGGCGCCGACGTGACCGTCCGCAACGCCAAAGGACAGACGGCCCTCCAGGCGGCGGCGCTCGCCGGCCGGGCCGACCTCATCCCGGACCTGATCGCCCGCGGCGTCCCCGTGGACCAGTACGACAACGAAGGCAACTCGCCCTTGGCGCTCGCCCTCGGCGCCGGCCAGGTCGACGCCGCCCGCGCCCTGCTGGGGCAGGGGGCGGACCCGGACCACGCCAACGTCAAGGGGGAGCGGCCGGTCCACGTCGCCGCCGAGAAGGTCGGGCTCGACTTCGTCAAGGAGCTGGCCGGCGCGGGAGCCGACCTGAAAGCCGGCGACCGCCCCGACGCCACCGGCCGCTCCGGCCTGGAAGCGGCGCTGATCGGCGAGTTCAAGCGACAGGCCCGCGCGACCGCCGAAGGGCCGCAGCAGGCGGTCAAGAAGGCCGAGGAAGATCTGACCGCCGCCGACAACAAGCTCAAGCAGGCCCAGGCCCGCTTGCAGGACCTCAAGCGCCAGCAGGACGAGGCCAACGAGCAGGTCTCCGACAAGGCTCGCAAGGGCGAGGGTTACGACAGCTTCGTTCAGGAAAGCCTGAAACTGTGGGGTGAATCGCAGGAGGCCCTCAAGGCCGTCAACGAGGCCGCCGGCGCCAAGACGAACGCCGAGGACGCGCTGCGCGTCGCCAAGCAGAACAGCCCCAAGACGGCGAAGCTCGCGACCGCGGAAGACGATGTCCGGCAGGCGAAGGACGCCCAGACCCTCGCCGAGAAGGCTCAAAAAGACGCCGAAACCCTTCTCGAAGAGAAGAAGAACAAGGTCAAGGAATTCGACGAGAAACGGGCGAAGAACCGCAACCTGGTCAACGACCTGGTCTACAACCGGGCCGTGCAGGAGCGCGACGACGCGGCCGCCGACCTCGACCCGAAGAAGAAAGACGCCAAGGCGGCGCGCGACGCCGTCTACCCGCTCGAGGCGCAGGTCCGTGCCCTCCAGAGGCCGTTCGCCCTCGACGAGGGGGAGATCGACTTCCTCGCCGACAGCCTCGCCCAGGACGCCCTGCGGGCCGGCACGCTCACCTCGCCCGACGACGTCGCCGGCCTGGTCCAGGACCCCAAGGCGACTCAGATGATCGCCGACGTCGTCGACCGCAGCATGGTCCGCGCCGCCCACAAGCGCGGCCTCCTCGACGCCCTCAAGGCCAAAGACGTCGCCAAGGCGCGCGAGATCCTCGGCAAGGACGACTTCCTGCTCAACGCCGACCTCGACCCGGACGGCGAGCCCGGCTCGCTCCCGCTGCACGTCGCCGCCAAGGAGGGCAACCTCGACCTGTTCGACCAGCTGATTAACATGGGGGCCGACGGCACCGTCCTGAACCCCGGCGGCAAGAACGCCCTGCACGTCGTCTGCGACCAGCGCGTGGAGGTGGACAACAAGGCGAAGCAGACCGACCAGCTGGCGATGGCCCGGAAGCTCGTCGCCCTCGGGGTCGACGTCAACGCCCAGGACAAGAAAGGCCAGACGCCCTTGCACTGCGCCTCGCGCAACCCGAACGCCGGCGTGGTCGCGCACCTGCTCGAGCACGGGGCGGACGAGAATCTCCAGGACGAGCGCGGCTGGCGCCCGGCCGACGTGGCCGTCGCCACGACCAAGCCCCAGACCGAAAAGGCGTTTGTCGAGCACAGCAAGGACCCCAACGTCCGCAAGAAGCTGATCGACGACGGCGAGACGGGCCTCGACACCCTCACGGTGCTGATGCGGGCGACGAAGTGCGAGAACCCCAAGGACGTGGCCAAGGTCGAGGAGACGTACCGCGAACTCTACGCCAACCCGCTGTTCCGGCCGATCATGGACCTCGCCGCGCTCGACGCCTGCCTGGAGCGCCAGGCGCCGGCGCTGGACGGCGACAACGCCAACAAGGGCGGCGGCATGCGCATCTTCATCGCCGACAATCCGCAGGTCGGTCATCTGTATAACGCCGTCCAGCTCCACAAGGCCCCGCAGGGGGCGTTCGACGAGAACGCCGACGTGCTCATGATCGGCGCCCGCGAGGGGAAGGAATCGCACTACTTCCCCGGCACGCTGATCCACGAGATGACCCACGCGGCCGCGCGCATGCTCTACGGCCAGGACGTGATCCCCTGCCCGCCCGGCCCGAACGGCCAGCTCGACGACCAGGGCAAGCTGCGGCCGGAACTCAAGACCGACCCGTACGTCCTGGCGATCGAGAAGGACATGCGGCAGATCGCGCTGTGCCAGCCGAGCAACCCGGCCGAGGAGCGGGTGCGCGACACGATCGGCGGCCGCATGAACGACCCGGCCTACGTGAACCGCGGCGACCTGGCGTTCCTGCAAGAGTTCCTCGTCGGCGTGCCGCAGATGATCGCCGAGGTGGGCTACGACAACGTCAAGGCGCTGGCACCGGGCCTGACCGACTACTTCGAGACGACGCTGGTGGAGAAGTGCAAGGACGCGCGGGCCAACGACCCGCGCTTCGCCGCCGTCTACCGCAACCAGTTCGACAACACGGAGCTGGACCGCCAGTCGGACGCGCGCGGCCCGCGCAAGCCGCCGGGGGTGGAGCCGTGGGTGAAGAACGGCACCGAGGGGACCAAGGCGGCCGACATCGCCGCCAAGGTCGCGCTGTTCTACACGACGCAGCACGGCGACATGACCGTGCCGCCGGAGAACACGCGCGGCAACGCCTCGCTGCCCTACGACCCCAAGTGCTTCGTCCTCAAGCCGGACGAGAAGCGCGTCCTCGACAAGAGGATGAAGGAGGTCGCCAAAATCCTTGAGAAAGAGATGGCGCAAGGCGGGGTGCCGGCGGAGATGCCGACCGAGGCCCTGCGCGGCCTCATCAAGGACGTGGCGACGGCGGCGCGCGCCGGCGGCGGCAAAGGCCTGGCCCGAGCCGTCAAGGCGCGGGTGAACAACTTCAAGCGCGAGGCGGCCAAGGCCCACCTGGAGCGCGAGGTCGCCGCCGGCAAGGCGCTGACGAACGAGCAGGTCGCCGAGATCGTCCTGCTGCGTGCCGAGGACGCCGCCTGGAAGGCCGCCCACCCCGGCGACGACAGCCTGCCGCGCCCGGACTTCGACCCGAAGGAGCACAAGGCGCTGGCGCGGACCATGAAGCGCAAGATCGCGGACACGATCCCGGACAAGAAGTGGAGCGAAGAGCTGGTCGGCAACCCGGCCGCCCTGGACAAGTTCGTCCAGGCCCAGGCCCAGGCCCTCGTCGGCGCCCGCAAGGCGGTGTACACGAAGAGCGCCAACCCCGACAAGGTCAAGCTCGACAAGAAGCGCGCCGAACAGGTGTGGTTCAACAAGCTGCGCGAGTTGGCGCCGGGGTAACCGGCCGACGCGACGCGCCTCGCCGTCTCGAGCCGTCCGTAGGTCGGGCTTTCGCGCCTCACCTACGGGCGGCTCGTCATTCCTGGAGCAGCCGGAGCAACTCGCGGCGCTGGGCCGGAGTCAGCGCGGAACGGAGTTGTTCCAGGCCGACCTGATCGACGACGCTTTCGAGCCCCATCTCCTCGACGACGCGCTTCGCCCCGACCTGCTTGATGAGGCGCTTCAAGCCGACCCGATCGACGACGCGCTCGAGCCCGACTTTCTGGATCAACCACTCCAACCCCATCATTTCGATCAGGGGTTCCAAGGTGGGATCGAACTTGCTCAGCTTAGTTCGGGCCATGCTCTCGACCTCCTTAAAGGCGGTGGGGTGGAAGGCCGCCAGGTAGTTCCCGTAGCGCTCCCACAGCCTTCCGGCATTGGCGCCTAATGCGGGGACAAGTGAGACGTTGTTCGTCCGAGCCGCGCACGCAGCGCAGCGGAGTAAGCGGCCTTCGCGACGGCTTCGACCGCTTACTCCGCGAGTACGCTCCGTGCGCGGCTCCGACGACACCAACAACACGACCTTTGATCCCGCACTAGCATAACGTCCGGCCGGCCGGGGCCGCAACTCGCCTTGCCATCCTCCCGCGCAACGGGGAAGATCAATCGCGTAGGCCCGCGAGAGGACACCCATGAGCGACCCCGCCGCGCGCACCGGCCGCGCCCTCGACGCGAAGACCGTCCCCGAGTCGACGCTGACCTTCCTGCCCCCCGACCCGCGGGCGACGCAGGCGCTGGCGGCGCACGCCCAGCCCGCGCTGACCGCCCAGGGGCTGAGCGGCCGCACCCTCGGCGACTACGAGGTCCTCGCCGAGGTCGGCCGCGGCGGCATGGGCGTCGTCTACCGCGTCAAGCAGACGGCGCTCAACCGCGTCGTCGCCCTGAAGATGCTCCTGCCGGGGGCGCTCGCCAGCACCGACGACCTGCGCCGCTTCCACACCGAGGCCGAATCGACCGCCGGCCTGCAGCACCCCAACATCGTCGCCGTCCACGAGGTCGGCGAGGTCGACGGCTGCCCCTTCTTCAGCATGGAGTTCATCGACGGCGTCAGTCTCGCCCAGCGCCTCCGCGAGGGGCCGCTGCCCGGCCGCGCCGCCGCCCGCTACGTCCGCGACATCGCCCGCGCCATGCACCACGCCCACCGCCACGGCGTCCTGCACCGCGACCTGAAGCCGTCCAACGTCCTCCTCGACCGCGACGACCAACCGCACGTCAGCGACTTCGGCCTCGCCAAGAAGATGAACGCCGCCGACGCCGGCCAGACGCGCACCGGCGCCGTCCTCGGCACGCCGAGCTACATGGCTCCCGAGCAGGCCGCCGGCAAGAACAAGGACGTGGGCCCCGCCACCGACGTCTACGGCCTCGGCGCCATCCTCTACGAGTGCCTCACCGGCCGCCCGCCCTTCAAGGCCGAGTCGCCCGTCGAGACGGTCATGCAGGTACTCGAGCGCGACCCGGCGCCGCCGAGCCTGCTCAACCCCAACGTCGACCGCGATCTGGAGACGATCTGCCTGAAATGTCTGGAGAAGAACCCGGCGGACCGCTACGCCAGCGCCGAGGCCCTCGCCGACGACCTGCGCCGCTTCCTCGACGGCGAGTCGATCAGCGCCAGTTCGGTCAACGTGCTGGAGTACCTGACGCGGACGCTCGGCCGCAGCCAGTACATGGGCGAGTTCCGCACCTGGAGCAACATGCTGCTCGGGTTCGCCGGCATTGTGGCGGTGGAGCACGTCCTGCTGTTCGTGCTGACGCACACGGCGGGCGGCGACCGCTGGGTGTGGGCGGTGCGCTCCGTGCAGTTCGCCCTGATGGCGCTGATCTTCTGGCTGAACCGCTCGCACCAGGTCATGCCGGCGAGCACGGCGGAGCGGCAGCTGTGGGCGATCTGGCTCGGCTATCTGGTGGCGAGCTTCGCCGTCGTCTTCGCCCTCGGCCCGTTCATCCCGGCGGACGACACGCACCGGCATTTCCTCTACATCCCGTGGAGTCTGCTGAGCGGGCTGGCGTTCTTCGTCATGGGCGGTAGCTATTGGGGACGCTGCTACCCGCTCGGGGGCGCGTTCCTGCTGCTGGCGGCGCTGCTGCCGGGGCGGCTGGACTGGGGGCCGCTCGGGTTCGGGACGCTCTGGACGGCGGCGATGCTGTCGATGGGGCTGCACCTGCGCCGCCTCGCCGCCGAGAGCGAGGAGACGCCGCCGACGCCCCCCTCCAACGAAGCGCCGCTTCAGAAGACTCAGAAGGTCGGACCGGCCTCATGAGCCACGTCCTCGACGCCCCCGCTCGGTTGCCGCCGAATACTTGACGGAAAAGTACACAATCCTACAATGACTTCGGGCGGTATTCCGAGGTGGTGTGGGAGCAGTATGAAGATTACGTCCCAGGAAGAGTACGGCTTGCGCTGCCTGATGCGGCTGGCGCGCGCCGAGGAAAACCGTTCGCTGACGATCCCCGAAATCGCCGCCGGCGAGGCGCTGTCGCCACCTTACGTCGCCAAGCTGCTCGCGGTGCCGCGCCAGGCGGGGTTGGTCGAGAGTGTGCGCGGCCGCGCGGGCGGCTATCGTCTGGCGGCGCCGCCGGCGCGCGTCCGTCTCGGCGCCGTGATGGCCGCGCTGGGCGAGCCGCTCTTCGACGAGGCGCACTTCTGCGACCGCCACCCGGGCACCGACGCGCCGGACGGCAAATGCGTCCACCTCGTCTCCTGCACGCTGCGCGAGCTGTGGCACACGCTGGAGCACTGGATGCACAAGGCGCTGGACCGCATCACCCTGGCGGACTTGATGCGGCACGAGGGGCAGCTGACCGAACTGCTCCGCTCCCGGTTGGCCGAGGCCGTGCGGGAGCCGACAGCCGCGCTCCTGCCGCTGGTGTCGCTGAGCCTCGCCCCCGCCCTGCCGTTTCGCGAAACGCAAGACGCGGACCTGACTTTAGGACAAGACCGATGAGCACTGCCACGAGCACGATCGAAGAACTGGCCAACCGCGAGTACTCCGCCGGCTTCTCCACGGCCGTCGAGGAGGACCGCGTGCCGCGCGGTCTGGGCGAGGAGACCGTCCGGTTGATCTCGGCGAAGAAGGGCGAGCCGGCGTGGCTGCTGGAGTGGCGCCTCAAGGCGTACCGCCACTGGCTGACGCTGAAGGAGCCGACCTGGCCGAACGTCACCTACCCGAAGCTCGACTTCCAGGACTACTACTACTACTCGGCGCCGAAGCCGAAGAAGACGCTCGCCAGCCTCGACGAGGTCGACCCGGAGGTGCGGGCGACGTTTGAGAAGCTCGGCATCTCGCTGGAGGAGCAGAAGCGCCTGGCCAACGTGGCCGTCGACGCCGTCTTCGACAGCGTCTCCGTCGGGACGACGTTCAAGGCGAAGCTCGCCGAACTGGGCATCATTTTCTGCTCCTTCTCGGAGGCGGTGCGCGACCATCCGGAGTTGGTGCGCAAGCACCTCGGCTCGGTGGTGCCGTACACCGACAACTTCTATGCGGCGCTCAACTCGGCGGTCTTCAGCGACGGCTCGTTCGCCTACATCCCCAAGGGCGTGCGCTGCCCGATGGAACTGTCGACGTATTTCCGCATCAACGCCAAGGAGACGGGCCAGTTCGAGCGCACGCTGATCGTCGCCGAGGAAGGCGCTTACGTCAGCTACCTCGAAGGCTGCACGGCGCCGATGCGCGACGAGAACCAGTTGCACGCCGCCGTCGTCGAGCTGGTCGCCGCCGGCGAGAAGTCGGAAATCAAATACTCGACGGTGCAGAACTGGTATCCCGGCGACAAGGAGGGCAAGGGCGGCATCTACAACTTCGTCACCAAGCGCGGCGCCTGCCGGGGACGCAATAGCAAGATCTCCTGGACGCAAGTCGAAACAGGATCCGCGATCACCTGGAAATATCCAAGCTGCATCCTGATCGGCGATGGCTCGGTCGGCGAATTCTATTCAGTCGCGTTGACCAACCACCGCCAGCAAGCCGACACCGGCACGAAGATGATCCATGTCGGCAAGAACACCAAGAGCACCATCGTCTCCAAGGGCATCTCGGCGGGGAACGGGCAGAACACCTACCGCGGGCTGGTGAAGGTGCTCAAGGGGGCGACGGGGTCGCGCAACTACTCGCAGTGCGATTCGCTGCTGCTGGGCGACCGCTGCGGGGCGCACACGTTTCCGTACATCGATGTCCGCAACAAGACGGCCCGCGTCGAACACGAAGCGAGCACGTCGAAGATCGGCGAAGACCAAATCTTCTACTGCAAACAACGCGGCCTCTCGGGCGAAGACGCCGTCAACATGATCGTGAAC
>JBBROG010000216.1:0-14996 GCA_038229635.1 Gemmatales bacterium
CTGTTGTCCTGGATTCAACAGGTGATCGAGGCATGGTTATTACTTCGGACGGAGATCTGCTCCTACAAACCATTGCCCACAACAACTTAGGAATCGACCGTCGGGAGGATCCCACTACGAAGTACTGAGTCTCAATTTGCGACAGGCCTCCCCGGACGTCGCCGCCCGATTTCCATTCTACCCGCCCGCGGCGGGGCGGGAAAGATCCCGGATGGTGTCAGGAAGGGACAGGCGGGGCGTGTCCGGGATGACGCCGGGGGGCAGCCGCCGTCACCCGCTCCGCGGGTCAATACATGATGACGTCGCCGGCCGTTGTCCCCGGGTTGCGCTGCACCCGCTACGCGGGTTGCGCTCCACCCGGGGCTACGATCCGTCACCCGCTCCGCGGGTTCAATGCCATGACACGTTCGCGGCGCGACGCGAGGGCGACTCCTCTCTCTTGTGGACCGCCCCCTCGTCCTTGAGGCGTCTCTCTTTCCGCCTTACAATCACCCCACGCGCCCGAGCCTCAGCGTTCCGCGAACCGAAGGGACGCCCGTACACGCGCGCCGCGGCTTAGCGAATGCTAAGCCGCGAGCGGCGGAAGCAGCGGACGAAGAAATCCTCATTACCGAGGTCCATCATGACCGAATCTCCCATCGACCTGCGCTCCGACACCGTGACGCGGCCGACGCCGGCCATGCGCGCCGCCGTCCAGGCGGCCGAGGTCGGCGACGACGTCTTCAACGAGGACCCGACCGTTCACCGCCTCGAAGAGAAGGTCGCCGCCCTCCTCGGCAAGGAGGCGGCGCTGTTCGTCCCCTCCGGCACGATGTCGAACCAGATCGCCATCAAGGTCCACACGCGGCCCGGCGACGAACTGATCTGCGACGTCAACTGCCACATCTACAACTACGAGGCCGGCGGACCCGCCGCACTCAGCGGCGTCATGTGCCGCACTATCGAGGGCGACTACGGCGTCATGGACGTCGGCCAACTCGAAGACAAAATCCGGCCCGACAACGACCACTATGTGCGCACGCGCCTCGTCTGCCTGGAGAACACGCACAACCGCGGCGGCGGCCGCGTCTACCCCATCGACAAGGTCGAGGCGGTCGGCGCCTGGGCGCGCCGGAACGGCCTCCTCACGCACCTCGACGGCGCCCGGCTGTGGAACGCCGTCGTCGCGACCGGCGTCGCCGCCGCGGAATGGGCGCGGCCCTGCGACACCGTCTCGGTCTGCTTCAGCAAGGGCCTCGGCGCCCCGGTCGGGTCGGCGCTGGCCGGGCCGCGCGACTTCGTGGCGAAGGCGCGGCGGGTGCGCAAGCTGTTCGGCGGCGGCATGCGCCAGGCCGGCGTCCTCGCGGCGGCGGCCCTCTACGCCCTGGAGAACCACGTCGAACGCCTCGCCGAGGACCACCGCAACGCCCAGGTCATCGCCCAGGCCGTCGCCGACACGCCGGGGCTGCGCCTCGACCCGCCGGACGTCGAGACGAATCTGATCTTCTTCGTCGTCGATGCCGAGTTGGGGACGGCGAAGGACGTGGCGGCGGCGCTGAAGCAGCGCGGCGTCCTGGCGATGGCGACGGCGCCGCAAAAGATCCGGGCCTGCACGCACCTCGACGTGTCGGCGGCGCAGGCCGAGCGCGCCGCCGACGCGGTCCGGCAGGCGGTCAAGCGCCTCGTGCCGGCGCAGTGAACGACTCCGCCGCTTGCGGTTTCGCGCCCGCGCCTCCGAGGCGCGGGCGGGGTATAATCATCCCAACCGCACCGAATTTGAGGAGAGGCCCGTGATCACCAAAATGACAAGGCACGGGGACAGCTGGGCTCTTGTGATCGAGGGAGCGATGCTGGACCAACTGCACATCAACCCGGACACGCCGTTGGAAGTGACTACGGCTGACGGCGCGTTGATGGTCCGGCCGGCCGGCGATCCCGACCGCAAGGCGGGGTTCGAGACGGCGCTGGAGAACGCAAACCTTAAGTACGGCCGTGTTCTCAAGAAACTGGCGGAGTGACGGATGGAGCCGGTCTTCCTGACCTCGGACGAAGTACTCGCGATCCACCACGATCAGGTCGCCCGCTACGGCGGGTCGCCGGGACTGCGCGACCCCGGGTTGTTGCAATCCGCGCTCGCCCAACCCCCGGCCGCGTTCGGCGGGCAGTTTCTCCACGCCGACTTGTTCGAGATGGCCGCCGCCTACCTGTTTCACTTGGTACGGAATCACGCCTTTGTCGATGGCAACAAGCGCGTCGGCACGGTCGCGGCCCTCGTGTTCCTCGAATTGAATGGGGCCGAACTGGATGCCCCCGAGGCGGACCTGGAAGCGCTGGTTCTGAGCGTCGCCCAAGGCCAAGCCGACAAGGCGGCCGTCGCGGCCTTCATCAGGAAACACGTTCGCGTCCTCTCCTGAAGCGGTCACGTTACGAGCTTGTTACAGCGCCCCGCCCGGACGCGCGGGTACACTGGAAGAGTAGGGCCGAGCCCTGGCCCGTCGTCCGGAGGTGTCTTGTGAACCGCGCCGCCGTCCTCGTCACGTTCTTCTGTGCCGCCGTCCTCGGCCCCGCGCCGGTCGCCCGCGCCCAGCCGCAATCGCGGTCCGTGAACTCCTTCAAGATGCGGGGCGAGCTTACCGTCCCCGACCCGGTCCCGTTCGCCGACAAGGAGGGCGCGCGGAAGGGTTGGAAAGTCGTCCTCCCCGGCGGCCGCCCCCTGGCGACGCCGGCCGTCGTCGACGGCAAGGTCTTCCTCGGCGGCGGCTTCGGCAGCCACGAGTTCTACGCCTTCGACGCCCTCACCGGCAAGAAGGTCTGGCAGTACCGCACCCGCGACGACGGCCCCACCGCCGCCGCCGTCACCGGCCGCTACGTCGTCTTCACCGAGAGCAGCGAATTGGAGGTGCTGACTCTCGACGGCAAGCCCGTCTGGAAGAAGTGGCTCGGCGACCCGCTCCTGAGTATGCCGGCCGTCGCCGACGGCAAGGTCTACATGGCCTACCCCGACAGCAAAGGCGACCGCCAGCACCACCTCGCCTGCTTCGACCTCGACAGCGGCCGCGAGGTGTGGAAGCGGCCCATCGCCGGCGAAGTCATCACCGCCCCCGTCGTCGACGGCGGACAGATCTACCTCGCGACCCTCGACGGCACGCTTTACTCGTTCAAGACCAGCGGCGAGCCCCTCTGGAGCGAGCGCAAGAACGCGACCTCGGCCCCGGTCGTCTTGAACGACGGCTGTGTCTTCTCTTGCCGCGACGCGACGTCGGTCGCCGACAAGGACGGCAAGAAGGTCACGCGGCAGAACGAGACGCTCGCGGTCAAGCCGAACGACCCCAAAGGCGCGGCCCGCGTCCTGGAGATGACGCGGGGCGACGCCGACTACCTCGACTACGCCAAGCGCGCCCGCTCCGCCGTGGAGACCGACAACAAGAAGAACGACAGCGCCTTCGGCTATCCCGGCGAGAGCAAGGGCGACGCCAAGATCGCCCAGGCGCGGGGCAACCTCGGCCAGAACAGCGCCGCCGGCGTCTGGGCCTACCAGGGGTCGCGCCCCGTCGTCGCCGGCGGTTGCATCTTCACGGCGATGGGCGACACGGTCAAGTGCGTCGAGGTCCCCGGCGAGCGCCTGCGCTGGCGCAAGGACCTGCACGCCCCGAAGGACAAGGGCGAACTGCTCGACGCCGGGCTGACGCCGCTGGCGGTCGTCAACGGCAAGGTCTTCCTCGGCACGACCCGGGGCGAAGTGCTGTGCCTGACGGCCGAGTCGGGACGGCGGCTGTGGTCGGCCGACGTCGGCGAGCCGATCGCCTTCCAGCCGGCCGTCGCCGGCGGCCGCGTCTACGTCGCCACCGTCAAGGGAAGTCTCGTCTGCCTGGAGACCGGCGACGCCGGGGACGACGGCTGGCTCATGTGGGGCGCCAACGCCGCCCACACCGGCGCCGTCCCCGCCCTCGCGAAGTAATATACCTCCTACAGCCGTGACCTTCGTCGCCGCCTCGGGGAGGGACCGAGCCACGTCGCACACCGAGCTACCGTCCCCCGAAGCGAACGCGGGACCGGCTGCCGCGCCGGCCGACGGCGAGCGCCTGCCGGCCCTCGACCTGATTCGCGGGGTGGCGATCCTCCTCATCTTGCCCGCGAACATGCCCGTTTTCAGCGGGTTTCGCACCTTCTTCGGCAAGCGCGACGCCCCGGAAACCGACGCCGACGGCGCTGTCCACCTGCTGACGCTGTTCTTCGTCGATCACAAATTCATCACGCTCCTGTCGATCCTGTTCGGCGTCGGGCTCGCCATCCAGCAGGCGAGCGCGCTTAGGCGGGGGAAGCCGTTCGCCGGCTACTACCTGCGCCGCATGGCCCTGCTGTTTCTGATCGGGCTGGCGCACGGCGTGCTCCTGTGGGACGGCGACATCCTCCTCACTTACTCCTTGGTGGGGATTGCCGCCCTGGCGCTGAGCGGCCTGGGGCGGCGCGGCACTCTGATCGCCATCGCCCTCGGCCTGGCGTGGGGCTTGGGCTGGACCGTCTTCGGCGGAGCCTTCGACCCCGCGTTCGCCTCGGATCAACCTCTCCAACGGTGGGAGGACGCGCTTCCCTCCGGGTGGCGGCCCGCGGCCGATTACTTCAGCCCGCACGAGCAGACCCGCGTCTTCCGCGACGGCACGTTCGGCGCGATCGTCGTCAACAACGCGATCCTCGTCGCCCTGTTCAAGAGCGTTTCCCTCCCTTATTACGACGCCTACTTGTTGGCCTGTTTCTTGCTGGGTGTGTACCTGTTTCGTCGAGGGGTGTTCGACGATCCGGGGCGACGGCGCCGGTACGTCCGCCTGTTCCTCGCGGCGGGGCTCGGGCTCGGCGTGCCGCTGCACGTCGCCGCCGTCGCGGCCTCGCTGCGGCCCGCCACGGAAGGACTGGCGGAGGCCGCCGTCACTCTCGGCGCGCCGCCGATGGCTCTCGGCTATCTCGGCCTGCTCTTGCTCTGGGACGGCAGCGGCCGACTCCCCGGCTGGCGCCGGCTCCTGGAGGGCGTCGGCCGGATGGCGCTGAGCAACTATGTGTTTCAGTCGGTCGTCTGCGTCTTCCTTTTCTACAGCCCCGGTCTGAGGCTCTACGGACAGGTGGATCGCGCGACGGCTCTCGGGATCGTGCTGGCGATCTGGGTCGTGCAAATCGCGCTGAGCGCGGCGTGGTTAAGAGCCTTTCGTATGGGGCCGGTCGAGTGGGTTTGGCGAAGCCTGGCCGAAGGGAAAAGGATGCCGTTCTTGCGGCGAGCCTGAAACGGCGCGGGGAGGGAGGCGCTATGCACGTCGATTCGCTGCACCGCTGGGACGTGACGGTCGCGGAAGCGACGCGACTCCAGCGTGAAATGGCGGCGCGGGTCGATACGAGTCCTCCCCTGGGCGACTGGAGCCTCGTCGCCGGCGCCGACATCTCGTACATGAAGGATTCTTCTACTATGTACGCCGCCGTGGTCGTGCTGCGCCGCGAGGACATGAGCGTCGTCGAGGTGCGCGGCGCCGTGGCCGAGACGCCGTTCGCCTACCAGCCGGGCTTCCTCTCGTTCCGCGAGGCGCCGGCGCTGCTGGAAGCGTTCGCCCGCGTCGAGTCGGACCCCGACGTGATTATGTTCGACGGCCAGGGGATCGCCCACCCGCGCCGCCTCGGCCTGGCGTCTCACGTCGGCCTGTGGCTGCAAAAGCCGTCGGTCGGCTGCGCCAAGTCACGCCTCACCGGCCGCTTCGGGGAACTCGACCTCGCGGCGGGCTCGTCGGTCGATCTGGTCGATAAGGGCGAGGTCATCGGCCAGGTGCTGCGGACGAAGAAGGGCGTGCAGCCGGTGTACATCTCGGCGGGACATCTCATCGATCTCCCGAGTTCCGTGGCCGTGGCGCTGGCGTGCTGTCGCGGCTATCGCCTTCCGGAGCCGACCCGTCAGGCGCACTTGCGGGTCAACGCCCTGCGCCGCGGCGAGGTTGAGCCGACGTGACCCGCGCACACGCCCTCAATCGGAGCCGCACGATTCCCACTTCTCCCCGGCCCCTCAGCCGCCTCTCAATTCTCAATTCCTCATTCTCAATTCTTCCGCGCCGCACGATTCCCACCTCTCCCCGGCCCCTCAGCCGCTCCCTCTTCGCACGGACGGCGGCCCCAAAGTTGGACTCCATTCCCGCGCCGGCTTCTGGTAAAGTCCCGCCGTCAGCGTGACGACAGGGAGGCGCGTCGGGGCTCGCACCAGGGGGTTACGCGGGCGGCGGCGCAGGAAGCCTCTCGTCGCGGCCGCGGACAAGGAGGTCGGGGCGTGGCCGGTCAATGGCGGATTCGCCACAAGCTGATGCTCGGGCTCTGCCTCGTGGCGGTCGTCATGGCCGTCCTCCTGGCCGGCACCGCTCACGGACTCACGTCCTACCGCCGCAGCTGCGGCATGATGGAAAGCAACGTCGCCGAACTCAAAGTCGCCGCCGAATTCAAGGAGGCGATCAACAAGCTCGGCCAGGAGGACGTCCGCGACCAGCACGACGTCCTCACGCAGCGCATCCTCACCGCCGAGGAGAAGCTGCACGCCTACAAGGCCGCCTTCCAGGCGACCGTCGACCGGGGCCGGTGCCTTGAGAAAGACGGCTGGATCGAGGTCATGATCCCCGCCTTCGAGGCGAATCTGGCCGTGCTCAAGGAGAAAGTCGCCGGGGACCGCACCAACGGCCACTTCAACTCCGGCCGGTCCAAGCCGCTGCGCTGGCGCGACCCGTTCCGCGGCCTCATCGACCAGCTCGAGCGCGACGCGATCCTTCTCGTCGATCAGGTCTTCGACAACGCCAGGGCGATTCACGACCACGCCAAGTCGGAGTCGAAGAATAGCCTGTGGGTCGCCGGGTCGCTGAGCGTGCTGAGCCTCTTGCTCATGGCCGGGTTGCAGCGCTTTTATTACCACTGGGTGTTCAACCCCGTGCGCGACCTGATGCAGGGCGTCGCCCGCGTCGCCCGGGGCGACTTCGGGCACACCATCCGCGTCGACAGCGGCGACGAGATGCAGGACCTGGCGGTGGCCTTCAACGACATGACGGGTCGCCTGCGCGAGATGTACCGCGACCTGGAGCGCCAGGTCAACGAGCGCAGCCGGCAACTCGTCCGCTCGGAGCGGCTGGCGAGCGTCGGCTTCCTCGCCGCCGGCGTCGCCCACGAGATCAACAATCCGCTCGCCAGCATCGCCTTCTGCAGCGAGGCGCTGGAGGCGCGGCTCGACGGCCTCATCCGGCCGCCGGCGCGGACCGTGCCGTTCCGCGAGGCGCCGGGCGCCGACGCCGAAGTCGTCTTCAAGTACCTCAAAATGATTCAACAGGAGGCGTTCCGCTGCAAGGAGATCACGCAGCGCCTGTTGGAGTTCAGCCGCAGCAGCGAGCGGCGGCGCGAGCCGACCGACCTCGGCGAGCTGGTCCAAGCGGTCCTCGACGTGACGCAGCACTTGCCGGACCACAAGGGCAAGAACATCCTCTTCGACGCGCCGGCGCAGGTGACGGCCTGGGTGAACGCGCAGGAGATCAAGTCGGTGGTGCTGAACCTGGTGGTCAACGCCCTGGAGAGCATGGACGACGACGGCTCGCTGACGGTGTCGCTACGGGCGCGCGACGGCATGGCGGAGGTCAAGTTCCGCGACGGCGGCTGCGGCATGAACGCGGAAGTGCTGGAGAATATCTTCGAGCCGTTCTACACGCAAAGCCGCACCGGCAAGGGGACGGGGCTGGGGCTGACGATCAGCCACCGCGTCGTCACCGGCCACGGCGGCGACATCGAGGCGGCGAGCGCCGGGCCGGGGCTGGGGAGCACCTTCACGGTGCGCCTGCCCCTGCGGCCGGCCGGCGACGCGACGAGTTCCACGGAGCACGAAGAGGTCGGAAGTCCGGAAGACCTGTTCCGGAGGCGCAGCGCGGCCTGAGCCGCTCGCGCCAAGGAGGAGAGAGAAGTTGGCCACACCCTCGCACCCCAGCCTGCGCATCCTGTTCGTGGACGACGAGAAGTCGCTCCAGGAATTCATGCGCTCGGAGCTGCCGCGCCTCGGCCACGAGGTCACGGTCTGCGCCGACGGCCGCAGCGCCTTGAAGGTGCTCGAAAAGAGTAAATTCGACGCCGCCATCCTCGACCTGCGCATGCCCGGCATGACCGGCATCGAGGTGCTGGAGCACTTGAAGGGCGTGTCGCCGGACACCGAGGCCGTCGTCATGACCGGCCACGCCAGCACCGAGACCGCCATCCAGGCGGTGCGCCTCGGGGCGTTCGACTACATCACCAAGCCGTGCAAGCTCGCCGAGATCGAGACGATCCTCGCCCGGATCGCCGAGAAGCGCACGCTGCAGCACAAGAACCTGGCGCTGCAGAGCCGCGTCCAGGCCGTCGAGGGGCCGACCGTCCTCGTCGGCCGGTCGTCGCCGATGACCGGCGCGCAGCGGCTCATCGCGACGGTGGCGCCGACCGAGTCGACCGTCCTCATCCTCGGCGAGACGGGCACCGGCAAGGAGTTGGCGGCGCGGGCGCTGTGGCAGCAGAGCAAGCGCGCCGAGATGCCGTTCGTCCCGGTCAACTGCGGGGCGCTGTCGCAAAACCTGGTCGAGAGCGAACTGTTCGGCCACCGCAAGGGCGCGTTCACCGGCGCCGACCGCGACCACAAGGGCCTGTTCGAGGTCGCCGACGGCGGCACGCTGTTCCTCGACGAACTCGGCGAGTTGGACAAGAACATCCAGGTGAAACTGCTCCGCTTCCTGGAGTCGGGCGAGATCCGCCGCCTCGGCGAGACGGAGCCGTTCCGCGTCGACGTGCGCGTGCTGTGCGCCACCAACCGCGAACTGCGGCAGATGATCAAGGAAGAAGGCTTCCGCGAAGACCTGTACTATCGCCTGAACACGTTCGAGATCCGCCTGGCGCCGCTGCGCGAGCGGCGCTCGGACATTCCCGACCTGGCAAGGCACCTGCTGGCGCGGGCGGCGCGCAGGCCGCTGGCGCAGGTCGCCGACCGGCTGACGCCCGAGGCGGTCGACGCGCTCCTGGAGCACGAGTGGCCGGGGAACGTCCGCGAGTTGGCGAACGCGATGGAGTACGCGAACATCATCGCGGGCGGCGAGCCGATCGCGCCGGAACACCTGCCGGCGACGGTGCGCCAGCCGCAGGCGCGGGCGACGATCAGCCTGCCGGCGGCGAAGGCGGACGGGCCGGCGCCGGCGCGCACCCTGGACGAAATCGAGATGGAACACATCTTGAAGGTACTCGACAAGCACGAGGGCCGCAAGCAGGCCGCCGCCGCCGAGCTGGGGATCAGCCTCAAGACGCTGTACAACAAACTGGCGAAGCTGGAGGCGGAGCGGAAGTCGGCGGGGTAAGCCGGCGGGCGCTCCCGGAGGACGAGTCATGTCACAGATCGCCATCACGCCGCCGACGCCGCTCGACCGCTCGCCGGGCGAGGACCCCTTCCGCTACGGCTGGCGCTACCTTGAGGTGGCGCGGCCCGACGGGGGCACGGATTGGGAGCAGGTGCCGCTGACACTGGAGGACGTGCTGCACCCGCGGGAGGGCGACGTCATTCCGGAGAACAGTCAGCAGGAGCGCGACCGCCGCTACCTGCACGACGTCTTCGAGAGCCGCTACGCCGACGACGACGGCGTCCTGACCCTCTCCGACTGCCTCGTCGACTGGGGCGTAGAGGGTCTGCGCCCCCACAGTCCCGACCTCAGCGTCTTCGAGGGGGTCAACACCAAGGAAGGTAGCTGGGGGATGTACCGCCTTCGCGAAGACGGCGGGCGGCCGCTCCTGGTCGCCGAGGTCGTCTCGCCGCACACGCGCCAGAACGATGTCGACGTCAAGCCGGAGCACTATTATCGCGTCGGCGTCCCGCTGTACGTCCTGATCGACCAGAAGAAGGAGGGCGGCCCGCGCCAGCTCGTCGTCTATCGCCACGCGCCGGGGGGCTACGCGGAGGTGTCGGCCGATACCCTGGGGCGGGTCGCGCTGCCCGGAGGCGTGCGGATCGCTATCGAGGCCGACCGCGTCATCTGCTACGACGCGGACACGGGCCAGGAATTGGGCGACTACACGCGCGTCAGTCAGCAGTTGGAGGAAGAAGTCTCGGCACGCCTGGCGGCGGAACAGCGCGCCGACCAGGCCGAGGCGCGCGAGCAGGAACAATCGGAAGCGCGCCTGGCGGCCGAGGCGCGAGAGAAAGAACAAACCGAGGCGCGCCTCGCGGCCGAGGCGCGCGAGCGGGAGCAGGCGCAGGCGCGCCTTGAGGCGGCGGAACGGCGCGCCGACTTGGCCGAGGCGAGCGAGCTGAAACATGTGGAGGCGCGCCTCGCGGCCGAGGTGCGCGCGCGGGAACATGGGGAGGCGCTCATCGCAGCCATGGAACGAGCGCTGAGGGAAGAGGACGCTCACCGGATAACGGAAGCCCGTCTCCGCGAGTTGGAGGCCCGCCTTGGCGACCGCGACAAGGGGCCGGCTTGAGTCTTGAGTCGTTCCGGGGGTGCGCGAGTACGCGCGCCCGGCAGCGCGTCCGTCTTGCCCCGCCGGCCGTTCCGGAGTAACATCCGCCCCCGATGGAACGCACACCCCCCCCGCCCCCGGACGCCGCCAACAGCCGTGCCTGGACGGCCCTGGCGCTCGGCCTGGTTCTCTGGCAAGCCTGGCTGACCCTGTCGCTGTTCGGCTCCGCCGAGCGCCTGCTTGACGACGACCCGGTCCTCTCCGGGCGCCACCCGCTGCACCTGTATCACGGCCATCTCGGAGCGCAATCGTTTCTGCGCCGCGGCACGCTCTGCTGCTTCGACCCCGCGTTCGCCGCGGGCTACCCCAAGACGCCGGTGTTCGACAGCGGCAGTCGGCCCGCCGAACTGTTTCTGCTCGCCGGCGGCGGCGCTTATCGGCCGGCGGCGTATAAAGTCGGTTTGGCGCTGTGCTGTTTGTTGCCGCCGCTGCTGCTGACGGCGGCGGCGCGCGGCGCCGGCCTGTCGCGCGCCGCCGGCTGCCTGGCGACGGCGTTCGGCGTCCTCGTCTGGTGGGGCCAGCCGTGCCGCGACGCCGTGGAGGCCGGCGACCTCGACCTCTTGCTCGCGGCGCTGGCGTCCCTCGCCCAGTTCGGCCTGCTGCTGCGCTTCGACCGGGCGCCGAGTTTCCTCGCCTGGTGCGGCCTGCTGGCGACGGGCTTCCTGACGTGGTTCGCCCACCCGCTCTTCTCGGCGCTGCTCGTGCCGCTCACCCTGGTCTACTACCTCAGCGTCGGCGCCCGCCACGGCCTGCCCTGGCACCTGGCGCTCGCGGCGGCGCTCGGCGGCGCGGTGGGCGGCAACGCCTTCTGGCTGCGCGACTGGCTGACTTACCTGTGGATGCACTCGCCCTTTGAGGCCGGCTCGGCGCTGCTGCCGCACCGCACCTTTCACACGGTCTGGTCGGCGCCGCTGTGGGGCCGGCCGGGCGACCGCGCCCTGGCGCTGTTCCTCGTCGCCGCCGGCCTCGTCGGGGTGGTGCGCCTCAACCTGGCCAGGCGACGCGCGGCGGCGCGTGTCCTCGGTTTGGGGTCGCTGACGTTCCTCATGCTGGCGGTCGTCGGCATCGTCTGGGAGCCGCTGGGGCGCCTCGGGACGGCGGGGCTGCTGACGCCGGCGCTCCTGTTCGCGGCGCCGCTGGCGGCTCACGGCGCCGCGGGCCTGGCGCGACTCGCCGGCGGTCCGGCGCGCGCGGCCCTGGTCGTCGCCTGTCTGCTCGGCGGCGTCGGGTTCGGGGCGCGCGAGCAGGTCGTCACCTGGCTGCCGCGCTACCTGCGCGCCGAGCCGCTGGCGCTGGGCCTCGGCGCAGAGCGACTGGCGGCGGTGGAAACCCTCAAGGCCTACACGACCGGCGAGGCGCGCGTCCTGTGGGAGGAACGCACGGGGGAGCGGCACTGGACGGCGCTGCTGCCGGTGCTGACCGAAGGGGCTCCGGGGGGCCGGCGCTCGTTCCTCGGCGGGCTCGACCCCGGCAGGACGATCGACCACAACTACGCCGTCTTCAGCGACCAGACGCTGGCGGGCCGGCCCATCGGTCAGTGGGCCGACGCGGACTTGCTCGACTTCTGCCGGCGCTACAACGTCGGCTGGGTGGCGTGCTGGTCGCCGGCGGCGCGGGCGCGCTTTCGGGCGCTCAAGGAGGCGGGCGAGGTCGCGGCGCTGGCGGACGACGGCGCCGGAGCCCTGTTCGCGCTGAAGCGGACGCCCTCGTTCGCGCTGAAAGGGAAGGCCCAATGGCTCGGCGCCGACGGCTCCCGCGTCGCGCTCGGCGACGTCGTGCCCGACCCCGAAACCGGCACGGTCGTCCTCAGTTTGCACTACCAGGCGGGCCTGCGCGCGGTGCCGAGCCTCGTGAAGGTCGAGCGCGAGATCGACTCGCAGGACCCGATCCCGTTCGTGCGCTTGCGGCTGTCCGAGCCGGCGACGCGCGTGACGCTGACGTGGGAGAAATAAACGCCGCTTGCGGCTTAGCGATTGCGAAGCCGCAAGCGGCTAGATTTTGCGATACACGTGCCCGAGGTCGATCTGCGCGAAGCCGAGTCCGCGATAGAGGTTGACCGCCGCCTCGTTGCGGCGCATCGTCTGCACCTCGACGCACGCGAAGAATTGCTCCTGGGAGTGGCGTAAAAGGGCGTTGAGGAGGAACTTCGCCAGACCTTGGCGGCGCAGGTCCTCGCGCACCTCCAGGTCGACGAGGCCGACGGCGGGCGTCTGCCAGCGCTGGGTGTAGCCGAGCATCTCCCACGCCGACGCCTGCGCCGCGAACTGTCCGCCGACCTTCTCGGTGAGGCGGACGTCGAGCAGCTCGAGCGGGCCGTGGACGCACTCGTGCCACCAGGTGCCGACGCCGCGGCGCGGGCCGGCGACGAGGTCGTAGCGGCGGCGGATCAGGCCGAAGCGGCCGTCCACCACGTTGACCGACGTGTTGAGGGCGCGGTGGAAGACCACGCAGGTGTCGTACAGGGCGTAGCCGCGCTTCGTCAGGAACGGCTCGGCGGCGACGTCGCTGGCCAGGAAGCCCGCCGACTCGCTGCCGCCGTAAAGGCCGAGGTAAAAGGGATTCAGCGGCCGCATCGGGCCGGCGAAGACCGTCGTGGCGCCGCGCCCCGTCAGGTACGCCTCGCAGCGGCGCAGCAGTTCGGTGCCGACGCCGCGCCGCTGGTGCGCCGGCCGCACCGCCACGACGCAGACGACGCCGGTCTGAGTCGACACGGCGGCCTCGCGCTCGTCGGGGCCGAAGCCGGCGTGGGCGAAGCCGACGGCCGTCCCTTCGTCGAGGGCGACGACGAGGCCGGCGGGGTCGAAGTAAGGCTTGGCGAAGACGAATTCTTCGAGGGCGGACGGGGTAGGCAGGCCGACGGCGCCGCGGCCGGTGAGAGCTTCGTTCCAGACCCGGGCGAGGGCGGGCGGGTCGTCGTTGCGGAAAGTGCGGTAGTGGATCACGTCGTTGCAACCGCTCGACAAGGATCGCCCTCGGCTCCCGGCAGGCCATTATAGGATCGCGAGATCGCCCCGCAAGGAGTAGCGGGCCGCCGCGCCGGCGTGTAGGCTCTCTCGTAGCCCGTCGCAGGAGCCGAGTCCCGCCATGCGCCTCCATTTCCTCCCCGTCTTCGCGTTGCTCTTGGGCTTCCGGCCGGCCGTCGCCGCCGACTGGCCGCAGCTCCTCGGCCCGACGCGCGACGCCGTCTCGGCCGAAACCGGCCTGCTCGCCTCCTGGAACGGCACCGGCCCGCCGCTCCTGTGGCAGCGGGAGGTCGGCGAGGGCTACGGCGGACCCGTCGTCGCCGGCGGCACCCTCGTCCTCTTCCACCGGGTCGGCAACAACGAGGTCGTCGAGGCGTTCGACGCCGCCACGGGCAAGGAGCGCTGGAAATTCGCCTACCCGACGACGTACACCGACGGCCTCGGCAAGGGCGACGGCCCGCGCGCGACACCGACCCTCGCCGGCGGCCGCGTCTACAGCCTCGGCGCCGAGGGCCGTTTGCACTGCCTTGACCTCGCCGACGGCAAGAAGGTCTGGGAGAAATCGCTGCCCGACGACTACGAAATGCGCGCCGGGTTCTTCGGCGTCGGCACCTCGCCGCTCGTCGAAGGCAACCTTGTGCTGGTGAACGTCGGGGCCAGGGGAGCCGGCATCGTCGCCTTCGACAAGGACAGCGGCAAGGAAGTCTGGAAGGCGACCGACCAGGAAGCCAGCTACTCGTCCCCCGTGGCGGCGACCGTCGCCGGCGTGCGCCACGTCTTCTTCTTGACGCGCGAGGGCTTCGTCGACCTCGACCCGAAGAACGGGACGGTGCGCTCAACCAAGCGCTGGCGGGCGCGCATGAACGCCTCGGTCAACGCCGCGACGCCGCTCGTCGTCGAGGACACGGTTTTTCTCTCCGCCTCCTACGGGGCCGGGGCCGTGCTGCTGCGCGTCCGCAAGGACGGCGTCGACGAGGTGTGGCAGGGCGACCGCATCCTGTCGAACCACTACAACACGAGCGTGCGCCGCGACGGCTACCTGTACGGAATCGACGGGCGGCAGGAGGAGGGCGCGCGGCTGCGCTGCGTCGAGTGGAAGACGGGGCGCGTGAAGTGGACTCGCGACGGCTTCGGCTGCGCGTCGCTGCTGCTGGCGGAGGGGCGGCTGATTGCGCTGAAGGAAGACGGGGACTTGATGTTGCTCGAGGCGACGCCGGAGGGCTACCGCGAGAAGGGCCGGGCGCGGGTGCTGACAAGTCCGCCGTGCCGCGCCGAGATCGCGCTGGCCGACGGGAGGCTGTACGCGCGCGACGGCAAACGCCTCGCCTGCTGGAACCTGAAGAAGTAGGCGCCTCGCGGTAGTAGTCCGGGGGTGCGCTGCGCGACCCCCGGCTTTGTGATGTAACCCCTTCGGGGCAGGGCTTCCAACATGGTTGTAAACCCAAGGTATCAAAGGCTTTGCGGCAACAGATCATGTGAACTAACGTCCACTGTCAGTCGGGCCTCGCCGTGGCCGAGGCGGGACATGCCGAAAAC
>JBBROG010000217.1:0-14969 GCA_038229635.1 Gemmatales bacterium
GAAGCCCTGCCCCGAAGGGGTTACATATCCCAGCCGGGGGTCGCGTACTCGCGCACCCCCGGAACGTGACGCCGGGGGTCGCGTACTCGCGCACCCCCGGAACGTGACGCCGGGGGTCGCGTACTCGCGCACCCCCGGAACGTGACGCCGGGGGTCGCGTACTCGCGCACCCCCGGAACGTGACGCCGGGCGGCGCGTACCCGCGCACCCCAGGAACGACGACGCGCACCCCGGCTTTGCCAAAATCGGGAGGAGCCCCCACGGTCGTTCCGTATTGACCCTTTTCGCCCTCCTTCCTTAGACTGACGTATTGAAGGTGTACCGCCGCCGGACGGCCCGGCTCTCGCGCTCGCGCTTCGGGCTTCGTCAGGACAATCCCGCCGTGGAGGCTTCGGCACGATGGCCACTGATACGACGACGTCGATGGACGTGGGCTTCTGGGAAAAGCTCGGCGACGGCCTCAGCGCCGTCTCCGAGGGGGTTTCGCGCCTCCTCACCCGCGTCCTCGGTTCCAGCACCGACCGCTACGTCCGCAAGCTCGGCTACGTCCGCGCCAGCGACCCGACCAACCCGTACACCGTCACGCCCGGCTCGCTCCTCGCCCAGATCAACGAGCTGGAGCCCAAGACGCAGGCGCTCTCCGACGACGAGCTGCGCCAGACCGCCCCGCGCCTGCGCGAGCGCTTGCGCCAGGGGGCCGCGCTCGACGACCTCTTGCCCGAGGCGTTCGCCGCCACGCGCGAGGCCGGCCGCCGCACCAAGAACATGCGGCACTTCGACACGCAGATGCTCGGCGGCGTCGTCCTGCACCGCGGCAACATCGCCGAGATGGTCACCGGCGAGGGCAAGACCCTTGTCGCCACGCTCCCGGCCGTCCTCAACGCCCTGGCGGGCAAGGGCGTCCACGTCATCACCGTCAACGACTACCTCGCCCGCCGCGACTGCGAGTGGATGCTGCCGATCTACCGCGCCGTCGGCATCAGCGCCGGCTTCATCCAGTCCGACATGGACCCGGTCGAGCGCCGCAAGGCTTACGATGCCGACATCACCTACGGCACCAACAGCGAGTTCGGCTTCGACTACCTGCGCGACAACATGAAGGCGGCGCGCTGGGCCGACGACCACTTCCCGCCGTGGATGCAGCAGTGCCAGAAGGCGCTCAACTACGCCATCATCGACGAGGTCGATAACATCCTCATCGACGAGGCGAGAACGCCGCTCATCATCAGCGGCCCCGCCTTCAGCGACGTGCGCCGCTACGCCAAGTCCAACGAGATCGCGGCCCAGCTCACCGACATGCAGAAGAAGGAGCCGGGCCGGTACTTCGAGGTCAAGGAGAAGGAGCACACCTGCCACCTGACCGACGAGGGCATCCGCCTCGCCGAGGAGCTGGCCGGCGTCGAGAGCTTCTACACCGCCGGCAACATGGAGTGGCCGCACCTCATCGACAACGCCCTCAAGGCGCACCACCTCTACCACAAGGACAAGCGCTACGCCGTCATGCGCCACCCCGAGACGGGCGAAATGTCGATCATCATCATCGACGAGTTCACGGGGCGTTTAATGGTCGGCCGCCAGTGGTCCGACGGCCTGCACCAGGCCGTCGAGGCCAAGCACGCCCGCGACGGCGTCAAGATCAAGGAGGAGACGCAGACCCTCGCGACCGTCACCATCCAGAATTTCTTCAAGCTCTACAAGAAGCTCGCCGGCATGACCGGCACGGCCATGACCGAGGCCGACGAGTTTTGGAAGATTTACAAGCTCGACGTCATCGCCATTCCGACCAACCGCGCGCTGATCCGCGTCAACCACCCCGACGTGATCTTCCGCACCGAGAAGGAGAAGTGGAAGGCGGTGCTGGAGGAGGTTTCCGAGGTCCACAAGCAGGGGCGGCCGATCCTCATCGGCACCGTCGACGTCGACCGCTCGATCAAGATCAGCGAGCTGCTCAAGCGCCGCGGCATCAAGCACGAGCTGCTCAACGCCCTGCCCGAGCACGCCCAGCGCGAGGCCGAGATCGTCGCCCAGGCCGGCCGCATCGGCGCCGTCACCATCGCGACGAACATGGCCGGCCGCGGCACCGACATCATCCTCGGCGGCAACCCCGAGACGCTCGCCTGGGCGCGCCTCAAGAACAAGTACGCCACGCGCCTCGACGTCCCCGAGGACGAGTGGAAGGCGGTCGTCGACGAGATCGAGTCGAAGGAGAAGATGAGGGAGGAGGGGCGTAAAGTCGCCGAGATGAGCGGGCTGCACATCGTCGGCACGGAGCGGCACGAGGCGCGGCGCATCGACAACCAGTTGCGCGGCCGCGCCGGCCGCCAGGGCGACCCGGGGTCGTCGCGCTTCTACCTGTCGCTGCAGGACGATCTGATGCGCATCTTCGCCGGCGAGTGGGTGGCCGGCATCCTCACGCGCCTCGGCATGGAGGAGGACCAGGCCATCGAAAGCTCGATGGTGTCGCGGCGCATCCAGGCCGCCCAGAAGAAGCGCGAGGAGTACAACTTCGACATCCGCAAGAACCTCCTCGAGTACGACGAGGTGATGGACCAGCAGCGCAAGAGCGTCTACGGCTTCC
Source organism: Gemmatales bacterium (assembly GCA_038229635.1). Taxonomy (GTDB): domain Bacteria; phylum Planctomycetota; class Planctomycetia; order Gemmatales; family Gemmataceae; genus DATFNV01. The sequence goes on from JBBROG010000217.1 coordinate 2,579, forward strand.
GCCAGGACATCCTCGAAGGCGCCAACCCGAAGGTGCGGCTGCTGGAGATGATCGACAGTCAGGTGAGCCTGGCGGTGGAGCGCTTCACCGACGAAGACTACGGCGCCGCCAGCTTCGCCGAGTTCGCCGCCAACCGCCTCGGCGTCGAGTTCGACGGCGGCGAGTTCGCCCGCTGCTCCTTCACCGAGGCCGAGAAGGCGGCGCACGACAAGGCGCTGCGGCAGATCCACACCCAAGTCGAAGAGGCTTTGGAGGAGAACCTCGGCTCCGAGGACGCGAAGGAGTGGAACTGGAAGGCGCTCAGCGACATGGTCAACAAGCGCTGGGCCATGAAGACGACCGACCGCCAGCTGCGGCAACTGGGCAAGGAGAACCTGTCGACGTACCTGATCGAGGAGGCGCATAAGGCGGTGCAGGACGTCGACCTGTCTGGCGGCGAAGTGTTCCTGGGCGGCGAGTGGGGCCTGAAGTCCTTGTGCGACTGGGCGCGGGCGAAGTTCGGCCTGAAGATCGAGCCGAAGGAGCTGGAAGGCAAGACCGAGGCCGACCTGAAAACGCTCGTTCACGGGCAGGTGATGGCGCTCTATCGGCAGAAGGAGGTCGAGTTCCCGGTGAAGGTCGGCATGGCCCGCTTCATGTCGGAGAGCAACCGGGCGCCGGGCGGCGGCTCGAAGTACGACCGCGAGGGGCTGTACCTGTGGGCGAGGGAACGCTTCCCCGCCGCGACCCTGACCGAGGAGACGTTCCGCACCGAGTCGCGCTCGCGCCTCGCCGAGTGGCTGCTGGAGGCGAACCGGGCGGCGTACCCCAAGGCGGACGAGGAGCAGATCGACGCGCAGGTCGAGGAGGCGTTCAGCGGCACGAAGCTGTCGGAAGCCGGCGACGCCAGGGAATTGGCCGAGTGGACGAAGGCGACGCTCGGCGTCGAGGTGCCGGAGACCGCCCTGAGCGGCGTGAGCAGCGACCGGGCGCGGCAAGTGTTGTGGAACGCCTTCGACGCCCGCTACCGCCCGGAGATGCGGACGATGGAGCGGAGCCTGCTGCTGTCGACGCTGGACGCTTCGTGGAAGAACCACCTGTACCAGATGGACCATCTCCGTTCGGGCATCGGCCTGCGCGGCATGGGCCAGATGGACCCGAAGCTGGAGTACAAGCGCGAGGGCATGAAGGAATTCCGCGCGATGTGGGAGGGGGTCAACGACAAGGTGACCGACAGCGTCTTCAAGATGGAGGAGGCGGAGGACTTCCAGGAGTCGGTGTGGCAGATCTCGTCGGCGGTGAAGGAGGCGGCGCCGCGGCCGATGGAGGCGCCGGACGACGGCACGATGACGAACGCGGGCGGCGGCGACAAGAAGCCGGAGCCGATCCGCAACCGCGGCGACAAGGTCGGCCGCAACGACCCGTGCCCGTGCGGCAGCGGGAAAAAGTATAAAAATTGTCACATGAAGCAGCAGGCGGGCTGAGCCGCTTGCGGCTTCGCATGTGCGAAGCCGCAAGCGGCTCGTCAGCCGGACAGGATGTCCCATGACGTTCCTCCTCGATCTCGCCTATTTGGTCGCCCTGGCCGTCCTTTCCCCCTGGCTGGTCTACAAAGCGCTGACGACCGGCAAGTACCGCCGCGGCCTGTGGGCTAAGCTCACCGGCGCGGCCCTCGCCCGTGCCGGCGACGCCCCGTGCGTCTGGTTCCACGGCGTCAGCGTCGGCGAGGTCCACCTGCTGCGCCAGGTCGTCGCCGCCTTGCGGGCGCGTCACCCCGACTGGCAATGCGTTCTGTCGTCGACGACCGACACCGGCCTCGACGAGGTGCGCAAGCACTTCCCCGGCCTGCCCGTTTTCGCGTGGCCGCTCGACTTCTCGTGGGCGGTTCGGCGCGCCCTGCGGCGCGTGCGGCCGAGCCTCATGGTCCTCGCCGAGAGCGAGCTGTGGCCGAACTTCCTCCTCGCCGCGGAGAAAAAACAAATCCCCGTCGCCGTCATCAACGCGCGGCTGAGCCCGCGCAGCTTCCGCACTTACGCCCGCCTCGGAATTTTGGCGCGAAAGCTGATCGGCAAAGTGACGCTCTTCGCCGCGCAGACGGAGGAGTACGCCGACCACCTGCGCCGCCTCGGCGCCAGGGCGGTCCGCGTCACCGGCTCGGTGAAGTACGACGGCGTCAGCGCCGACCGAGCCAACGCGAAGGCGCGGGAGTTGCGCCGCCTCTTCGGCGTCGCCCCGGACGACCTCGTGTGGGTCGCCGGCAGCACGCAGGCGCCGGAGGAAGAGATCGCACTGGACGTCTTTCGGCGCTTGCGAATCGACTTCCCGAAGTTGCGCCTCATCGTCGTGCCGCGCCAGAAGGACCGCTTCGAGGAGGTCGCGGACCTGCTGAAGCGCTCCGGCGAGTCGTTCGCGCGTCGGAGTACTGAGTACTCAGTACTCAGTACTCCGATTGTCCTCGTCGACACCATCGGCGAGTTGGGCGCCGTGTGGGGCCTGGCGGACGTGGCGTTCGTCGGCGGCAGTCTCGACGGCAAGCGCGGCGGGCAGAACATGATCGAGCCGGCGGCTTACGGGTGTGCGGTGCTGTTCGGCCCGCACGTCTGGAACTTCCGCGACGCGGCGACGCGGCTGGCGGAGTGCGGCGGCGCGGTCCAAGTGGCCGACGCGGCGGCGCTGGAGGCCGAGGTCCGGCGTCTCCTCGCGGATAAGAGCGAGCGCGAGAGGATGGGCGAGGCGGCGCGGGCGTTCGTGACGCGGCAGCAGGGGGCGACGGAGCGGACTCTGGACTTACTTGACGACTTGATGGGGCCAGCCGTCGGCGATCGCGCGGCGGCTTGAGGGAAGGCGGCGAGTGGCGGAGAACCCGCGGAATGCCGATGTGACGGTGCTGTGCGAACCCGGGGGCGTCCCGTCGCCTGGGGCATGGGCAGACCACGCGAGCCGGAAGGGCGACCGAGCGCCGGAACTCAGCACCGCAAAGAACGTGTGAACTTTGCGATCTTCATGAGTTTGTCCCCCCCGAGGGAACCGTTCGCCAGGCGTCCGGGGGTCGCGTACTCGCGCCCCCGGACAGGAAAGGCGCCTTTTTCGACTCGGGATCAGTCGCCCTTCGTCGCCTTGCCGGCCTTGAGGGTCTCGTTAAGCTTCTCCACCGCCGCGCGGAGGGCTTTCAGTTCCTTCTCGAGGTGATCCAGCCGCGGTCGGAGGTCGTCGCCGCCGGCCGCCGACCACGCCAACCGATCAGAAAGGACATTGGAGTTGACGAGCGCTGTGTACCCATTCTGGTCACGAAGCGTCAAGTATCGACCGAAGGCCTCCGCCGAGGGCGGGCTGGCCTCCACCTTCCTCACCGCGCCCGCGATCGGGATCGTCATCGACTTGCCGCCGCGCAGAAGAATGAGTTTGACGCCCTTTTCCTGGTTGGCCTGGACCTGCGCCGACAGGGTTTCGGGGCTGTCGATCGGCTTGCCGGCCAGCTCGACCACGATGTCGTACTTCTTCACCCCGGCCTTTTCGGCGGGGCTGCCGGCGACCACGTCGGTGACGACCACGCCCCGGCCGGCCGGCAAACCGAGCTGGGAGCGGAGGGCGTCGTCGGCCGAATCGATGGAGACGCCGATGAAGTATTCGGTCTTCTTCTGTTCGACCGGGCCGAGGGTCACGCGGTAGACCGGGCGAACCTGCAGCGCGACCGGCTTGCCCGCGCGGAGGAGCTTCAGCGACGCGGGCGCCTCGCCGGCGGCCTTGAGCTGCTTGGTCAGGTCGTCGGCGGACGCCAGCGGCTTGTCGGCGAGCGACAGCAGGATGTCGTTTTGCAGCACGCCCGCCTGCGCGCTCGGGCCGTCGCCCCGCAGGGAAGCGACCAGCAGACCTTGCCCGGCGGGGATATCGAGTTGCGCCCGCAGCACGTCGCCGACCGGCTGGAGCGTCGCGCCGAGAAGCCCGTCCGTCGGATCGACGAGTCGGGCGACAAGGAGGTTATCCAGATTCGAATTGGTGACGTCCACCCAGATGTCGTCGCCGTTGGCGATCAGCTTGTTGGTGCCGACGTCGAGGGCGCCCGCGGCGATCCGGCGGAGATCGTGCGCGTCCACGGCCCGGAGCGTTTTTTCCTCCTTGGCGTCAGCGCCCGCGGGCACTTGGGTCACCGCGCCGACCCTTTGCGCCGCGTTGCTTTGTGCCCGGACCGGGCTCGCCGCGAGGAGCGACGTGCCGACCAGGGCGGCGAAAACGACGCCCCTCTTACTGCCGATAAAACGACTCATCGTATCACCCTTTCGTGAGAAACGACTTCCCGGTCAGTATGTGCGGTCGCCGACGTACTGGAGCCGGACCTCGTTGATGGGTACGCTCAGTTTGCGGCCGTCTTTCAGTTCCACCGAAACCACGCGCTTCTGTCTCTCGGCGCGATAGCCCTTCTGCTCCCAGCGCTTGACCACCGGGTCGATCAGGGCGTTCGGCTCACCCGGCCCGGCGGGACGCGCCTCTCCGGAGGCGACGTCAACCGGCTCGGGCGGGGCCGGTTCGGCGGGCGTCTCTCTTTTCGCGACGGGAGTGCCGGGCGCGTTCGGCACAGACCCGCCGTGCCACGCCCGGCCCAGCGCGAACGCCGCGGCGAGCCCGGCCGCCAGCGCGGCCAGCCGCGCGGCGGGACGCCAAACATTGCTTTTCTTGCTTTTCATAGCGCCAAAATCCGCCGGCCGTATCGCCGCGCCGGCCGGGGCCGCGATCGTGCCGAGTGCCTCGCGCCAGGTCTGAGCTTCCAGGAACGCCAGCGCGCACCGCCGCCAGCCGTCGGGCTCCGTCTCGAGTCGGAGGAGTAGCTGACGGCGCTCGACGTCGGGGAGTTCCCCGTCCACAAGGCGGTCGATCAGGCGGTCGTCCGCGCGACCGGGGGATTCGTCGTTCTCCCGTGGCATGTTCATTCCAGCACCTCGATCGCGCGCGTGCGGATCATCGCCTCGCGGAGCCGTTGCCGCGCCCGGTGCAGCCGGGCCTCGACGGCGCTCTCGCTCACTCCCAGGTGGGCGGCCAACTCCCGGTAGCTCCAGTCTTCGGTGTACTTCAGCAGAAGGATCTCGGCGTCCCGCCGGGGGAGCCGCCCGAGCGCCTTGCGGACCAGGCCGTCCCGCTCGTCCTGGAGCAGCCCATCGAGCGGGTCCGGGGCGGGCGCGTCGTCGCGACGTCTTCCGGCATAGCCGCCGAGGAGCCTTCGCTGTCTTCCACACCGGCGGCGGTGGAGCAGCACTTGCCGCACCGCGAGCCGATAGAGCCAAGCCCCGACGCGGGCCGGGTCGTTCAGCGGCGCCCGCTGGGCGACCGCCGCCAGCGCGACCTCCTGCATGACCTCGTCCACCGCCTGTCGCTCGCCCAGTCGGGCGAGCACCACGGTGCGCAGCCAGCGATCGTGTACGGCCAGTGTGGACGCCCAGTCGATCATGATTGAGAGAATAGTTGCCGCACCCCGCCCGGTCTTGCGGGATTTTTCCCGACAATCCGAGGTGCGGTCGGTGGGCCGGCGTGGTATAGTAACGGCCCGGTCAGAGAGCAGGCCTGGAAACCGAGGCACATACGTCGTTTTTCGCCCCATCGCGTGTCCTTGCACGAAAGGTTGGCTCATGACTCGCACCTGTCGCTGGGCGCCTCTGGCGCTGCTCCCGCTGGTCCTGTGCGGCTACGGTACTGCCGGCGAGCCCGCGGCGTCGGGGTATCACGTCCTGAAAACGATTAAGCCGGGAGGAGAGGGCCGCTGGGATTACCTGACGATGGATTCCGCCTCCCGCCGCCTGTACATCTCCCGCGCCACCCGCGTCCAGGTGGTGGACGTGGACGAGGGCAAGCTCGTCGGCGAGATCGCCAACACGCCGGGCGTCCACGGCATCGCCCTGGACGCGAAGCGCAACCAGGGCTTCACGAGCAACGGCGGCGACAACACGGTCACGGTGTTCGACCTGAAAACGCTCGCGGAGAAGTCGCGGGTCAAGGTCGGCACCGGACCCGACGGGATCCTGTACGACCCGGCCTCGGACCGCGTCTTCACGTTCAACGGCCGGGGCAAAGACGCGACGGCCGTGTCCGCCGAGACCGGCAAGGTCGACGGCACGGTCGCGCTCGGGGGAAAACCGGAGAGCGCCGTCGCCGACGAGAAGGGGATGATTTACGTCAACCTGGAAGACAAGGACGAGATCGTCGCCATCGACGCGAAGAAGCTGAGCGTGACGAACCGCTGGCCGGTGGCCCCCGCCAAGGAGCCGGTCGGCCTCTCCATGGACCGCTCCAAGCGGCTTCTGTTCTGCAGCTGTCACAGCCAGCATATGGTCGTCATGGACGCCGGGAGCGGCAAGATCCTGGCCACGCCGGCGATCGGCAAGGGGACCGACTACTGCGTCTACGACGCGGACCGGACTCTGGCGTTCAGTTCCAACGGCGACGGCACGCTGACGGTGGTGGGAGAGAAGGGGGGCAAGTACAGCGTGCTGGCCGACGTGAAGACACAAACCGGCGCCCGCACCTGTGCGCTGGACACGAAGACGCACAACATCCTGCTGGCCACGGCAACCATGAAGCCGGCGGCGGGCGGCCGGCCCCAGCCGGAGCCGAATTCGTTCGTGATCCTGGTGGTAGGGAAGTAAGGGTCCGCGAAGCAATAAGTAGTGCCGTTTTCGTAGGACGGATTTCCCATCCGTTCTTGAAAGGCCCGACGGATTGGAAATCCGTCCTACGGGAACGGGAAGTACCTCGAAAAGCGCCCCGTTTGCTGGCGGCTCCTGGTCGCTTGCACGGCCGGCATTTTCCCCAACAATCCGCGAAAGACGTCAAGCCGTCGTCTTCCTCACCTCTTTCTCTTCGCGCCTTTGCGCCGTCGCCCGCGCCGATTCTTTCGCCTCGACGCCGGCGGAGGAATCGCTACACTCCGCCTCCCTCGCCCGACGACAAATACCGTTGGACCCCTGCGTCCGAGGAGTGACCCATGACCGCCGCGCCGACGTCTCCGGCTCCCGAGGGCGCGCGCCCGCGCCGCTCGCTCACCACCGCGGCGGCGTTCCTCGTCGGCCTGCCGCTCGCCGCCGGAATCCTGGCGCTGGTCCACTTCGGGCCGCTGCGCGCGTCGCCGGTCGCGCGCTACCTGAGCCACACCGTCGAGTGCGTCGAAGTCGTCATGTTCTGCGTCGCCCTCGGGGCGCTGGGGGCGAAGCTGTGGCTCGGCCCGCGCGAGCGCCGCGCCTGCCGCGCCGAGGTCCTGCCGCCGTGGGACGGTAAGCCGCTGCCCGTCGGCGAAGCGACAAAGCTGCTCGCCGGGGTGACGCGACTGCCGGGGCGGTTGCGGGACACGTCGCTCGTCAACCGCGTCGCCGGCGTCCTCGACTTCCTCGGCCGGCGCGGCTCCGCCGCCGAGTTGGACGACCAGATGCGCGACCTCGCCGACGCCGACCGCGACGCCCTCGAAGGCAGCTACGCCCTGATCCGCTTCATCACTTGGGCGATCCCGATTCTCGGCTTTCTCGGCACCGTCCTCGGCATCACGGGCGCCATCTCCGGCGTCACGCCCGAGCGGCTCGAACAGGACCTCAATTCGGTGACGGACGGCCTCGCCCTCGCCTTCGACTCGACCGCCCTCGCTCTCGGCCTGACGATGCTGACGATGTTCCTCACTTACTGCGTCGAGCGCCTGGAGGGGAGCGTTCTCGAAGAGGTCGATCGCTACGCCGCGCGGCACCTGGCGCACCGCTTCCGTCGCGCCGGCGCCGAGGCGAGCGGCGTCGCCGAAGTGGTGCAGGCGAGCGCGACGGCCGTGCTGGAAGCGGCGCAACAGCTCGTCGAGCGACAGGCCGCGGTCTGGGCGAAGGCGCTGGAGGAGATCGACCGCCGCCGCGCCGCCGTGGAAGGGCAGCAGGCGCAGCGGCTGACGGCGGCGCTGGAAGCGGCCCTCGACCGCACGCTGTACGCGCACGGCGAACGCCTCGCCGGTCTGGAGAAGCAGGCGGCGGCGCAGGCGGCCGGCCTCATGGAACTGGTCGCCGAGGCGGTGACGGCGCTCGGACGGCAGCAGGCGGCCTTGACGCATACCGCGGAAGGCGTTCACGCCCAGGCGGCGGTCCTGGCGCGGCTGCACGAGGACGAACGGCATCTCATTCGTCTGCAAGAGACGCTCGCCAACAACCTGCAAGCGCTGAGCGGCGCCGGGGCGTTCGAGGAGGCGGTCCACAGCCTGACGGCGGCGGTCCACTTGCTGACGGCTCGCGCCGCCGGGAGCACTTTCCCGGCGGTCAAGCGGCCGGGGGTGGCGGCATGAGACGGCGCCGGCATCGGCTCGAAGTATCGACGTTCCCGTTCCTCGCCGTGCTGCTCTGCGCGATGGGGTCGCTCATCCTGCTGCTCCTCGTCCTCGACCGCCGCGCCAAGGTCGTCGCCCACGCGAAGGCGTTGCAGACGGTGCGGGCACGGCAGGAAGAGCGCGAGACGGCGCGGCACGCCGCGGAGGAGCGCGAGCGTGTGCGTCAGGAGCGCCGTCAGCAGAGCGCGAGCCGGCGCGACGACCTGCGGAGCCGTGCCGGCGAGTTGGTTCAGAAGCAATCGGCGACCGCGAAAGAAGCCGACGAGGAGCGCGGCCGCGCCGCCGCGCTGGCTCGGCTGCTGCTCGGCGAGCGCGAGGAGCTGGAGCGGACCGAGAAGGAGATCGTCGTCGGGCGCGCCGGGACCGGCAAACTGCGCCAGATGGGCGCGGCGGCGCGGGCGGAGGTGAATCGCGTCACGACGCAGTTGCGCGGGCTGGAAGACGCGCTCGTCGCCCTGAAGGCGGCGCGGCAGCGCGACGCGCGCACCTTCTCCGTCGTCCCGTACAAGGGCCGGCGCGGCGACAACCGGCGGCCGCTCTACCTCGAATGCACGGCCAACGGCCTCGTCTTCCACCCCGACAGGCTGTCCGTGCGCGGGCCGGGACTGTCGGGGGACGTCGTCCGGCAAGAGGTCGAGCGGCGGACGGCTCGTCAGCGGGAAATCGTCCTCGCCTCGGGCGGCAAACCCGACCCCCACCCCTACCTGATGATGCTCGTGCGGCCGGACGGCATCAGTCTCTATTACGAGGCGCTGGCGGCACTGAAGGGAATGGAGATCGATTTCGGCTACGAATTCGTCGACGTTTCCTGGCTGCTCGACTTCCCTGAGAGCGACGAGGCGGCGCCCGCGCAGCCGTGGATGAAGGCGGAAAAGCTCGTCGTCGAGCCGGGCGGGCCGTCGGCGCCGACGCGCAAGGTGTCCGGGCTGAGCCCCGGCGACGGCGTGACACATGCGAGAGCGACGCGGGGCGGTGAGGGAGCGCTTCCGCCCCTGCAGGGAGAAGTCGCGCCCGAGGCCGGCATCACGAGGGGAAGTCCGTCGTCGTCCCGTCCCTCCGGTGTTTCGGGAGCGGGTACGTCTTCCGGCGGAACGGGAGAGGGAGGCCCAGGCGCGACGGGCACCGAGAGCGGGACCGCAGCCGCGCGGGGCGGCGTCGAGAACGTCGATGGCCGTATGCCGGGAACCGCCGCGCCGCCGGGCGGGACGGCGCCCGCGTCCTCGGGCTCCGGAGGCGGGCTGCCGCCGCTGCCGTGGGAGAAGGCGGCCGGCGAGGCGAGCCCACGAGGCTCGGCGGGTGCCGCGACCGGGAACGGGGAACGCCCCGCGCAAGGCGGCGGGTCGGGCGAAGGAGAGCCGGGCGACCCCGCGGAGGGAGGGGCGCCCGGCCTGGCGCCTCTGCCGGGGGAAAAGCGGCGGGAGTCGGCCGCGCCGCGGCGGGTTCGCTACCTCGGCAATCGCGATTGGGTTATTCCTATCGAGTGCCTCGCGGACGGCGTCGTCCTGAAGCCGGCGGGCCAGAAGTTCCCCCTCGCGTCCCTGGCGAATCCGCCGGGTAGCGAGAGCCCGCTGCTCCAGGCGGTGCGTCAGACCATCGCCCGGCGCCAGGCCGGCGTGCGCCCCGGCGAGCCGCCGTACCGGCCGCAGGTCCGCTTCCTCCTGCGGCCCGACGCTTTGCGGACGTATCACCTCGCCTACCCGGCCCTGGAGCCGCTCGGGATTCCGCTGACGCGGCAGAACGTCGAAACGCCCTGAGGACCCGAGCCATGATCCGACGGCGCCGCCGCAAGCGCGAAATCCCGTTCAGCTTCGACTCGTTCCTCGACGTCGTCGCCAACGTCTGCGGCATCATCATCCGCCTGATCCTCGTCGTCTGGGTCGGCGCCCGCTCCTACAACGCCTTCAAGGATCTCGAACCGCCGTCGGCGACGTCGGAGGGGGTCGCCGAGGCGGACGGCGCGCCCGACCCACTCGAAGGCGAACTGGACGAGGAGCGCCGCCAACTCGCCGAGGCCGAGGCCGCCCTGGTCCGCCAACTCCGCGACTTGCAGGAGGCGCGCCAGATCGCCGTCCACGCGGGCCGCGAGCGCGAGGCCCTCACGGCGCGGCGTCAGTCCCTCGCCGGCGAGCGGGCGGCCCTGGAACGCGACAAGGGCGCGGGCAAGACGGCGGCGCTGGCGGCCCTGCCCTCCCTCGACGAGTTACGCGAGCGCTCCCGTCGCCTGACCGAGGAGGTGAACGCCCTGGCGAAGCTGCCGCCGCCGCGGAAGGAACTGCGTTACCGGACGCCGGTCAGCAAGCCGGTCGACGCCGAGGAGCTGATGTTCGAGTGCCGCCGCGGCCGCGTCACCTTCGTCGACGTGGCGGCGCTGCTGGAGGAGGTCAAGCGCGGCCTGCGCGACAAGGCCGAGCCGCTGAAGCGCTCCTGGGAGGTCGACGACGTCGCCGGGCCGGCCGGGCCGTTTCAACTCCGCTACGTCGTCGAACGTCAGCGCGACGCCTTCGCGGGCGGCGCCCCGGACCCGAACGCGAACTTCGGCTACGGCGTGACGACCTGGCGGGTCGAGCCGCTGACCGAGGTGCGCGGCGAGACGTTGGCGGAGGCGCTGAAGCCGACTTCGGAGTTCCGTCAAATCGTCGATGGGCTCGACAAGCAGCACGCGGCGGTGACGTTCTGGGTCTACGCGGACAGCTTCCCCGTCTACCGGAGGCTGCGCGACTACCTCTACGAGCGCGACCTCGTCGTGGCGGGGCGACCGCTGCCGGACGGCGCGCCGATCGCGTCGTCCCGCAACGGGACGGCGTCGCGCGGGCAGTGAGGAGGGAGGGAAGAAGAAAGGGCGGTGCGCGCGTCGTTTCTGACAGTCCTCCGTGAGCCCCGTTTACGGGGCTAAAGGCCCAACCACCAGAAACGGCTCACGCACCCTTGTCGCGCGCCGCCGAAATCTCTGGCGAGGCGCGAGGCTCCTCTGGTATGATCCGCGACGGTGATTTCCGCCGGCGGCGGCGCCGCTGACACCGGAGAGGCGCCGGCCGCGGCCCCGAAGCGAGGGACGGCCATGAAGCTCGACCTGTCTCTGCTCGCGACGCTGAAGGACAAGCTGACCACGGCGTCCAACTTCAGCGACCCGCTGACCTACTTCTTCGACCACTTCGGCGATAGCCCCGAGTTCATCGCGCTGGGCGACCGGGCCGACGACCCGTTCCTGGAGGCCGTCATCGACCAGGTGGGGCAGCAACTCTTCCGCGGCAAGGCGGCGCGCGTCGATAACCTTCTGCTGACGCGCCTGCCGGAGCACGGCTTCATCCACGGCGGCTTCACGCTCAACGGCCGGCTCGGCAACCTGTTCTACTTCGAGGACGTGCGCCTCGGGCTCATGGCCGTGGTCATGTCCGTCGCGCCGAGCGACACGAAAATCATGCGCTTCACCGGCAAGCCGATGCCGAACAACTGGCTGCGGTCGGAGAACTGAGACCTCGGCTTACCGTAGAGGCCCTCGCACCTACTCCGGGTTGGGGCCGGAGAACGTCCCGACCGCCCACTTGCCTGCTTGACCAACGTCATGTCGAAGCGCGCTCGGCCGGCCGGGCCGGTTAGTGTCCCGCGGAAATCGGCCGCGCCTTCCCGGACGATCTGCTGCGACTTGATCGAGCAGGACTGATAGCCCTTCACCTTCCGCGCCACGGGCGCCAGGTTCGGGTCGTTGTCGTACTTGCCGGCGAGCAGTCCGCCAAGAGTCGCGTCGGCTTGCTCGCGAGCCTCCCGAAGCACCGGGTCGGCCACCGCCGCATCCTTCGGGGCGTCCGGCTCCTCCGCCCGGGGCGCGGGGGCCGGGGCACCGCCCCCGCCGGGTGACGCCGGCCGGCAGCCGATGATGGCGAGGACGAGTGATACGGTTACGAGCCCGCCCGCCCGCGCGGTTAAGGACCTGTTCGCTCACGGCAAACGCACTTCAAAACCCATATACTAAAGGAGTTAGGGCAACAGGTTCTCAAGGTTTTTCGGACTGAACGGAAGGACTCCCTATGGTCACTCTGACGTGTGACTTGGTGGAACGGCTGATGACCCTTCCGGATC
>JBBROG010000218.1:0-14915 GCA_038229635.1 Gemmatales bacterium
ATGCCGTCGAGAATATCTTTGCGGGGCCATTCGAGAGGGCGTCCGGTGTCGGAACTGTGGAGGAGAGGTTTGACAATCTCCCCTTGGCGGGGCGTGAGATCCCTGCGGTAAGACAACGCCTTGACGGAGTCCTGATAGCCGGTCATGAACACGACGGAATCCTCCTTAACTGATGCCTGTGCCAGCAGTTATAGGGAGAAGGGCCTTTCCGGACTAGCTCTTAACTTAATGGCATTCCCTTCCGTCCCCTTTTCCTTCTCTATGACCCCGCTACATCGGGCGGTCGAATGCGCACACGGCCTGCCTCCACCGTAATGATGGCTGCCCGCTTCAATTCATCTCCATATTGCGTCAACACCTGCTGGCACACAGCGCCTTGCTGTCGCGCCGCGATGTTGACCAGGCGCACGATGCCACAATGCGGCAAGTTGCGCCGGATCGCCAATTCGCCAAAGTCCTTATCGAGGGTGATAAGAACACGCTGCTCCCGGTGCGCCTGAGCCAGAATGTCTTCATCGCCCGGATCCTGCGCTAGATCCCCGGTCCACAACACGTCATGGCTGGCTGCTTGAAGTTCAGCCTTGGCTCCGCCCCAGACGCAAGTATCCAGCAGTACCTTCATGCGGCCGACTCGATCTTGAGAGGCTCGATCCGTTCATGACCGACCAGTCGACGGGCATAGGTGAGGCACGCCTGGATGTCTTCCTTTTCCAGCCAGGGATAGCCCTGCAACAGGATCTCTGGCGTATCTCCGGCAGCAAGCATCCCCAGCACATGTTCGACCGCGAGCCGACGACCGCGAATGATGGGCTTCCCACCAAAGATGTTCGGATTCACCGTGATGCGTTCAAGAAGTTTCTGTTCATCCATCGTTCGTCCTCCGGTTTTATGCCGGCAGTCAGTGTATCAGTGTAAGCGTTCACGAAAGGAAAAGGGGACGACTAAAGGAAAAGGGGAAAAGGAAAAGGGGAAAAGGAAAAGGGGACGGGCACATTAATAATGAAAGGAAAAGGGGACGGGCACATTAATAATGCCTTGAATTTTCGAGAGCGGGTCATCCGACGTCTGACACGCCACCAACAGGGGAAATAGAGGCGATAATAAAGGTGCCCGTCCCCTTTTCCGTCCGGGCGGAAAACTGCAACGGCATAGTGCCTGTCCCCTTTTCCGAGCAAGGGGCGGCCCGGTCGGCTGCAGCGCCTGGTTCGGCGTTTTACGACCTCACTCATCTATTTCAAACGTGAAGTAGCCGCCCACGTTGTCACTCGGCTTGGGCATGGGCCACTTGAAGTCAATCCTTAGCTTGCCCTTGGCCAGCTTGCTGGTGGCCTGAATCTTCCTCAGGTTCGTGGGCTCATTCGGGAACTGCTCGGTCGGGATGAACTTGTCGTACTCCCAGGTGAAGGAGCCGTCCTTCTTCAGGGTGCCGCGCAGCTCGGCCTGGAACCCGTCGTCGTTCTTCTGGACCCCGCGGAAGACATTCCCACTACGGTCGGTGACGGTGAACTCGGCCTTGATCGGGGTCCGCTTCTTGGGGAGGGTGAAGACCAACTCGCCCTGCCACTTCGCGTTGGCCTGGAAGAAGTCATCGAGCTTCTTCCCCTTGTCTTGGGCGGTTGCGAGGCCGCAGGCGCATAAGACCCAGACCGTGACCAGCCAGAGGCGAGACATGGGTTCCTCCGATCCGCGGCAACTCGCGCCGCCGAACTTCTTATTAGCCTGCGCCCGGCGCAAGCCTAACGCACAAACCTTGCGCCCGGCGCAAGAGAACACTTGAGAATCTATCGGCGCAAATCTCTTCCCTACTTCCTTTTGCGCCGTTTTCGGCCCTGCCGCTCGCCGTGCTATTGCGCGCCGGCGCTTCCAATTCCCCCGAGGCGGTCCAGCGGACTGCGAACGGCCTGGCCGCCGCGGTTCAGGACGTGCGTGGAGATCCTCGTCGTACTCACGTCCGCCTGGCCGAGAAGCTCCTGGACCGTTCGGCTGTCGTAGCCGGCCTCCACCAGGTGGGTCGCGAACGAATGGCGAAACGCGTGGGCGGTCGCCCGCTTGGTCCGACTGGCGTCCCCCATGCCCATGATGAGACGGCACGAGGCGGCCTTTGTCAAGGGCAGTCCGGCACAATTCCGTACCCTTTTTTCGCCGTTGTCCTTCTCTCGTGCCGGGCCGCGGCCGGCGCCTATAATGACAAGGTCGCCCCCTCTCCCGCCGCCGTGGACTTCGGCTTGCACGCCTCCCGCGAACGCACTACACTGCCGTTTTGCGTCCCGCTGGGGGAAGGGGACACGAACCTAACGGTTTGGAACAGAATGCATTACGACGCGACCAACCCCTTCATCGTCCAGGGCGACCGCACCATCCTGGTCGAGGTGGACAACCCGAAATATGCCGCCGCGCGCGACGCCCTCGCCCCCTTCGCCGAACTGGAGAAGAGCCCCGAACACATCCATACCTACCGCCTGACGCCGCTGTCGCTCTGGAACGCCGCCGCCGCCGGCATGACCGCCGCGGAGATGATCGACGTCCTCGGCCTCTACAGCAAGTTTCCGCTGCCGACCAACCTCGCGCCCGACATCGCCGAGATGGTCGGCCGCTACGGCCGCGTCAAGCTCGAACGCGACGGCGACTTCCTCCGCCTCGTCTGCACCGACCGGCCTCTCCTCGAAGAGTTGGCCCGCCAGCCGAAGGTACGCGAGTTCCTCGGCGAGCGCCTCGACCCAGTGAGCTTCCGCATCGACCCGAAGTTTCGCGGCGTCGTCAAGCAGGCGCTGCTCGGCGTCGGCTACCCCGCCGAAGACCTCGCCGGCTACACCGAAGGCGCGTCGCTGCCGATCCACATGCGCCAGGTGACGCGCTCCGGCCTGCCGTTCCAGGTGCGCGACTACCAGCGCGAGGCCGCCGACGTCTTCTACGCCGGCGGCGACGTGCGCGGCGGCAGCGGCGTCATCGTGCTGCCCTGCGGCGCCGGCAAGACCATCGTCGGCATCGCGGCGATGGCCCTCATGGGGCGCTCCACGCTCGTCCTCACCACCGGCATCACCGCCGTCAAGCAGTGGCGGCGCGAGATCCTCGAGCGCACCGACCTCACCGAAGACCAGGTCGCCGAGTACACCGGCGAGACGAAGAACATCGCCCCGGTGACACTGGCGACCTACCAGATCCTCACGCACCGCAACGACAAGACCGACGAGTTCCCGCACTTCAAGCTGTTCGACCAGTGCGACTGGGGCCTGATCGTCTACGACGAGGTCCACCTGCTGCCGGCGCCGGTCTTCCGCGTGACGGCGCAGATCCAGGCGCGGCGCCGCCTCGGCCTGACGGCGACGCTGATCCGCGAGGACGGCCGCGAGGCCGACGTCTTCAGCCTCATCGGGCCGAAGAAGTACGACGTGCCCTGGCGCGAGCTGGAGACGCGCGGCTGGATCGCCGAGGCGACCTGCACCGAGGTGCGCGTCGCCCTGCCGGAGCCCTTGCGCATGGACTACGCCGTCGCCGAGTGGCGCAACAAATACCGCCTCGCCAGCGAAAACCCGGCGAAGGAAGACGTCGTCGAACAGCTGCTCCACCGCTACCGCGACAGCCGCGTGCTGATTATCGGCCAGTATCTGAAGCAACTGCGCTTGATGAAGAAACGCTTCAACCTGCCGCTCATCACCGGGCAGACGCCGCAGGGGGAGCGCGACCAGCTTTACGACCGCTTCCGCAAGGGCGAGCAGCGCCACCTGATCCTGTCGAAGGTCGGCAACTTCGCCATCGACCTGCCGGACGCGAACGTGCTGATCCAGGTGTCGGGGACGTTTGGCAGCCGCCAGGAGGAGGCCCAGCGCCTGGGGCGCATCCTGCGGCCGAAGACGGGCGGCGAGACGGCCCACTTCTACACGCTGGTGACGCGCGACACGCGCGAGCTGGACTTCGCCCACCACCGGCAACTGTTCCTCACGGAGCAGGGTTATAGCTACAACATCATGGACGGCGGCGACGTGGCCGCGCCGGTGCGGATGACCGGCTGAGCCGCTCGCGGCTTCGCAACCGTGCGAAGCCGCGAGCGGCTCGGAGGCGCCTGAATGACCAATGACAAACCCAACCCCGGCGCTCGCCTCCCGGTGAAGCTGCACCGGCGGGTGTGTCTCGTGCAGACGGAGGACGCCATCCTCGCCGAGGAGCTGCTGGCGCGCAAGAAGATGTCGCAGGACATCGTCGGCCGCCTCACCGACCGCGTCCTGCTCGTCCGCCCCGGCCGCGCCGACGCGGTCGTTCAAGAACTCCAAAAGATGGGACACACGCCGCAGGTCGTCAGCCGCTGACGCGAGGCCGCGCCACCACACCCGATGCCACTTACCGACCCCGCCTCCTGGTCCGAACGAGTCCGACAGACGCTCGCCCGCTACGACGAGCCGCTGTTGCGCCAGGTGACGGGGCGCCTCGTCCGGCCGCGCAACCAGTGGCCCGCCGAGGAGTTGATCGACCGCGCCCTCGCCGCCGTCGATAACCCCGCCGTCCTCGACCGCCGCCTGCAGGACCTCGAACCGTCCGGGCGCCAACTCCTCGCGCTGATCGCCCACGCCCGTCAGCCGCTCTGGCGCCTCGGCAACCTCGTCGAACTGACCCTCGCCCTCGGGCAGCCCGACGGCCTGAAACCGATCTTTTCCCTCCTCGAAGCCGGGCTCCTCTTCCCCGTATTGCCGGGCGCCATGCCGGCGAAGCTGAAGAGCTTCGAGCAGTGGGTCGGCATGGCCGGCAGCGTCGGCCTGAGCGTCTTCGCCCACCCAGCCGTCGCCGCCCGCGCCCTCGGGGAAGACCTCGGCCTGCCCGAATTGCGCTCCGCGACGGCGCCGGCGGCCGGCCCGGTCCACGAGGCCGACGGCCTGGAGTGGCCGCTGCGGCTGTCCGCGCTGTGGCAGCAGGTGAAGGCGGGGCCGCTGCGGCGGACGCAGGGTGGCACCTTCTTCAAGCGCGACCTCGACCGGCTGCGTCAAGACCCCATCCTCAGCGCCCCGCCGCAGGACGCTCTCGCCGAGCTGCCCGACCCGGCGCTGCTGGCCGTCGCTCTCGCCGAGGCGGAAGGCATCCTCCACGAAGCCGAGGGCGAGTTGCACGCCGGCCCGCTGCCGGCCGCGTGGGAAGACGGCCTGGCCCGCGCCCTTGAGTCGCTTGTCGCGGCGCTGTTACGCCTGGAGTCGTGGGACGCGCGCGACGGCTTCCGCGTCCCCGCCGAGACGACCGGCAATCCGTACCCGTCGGCGTACCTGCTGCTGCTCCTCCTCCTGGCCCGCCTGCCCGCCGACGCCTGGGCCGCGCCGGACGACCTCGAAGCCTGGCTGCGGCAGCATCACCCTTACTGGGCCGGCGAGGACGCGCGGCCGTCGCGGGCGCGCGGCTGGGTCGATACCTTCCTCCTGGGGCTGCTGCACCCGCTGCGCCTCGTGCAGGCCGTCAAGGACGAGGCGGGGGCGTGGCGGGTGCGCCTGTCGCCGTGGAGCCGCTGGCTGCTCGGCCAGGGCGAGATGCCGGCGCCGCCGCCGACCTTCGCGCAGACGCTGCTGGTGCAGCCGAACCTCGAAATCCTCGCCTACCGCCAGGGGCTGACGCCGGCGCTGGTCGCGCGCCTGGCCCACTTCGCCGCCTGGAAGGGGCTGGGCGCCGCCTGCACGCTCCAGCTTCAACCGGAGACGGTCTACCGCGCCCTCGAAGCGGGCCTGACGTTCGAGACGATCCTGGGCACACTGGAGCAGCACGCCACGCGGGCGGTGCCGGCGCCGGTGATCGATTCGCTGCGCACCTGGGCGCAGAAGCGCGACCGCATCACCGTCTACCCGTCGGCGGCGCTCCTGGAGTTCGCCACGGCGGAGGACTTGAACGAGGCGCTGGCGCGCGGCGTGCCGGCGCTGCGCCTGGCGGACCGCCTGGCCCTGGTGTCGCACGAGGACGCCATCGACTTCAAGCACTTCCGTCTCACGGGGACGCGCGACTACGGCCTGCCGCCGGAGAAGTGCGTCACCGTCGAGGCGGACGGCGTGACGCTGAGCATCGACCTGGCGCGGTCCGATTTGTTGCTGGAGACGGAACTGCCGCGCTTCGCCGCGCCGCTCGACCGCGCCGCGGTGAACGGGCGGCGACAGTACCGTCTGACGCCGGCGTCGCTGGCGGCGGCGCGCGAGAGCGGTCTGACGGTCGCGGGGATGGAGACGTGGTTCGGCCAGCGTACCGGCGGTCCGCTGTCGCCGGCGGCGCGGCTGCTGCTCGGCACCGCGCAGGCCGCGCCGGCGGAACTGCGCCGGCATCTGGTGCTGCACGTCCCGACGCCGGAGTTGGCCGACGGCCTGGTGCAATGGCCGGAGACGCGGGCGCTGATCGAGGAGCGGCTCGGGCCGACGGCGCTGGCGGTCAGCGACGAGAATGCCCCGCGCCTGCGCGAGCAACTCGTCTTGCTTGGCATCCGGTTGAGCCCGTAAAGCCCTTTATACCTGGCATAATTCCGAATAGGAGGATTCCCATGGACGACAGTCGCTTCTGGTCGCTCATCGAGTCCGCCTGGCAAGCGTCCGGCAGCAAGGTCAAGGCCCGCCAGAAACTCGCCGAGGGCAAGCTGTCGGAGGAGAAGGCCGAGGAACTGGTCGAGGCGCTGGAGGAGGTCATCCCGGCCTTGCGGGAGCATCTCGCGCGACTTTCGGCCGAGGAGTTACTGGCCTTCGACCGCATCCTGGAGCGCAAGCTCTACGCCATCGACCGCGCGGAAGTCCAGGAACACACGGACGGGTCCGACGACGGCTTCCTCTACGCTCGCGGGTTCATCGTCGCCGCCGGCAAAGGCTACTTCGACGCGGTGAACGCCGACCCGGCGGTCGCGCTGATGGACCTGGAGTGCGAGGACATGTGCTACCTGTCCTGGCACTTGTACCGGGAGAAGTTCGGGGAGGTGCCGGGGTCGGACATCTCGCGAGAGTCGTGTTCCAACAAGGCGGGGTGGCCGGACCTCGGGTAATAAGGACTCCCGGACAGAACTTTTTCGACACCCGCCCGACGCGCCAGCGAGGGCGGATTTGGAGTGCGGCGGCTTGACGCCGCTTGGGATAAGAGCCGTGATCCTTCGGGCGACGCGGCCAATAACCAAAGCGGCGTCAAGCCGCCGCACTCCAAAAATGACCATCTCGACCTCGACCGCGACGACATATCGCTCGGTCTGGATGAGTCTCGTCCGCTTGATTCGCTCGCCGGCAATCCTCATGGGAATTCTCCACCGATCCTACCATCTCCGTTCGCGTCAGATGGGGCGTGCGGGCAGGATTCGCCCCGTCGCCTCTCCGAAGCCGACGCGATACCCTTGGCCCTGGCACCACCCCGTCAGCGTCACGCGGTCCTCGTCCTGCAAGAACACGCGCCGCTCGCCGTTCGGCAACTCGATCGGCTTCGTCCCCTTCCACGCCAACTCCAGCAGACTCCCGTAAGAGTCCGGCGTCGGCCCGCTGATCGTCCCCGACGCCAACAAGTCGCCGGGCCGCAGGTTGCAGCCGTTCACCGCGTGGTGCGCCAACTGCTGGCAGACGTTCCAGTACAGGTATTTCAAGTTCGACGCACAGACGCGGTGCGCGCGGTCCAGCGTCGCCGTTTGCAGCAGCACTTCCAGGCGGACGTCGAACGCCCCGTCGCCCGGCCCGCGCAGGTACGGCAGCGGCTCCGGGTCCTGGCGCGGGCCGGCACAGCGGAATGGCTCCAGGGCGTCGAGCGACACGACCCACGGCGACACCGTCGTGCCGAAGTTCTTCGCCAGGAACGGGCCGAGCGGCTGGTACTCCCAGCGCTGGACGTCGCGGGCGCTCCAGTCGTTCACCAGCACCAGGCCGAAGATGTGTTCCGGCGCCGCCGCGATGGGGATCGGCTCGCCGAGGCGATTTCCCGGACCGACGAAGAAGCCCATTTCCAGTTCGAAGTCGAGCGAGCGGCTCGGGCCGAACGTCGGCGCCGTGGCGTCGTCGGCCTTCGTCTGGCCCAGCGGCCGGCGCAGGTCGGTGCCGCTGACGACCACCGACGACGCCCGGCCGTGGTAGGCGACCGGCAGGTGCAGCCAGTTCGGCATCAGGGCGTTGTCCGGGCCGCGCAGCATGACACCGACGTTCGTGGCGTGTTCTCGAGACGAGTAGAAGTCGGTGTAGTCGCCGATCTCCGCCGGCAGGAGCATTTCGACGTCGGCCTTCGGGATCAGGGCCTTGCGGCGCCGTTCGGCGCTGTCGCGCAAGGCCGGCTCGTCGTGGCGCAGGAGGCGGCTGATCGTCGCGCGGGCCGCGCGCCAGGCGGGGCGGCCCAGCGCCATGAAGGCGTTGAGCGACCTTTGGGAGAAGACGCCGCGCGACGACGGCGAGTCGAGCAGCCCGGCGGCCTCCAGCGCCGCCAGGTCGAGGACGAAGTCGCCGATCGCGACGCCGGCGCGCGGCGCCTCGCCGGCGCGGCGGAAGATGCCGAAGGGGAGGTTCTGGATCGGGAAGTGCGACTCCGGGGCGACGTCCACCCAGGAGCGCAGGGCGGGGGCGGTGGTCGGGTCCATCGGCGTCCCTCCAAGAGACGAGGCCAGGGGGCGGCGCCATTGTCGGCCGCGCGGGGACGCTTGACAAGAGAACGCGCGGCCGGGTGACTTTGCACTTTGCCCGCCCCGGCTCGACGAGATAGACTGACTGATGATGGGGAAGGGGTTTCGACCGCCCGCCACGAGGAGACTCTTCATGCCGCGCGTTTATGGTTGTTTGGGACTGGTCCTCGCCGTGCTGCTTCTGCCGGCGCTGTCGGCCCAGGAGAAGAAGGCCGCCGATAAGGATAAGAACGCGCCCAAGGACAAGAAGGAAGCGCTCGACAAGCTCGTCACCGGCGGCGAGATCACCGGCAAGCTCGTCCACTGGCAGGCCGAGCAGCGCTACTTCACGCTCTCGGTGACCACCCGCTACGGCGTGCCGAACGTCGGCGCCCTCACCAACATCGCCAACATGCAGGCGCAGCTGGCCCAGGCGGCACGCAACCGGGACGCCGCCACCATCGCCGACCTCAACCGGCGCATTCTGCAGGAACAGAACAACGCGGTGACGATGAAGGAGGAGTCGCACAGCATGGAGTTCCAGGCCGGGCCGGACATGAAGGTCCGCACCGTCAACCCGCCGCCGATCTTCGACGACAAGGGCAAGTTGCGCAAGCCGACGTCGAAGGAACTGGCCGGCTTCAAGGGACCCGACAAGAAACTGCCCGGCTACACCGCCGAAGTCGCCGACATCCGCCAGGACGCGATGGTCACGGTCTATCTGCCCAAGAAGAAGACGACGGGGACGACGCGCCCCGCCGCGGCCAAGCCCAAGACCAAGGACAGCGATAAGAGCGTCGAGGCCAAGGACATCCCCGGCACGCGCGTCGAGGCGGTCATGCTCCTCATCGGCGAGACGAGTAAGCCGTAGAGGCGCCCGCTTCTCGTTCCCAAGCGGAGCTTGGGAACGAGAAGCGTGGCGAGCCCGATCAGGTTTCCTGGAGAGTGAGGGCCTTACTCATGAGCGGTCGAGTGCGGTTCGCGGCCTGGTTGCTTGTCGGGGCCGTCGCCGCCCTCGGGGTCGTTACGGGTGCGTCCGGCGGCGGGCAGGAGCGGCCGACGAAGGCGCAGCCGGGGGTGCCGTACCGCGCGCGGTCGGCGGCCTACGACTGGCTCGACGTCGCCCTCGAAGCCACTGCCCGCGAGCACGACCGCAACGGCCCGCGCCCCACCGTCGGCTCGCGCTTCCTGGCGGTCGTCGTGACGGCGATGTTCGACGCCTGGGCCGCCTACGACGATAAGGCAGTCGGCACGCGCCTCGGCGGCAAGCTGCGCCGCCCCCCCGCCGAGCGCAATCTCGCCAACAAAGAAAAGGCCGTCGCCTTCGCCACCTACCGCGCCCTGCTCGACCTGTTCCCGGAAGACGCCCGTTGGCTCGCCGACCAGGTGCGCCAGCGTGGCCTCGACCCGGACGACGCCTCGACCGACCCGGCCACGCCGCAGGGGGTGGGCAACGCGGCGGCGGCGGCCGTCGTCGCCTACCGCCACCACGACGGCGCCAACCAGTTCGGCGACGAGGTCGGCTCGAACGGCGTGCCTTACTCCGACTACACCTTCTACCGGCCCGTGAACGCCGTCGACCGGGTCCTCGACCCCGACTGCTGGCAGCCGATCCCGTTCGACGACGGCAAAGGCGGCAAGGTCACGCCCGGCTTCCTGACGCCGCACTGGTATCGCGTCAAGACTTTCGCGTTGAAGCGCAGCGACCAGTTCCGCCCCGCCCCGCCGCCGAAGGCGAACTCCGCGCAGCTCCGCCGCGAGGTCGACGAGGTGCTCGCTTACAACGCCAGCCTCACGCCGGAGCAGAAAGCGATTGTCGAGTTCATGCGCGACGGGCCGCGCTCCACCGGACAGTCGGGGCACTGGCTGCGCTTCGCCCAGGACGTCTCGCGGCGCGACCGCAACGGCCTCGACCGCGACGTGCAGCTCTTCTTCGCCGTCGGCAACACGGCGTTCGACGCCTTCATCGCCTGCTGGGAGGCGAAAAGGACGTATGACAGCTCGCGCCCGTGGACGCTTGTACGACATTATTACGCCGGTAAGAAGGTGACGGGCTGGGCCGGCCCCGGCAAGGGCGTCGTCGAGATGCCCGCCGAGGACTGGCACCCATACTCGCCGTACACGTTCATCACGCCGCCGTTCCCCGCCTACCCGTCGGGCCACAGCACCGTGAGCGGCGCCTGCGCCAAGATGCTGGAACTGTTCACCGGCAGCGACCGCTTCGGCGAGACGGAGCGGCGCACCGCCGGCGCGCTGACGGAGCCGGGCGTCAAGTGCGAGGTGATGCAGATGCGCGACGGCAAGCCGGCGCCGGGCACCGGGCTGACCTGCGACGTGGCCCTGAAGCTGCCGACGTTCAGTGCCACGGCCGATCTGGCGGGCATCTCGCGCGTCATGGGCGGCTACCACATCCAGAGCGACAACACCGAGGGCCTGGCGCTGGGCCGCCGCGTGGCCGGGTATCTTTGGCCGAAGATCCAGTCTTACATCGACGGGACGGCGCCGGTCGGGCGCTGACTCGCCGCGGAGGTGCCTCATGCGTCCTTGCGCGCTTCTACTGATCGTCCCGCTGCTGGCCGCGCCGGTCCGGGCTCAAGACGTCGCGTCCGGCCCCGACGTCGGCGTCAAGGTGCCGGCGCTGAAGGTGGCCGACGTCACCGGGATGCACAAGGAGAAGGACGTCGATTACGCCTCGGAGCGCAAGGACAAGCTGACCGTCTACCTCTTCGTGCAGGCCGACAAGTTTAGCCGGCCGATGAACCGCTTCGTCAAGGGGCTGGAAGACCTCGTCAAGAAGGACTACGAGGACGCCTACGTCATCGCCGTCTGGCTCGCGGAGGACGTCGACAAGACGAAAGAGCGTCTCGCGGCGGTGCAAATGTCGATGAAGTACGAGGCGACGGCGCTGACGGTCTTCGCCGGCGACAAGGCGGGGCCGAAGGACTGGGGCGTCAACGCCGACGCGCACCTGACCGCCGTCGTGGCGAACAAGGGCAAGGTGGCGGCGACGTTCGGCTACCAGTCGGTCAACGAGACGGACGTGGCGAAGGTGAAAGAGGCGCTGGCGAAGGCGCGGGAGAAGAAGTGACGGCGCTCGCGGCTTCGCCCCCTTGCGAAGCCGCGAGCGGCTTGCGAATCACTTCTTCTCGGCGAGGCAGTACAGGTTGCCGCCGGCGCGGACGAACAGCGCCCCGTCGGCGACGGCCGGCGTCGCCACCACCTCGTCAGCCATCGCGTTGTTCGCCAGCAGTTCCGGCTTCGCGCCGGGCTTGATGACCAGCGCCGTGCCGTCCTCGGCGAGGACGTAGATCTTGCCGTCGGCGGCGACCGGCGACGCCCAGTACGGCCCCTTGCCCGGCAGGCGCAGCGGCTCGCCCGGCTTGCCGTCGGCCAGGTCGGCGCTGTTGAGGAAGTTGCCGACGAGGGCGTAGACGCGCTTGCGATAAACGAGAGGCGTCGTGTAGCCGGAACGCAGCCGCGCCGACTTCCACAGCGCCTCGGCCGTGCCGTTCTCCGGCGCCGGCCGCACCGCCACCACCTCGCCGCCGCCGGCCAGGACGGCGCCGTCGGCGGGCAGCGGCGACGAGACGATCGACAGCGCCGCGTCGCGGAACGTCCAGCGCTGCGAGCCGGTTTCGGCGTCGTAGGCAGTCAGTTCGCCCTTCGACTGGAACAGCACGTCGGCGCCGTCGGCGCGCGGCAGCACCAGCGGCGTCACATAGTTCATGTCGCGACCGCGGTCCTGCTTCCAGCGGTTGCGGCCCGTCTTCGCGTCGAGGGCGGCGACGAACGACTGGTCGCCGGGGTTCTCCATCGGCACGAACACCAGACCCTTCCACGCTACCGGCGACGCCGCCATGCCGACCTGGTTCGTGATCGTCGGGTAGTCGCGCACCAGAGAGCGATACCAGAGCAGGTTGCCGCCGGCGTCGAGGCAGGCGAGGTCGCCGGTGGCGAACAGGGCGTAGACGTAGCCCCCCTCGACCGCCGGCGTCGGCGCCGCCATGCTCGTTTTCGGGTGGCAATTGGTGCTGCCGGTCGCCCACAGCTGCCGCTCCCAGAGCTTCTTGCCGCTGGCGGCGTCGAGGCAGACGACGTGCAGGCGGTCCTGGCGGTAGCCGGTGCAGGAAGTGACGTAGACCTTGCCCCCGGCGACGACCGGGCAGGAGACGCCGCGGCCGGGCAACTCCGCCTTCCAGCGGACGTTGGTGCCGTCCTTGACGTTCCAGGCCGTCGGCAGGCCGGTCTCCTCCGAGACGGCCGTGGCGCCGGGGCCGCGGAATTGCGGCCAGTCGGCGGCTTGCGCGGAACTCACAAGGAACAAGGGGCAAGTGATAAGTAAGATCAGTTTATGAAGATAATTCATGGGATTGTTCTCGGAGGTTTTGAGCCGCGCGCGCGGCTACTCGGGGAGGAGGGTCAGCGGCACCGGCGTGCCGACGGCATCGCAGACGCGCAGCTGGAAGTCCCACTCCTGCGCCCACGCGTCGGTCTGCTCGTTCTGGCACACCTTCACGAGGAGGGTGTTGCGGCCGGCCTTCAGCGTGCCCGAGCCGACGTGCTGGTCCATGTACTTGCCGTGGTGGTATTCCTCCTTGGACGACAGCAATTTACCGTTGAGGAAGACTTTCACCGCGTTCGTCGTGCCGGCGCGCACCTCGACGGGGCGCTCCTCCTTCGACGCGACGACGGCGCAGGCGTAGGCGGCGGCGCCCATGTGCTTGGCGAGCGCCTTGTTCAAATCGACGTTGCCGTAGGCGTCCTTGGTCGTGTGGGCGACCCAGCGCAGCTCGGCGCCGCCCTTGCCTTTGTACGTCGCTTTGAGGTCGATTTTCTCCTCGGGAGGGAAGACCGCCGCGTAGCCCTTGCCGTCGGCGCTGTCGAACGGGCCGATCAGGTGCCAGGCGCGGACGAAGCCGAAGTGCGCCGCCACGTCGACCTTCGTTCCGAGCTTCTCCAGCTCGCGGGCGATGAGGTCGACCTGATCGCGGTCGCGGGCGCCGCTCAGCGCCTTCTCGAAAGCGGCGCGGGCGGCGGTCTTGTCGTCCTTGTCGAGCCGTGCCTGGGCGTCCTTCAGCACGACGGCGACGGCGTCGCGGCGCAGTTCGACGCTCGGGTCGTGCAGCAAGCCGGGCAGGAGGCGGTCGGGCGTCGTCTTGTCGACGCGGGTGAGCCACTCGTAGGCGAGGCGGCGGCCGAGGGGAGAATGTTTCGTATCTTTCAAGTACGCTTCGAGCTTGTCGGCGGGCAGGGGGCGGCCGGCGGTCAACTCCTTCTCGGCGACGGCGTCGACGGCGGAGCGCAGCCAGTTGGCGGCGGTGGCGTCGGCGCCGTCGAGGGCGAGCAGCGTCGGCGCGAGCGCCTTCGGGCCGAGGGCGACCAGGTCGCGCCACGCCTTGGCCGCGTCGGCGTTGCCGGCGCCTTCCGCCTTGACCGCCGTGATTCGCGCCAGCAGCGGCGCCGGGTCGGCGTCGGCGGACCGGGCGGGCGTCGCGAGAGACAATGTGAGCAGGGCGGCGGACAGCGCCGGCCAGATCCTTCGCGTCATGAAGACCTCCTCGTCGTGTCGGATGTCGCGTCGAACGTCTTACCTCTGGGTTAACGGCTCCGGCGCCAAGGGTCAAGCCGTTTCGCTTTTTTGCTGCCGCGCCGCCGCGAAGTCGGGATAATGACGTGGGGAAGAGTTGCCGCGTTCCAGGGAGGCCGCCATGACGAAACGCACTCGGACCGTCGCCGCCCTCGTCGGCGCCGTCGTCCTGCTCGGGTCGCTGTCCGCCCTGTTGGCCCAGCTCGGCGAGCGGCCCGGCAACTCGCTCGACAACCCCATCGACACGCCGCGCGACCTGTCCGGCCTGTCGATCAAGAACCCGCGCGTCCGCGTCGTCCACACCACCGACCCGGCGAAGCGCGGCGGCTCGATGTACTTGCAGCAAGTCGACCCCTTTTTGGGCTACAAATGGGGCTGGAGCCTGACGCAGCGCGAGTTCCGCGAGCGCGACGGCGTCTACGGCGACAGTGGCAAGCTCGACGGCCTGCTGCTGCCCGACGGCGCCAGCAAGATGATGTCGCGCAGCCACGTCAACTCGTGCGCCGTCTGCCACAACACGCCCTACCGCGACGGCGGCGCCGGCGCCACCATCGCCAAGAACGGCGGCGACGGCCGCAACACGCCGCACATGTTCGGCGGCGGGCTGGTCGAGATGATCGGCCAGACGATCCGCCTCCAGGCGATGGCGGTCGCCGACGACAACCGCGACGGCTGGATCAGCTTGGAAGAAGCGAAGGGCAAGCGCTGCGTTATTTACAATCTCCCCTCACCCCCACCCCCTCTCCCCAGAGGGGAGAGGGGAGCAAC
>JBBROG010000219.1:0-14756 GCA_038229635.1 Gemmatales bacterium
AGTAATGCCCTCGGTGACGTCCGGGACATACTCCCCTGGAACAGTCATCAGCAGCCCTCCTGACGCAAGAGGCGTCAGGAGTTCAGTTTATGCGCATGGGGAGAACGGGCTACTGCACTAACTTTGCTAAAGTCTCAGAAAATACTCGAAATGGGCCGGTGTCCGGTCGGCGGCGACGCGGCGCAACTCGCGCTCGAGTACGGTCCCGACCGTGGCGGGGAACAGTTCCCAGAGGGACTTGCCGAGAAGCTCGTGCCTGGCCATCCCGGTCGCCTCGGCCACGCGGTCGTTGACGTAGGTGTAGCGCCATTCGCGGTCCAGGACGAGGAATTGATCGCGGATGCTTGCCAGGACCGCTTCGAGCCGCTCCCTGGCGTCCTGGGCTTCGGCCCGGAGTTGGCGCTCCTGGCTCGCCGCGTCTTTGCGGACGCGGGCCAGGCGGACGGCGGCGTCGACGCGGGCCGTCAGCTCGCGGGCGGTGAACGGCTTGGTGAGATAGTCGTCGGCGCCCGCGGCCATCCCCAGCGTGCTGGCCTCCTCGCCGGCCCGCGCCGACAACAGGATGACCGGCACCGTGCGGGTGCGCGGGTCGTCGCGCAGGGCGCGGAGCAACCCGAGGCCGTCGAGCCGGGGCATCATGACGTCGCTGAGGACGAGGTCGGGGAGGTCCCGCCGCACCGCCGCCAGCGCCGCCTCGCCGTCGGCCACGGCTTCCACGTCGTAGCGGTCAACCAGCAGTCGCCGCACGTAGTCGCGCATGTCGGCGTTGTCGTCGGCCCAGATAATACGGGGTCGGTGCGGCTCGCCTTGCCGCCGGGCGTCGCAGGGGTTCGAGGGAGCGGGCGCGGGCGCGTCGCCCGGTAACCACCGGGCTGCTTCCTGGAGGTAATGGTCAGTCGCCGGCGCGGCGGAGGCGAGCGTGCGGCCCGTCCCGATCCGGTCGGCGGGGAGGTGGTCTTTCCCCTTGGGGAGTGTGACGGTGAACGTCGTCCCCCGGCCCCAGGCGCTGCGCACGCCCACGGAACCGCCGTGGAGCTTGACCAACTCCTGCACGAGCGCGAGGCCGATGCCGATGCCCTCGTGCGTGCGGGCGCGGGCGCCCTCGACGCGGTGGAAGCGCTCGAAGATGTGCGGCAGCTGGTCCTCGGCGATGCCCGTCCCGGTGTCGCGCACCGACAACTCGAACGCGGCGCCGGCGTCGCGCAGCCGGACTTCGATCTCGCCGTCGAGGGTGAATTTGAAGGCGTTGGAGACGAGATTGAGGACGATCTTCTCCCACAGGTCGCGGTCGACGTAGGCTGGTTCGGCCAGCGGCGGGCAGTCGAGGACGAGCCGCATCCCGGCCTTCTCGACCGCCGAGCGGAAGACGCTGGCCAACTCGGCCGTCAGCGCCGCCAGGTCAGTCGGCTCGTAGCACGCCTGGAGGCGGCCCGCCTCGATGCGCGAGAAGTCGAGGAGCGTGGTGACGAGCTTTTGCAAGCGCAGGGCGTTGCGCCGGATCACTTCCAGCCGCCCGCGCTGCTCGGGGGTTTCGGCCTCGGCCAGCGCCTCCTCGGCGGGGCCGAGCAGCAGCGTCAGCGGGGTGCGGAACTCATGGCTGACGTTGCCGAAGAAGGCGGTCTTGGCGCGGTCCAGCTCGGCGAGCGCCTCGGCGCGGCGCTTCTCCTCCTCGTAGGCGCGGGCGTTGGCGACGGCGGTGGCGACGTGCCCGGCCAGCAATTCCAGGAACCCGCGGTAGTCGTCGTCGAAGGCGAGGCGGGGGCTGAGGCCGGCGACGAGGAAACCGGCCGGTCGGCTTTGGCCGGGCTTCGCCAGCGGCAGCACGAGGGCGCGCGTCGGCGACTCGGGCCACGCCCCGCCGGCCAGGGAGCCGAACCGGCGCGGCAGGTCCTCGACCGCGCACGTCTCGCCGGACGCGGCAACCTGGCGGAAGGGCCAGGGGGCGGCGTCCTCCGCAAGCTCGACGGCGGCGGAGCGGCGGCGCCGCCCGCCAGCCGGGTCGTGCCGGCGAGGCGCGCCCGGTCCCCGTTCAGGAGGTACAGCAAGACGAACGGCAGGTCGTGGGGGTTGTCCAGGAGTGCCGTCGCCGCGCGGCGGCACGCCTCCTCGGCGGTCTTCGCCTGATTGGCCTGGTCCGCCAGCGCTCGCAGCGTCCACAGGCGCCGCCGGCCGAGGACTTTGCGGGTCTCTTCCGTGACGGCGCAGAAGACGCCGCCCACGCCGCCGGCATCGTCGGGTGCCGGACTGTAGGAGAAGGTGAAGTAAGTCTCTTCGAGGAAGCCGTTGCGCTCCATGAGGAGCAGTCGCTCCTCATTCCAGGAGGAGCGGCCCTCGCGCAGGACGGCCTCCGCCTGCGGGCCGACGACATCCCAGACGTCCGCCCAGACCTCCGCCGCGGGGCGCCCCAGGGCGCCGGGGTGACGCTTGCCGAGGAAGGGGGCGTAGGCGTCGTTGTAGAAATTGACGAGGTCGCGCCCCCACCAGACGAACATCGGGTAGCGGGAGTGGAGGATAATTTGGACGGCGGTCCCGAGGCTGCGCGGCCAGTCCGTGGCCGGACCGAGCGGAGTGGCCGCCCAGTCGAGTTCCCGCGTCAGGCGGCCCATCGCGCCGCCGTCGAGGAGGCTCGAAGAGTGCTGATCCGGGGCTCGTTCGACGTCCGGGCTCATCTCCGCTCCCGTTAGCGCCGCGAGGCGTGCCGATGTGGCGACCGCCCCGGCGGCGCTCATTGTAGCCGCGCGGGCGCGGCCAGTCACCGTGCGACGGGGGAGGCGGCTCCTAGAATAGGCGCGTGAGCGGGATCCCGCGCCGCGGCCGCGCGCCGCGACAGACAACTGCGAGCGAATTCAGCCATGAAACCAGCCGACGGACCGAACGCGGACGACTGGAAGGAACGACTGGCGGTCATCGTGGAGATGATGCGCGACATGAGCCTTCAGACCGACCCGCAGGCGATGGTGCGCGCCTACGGCAAGAAGCTCCGCCAGATCACTCCCGTCGACCGCAGCGTCTCGCTCAGCCGGCGCGGCCTCTCCGCCCCGCACTACCGCGTCACCCGCAGCTCGACCTGGGCCGACGAAGTCAACCCGTGGAAGGAGAAAGACCGGCTGCCGCTCCTCGCGGGCGGCCTCCTCGCCGAACTGATCTATGGCGACGAGCCGCAGGTGATCGACGACTTCGCCGCCGCCGCCGACGACCCGGCCGCCGAGTACCTCGCCGGCCACCGCTCCCTGCTGGCGGTCCCGATGTACGACCAGGGCGAGTCGCTGAACATGGTCGTGCTGCTCCAGCGGGAGCCGAACGCCTTTGTCAAGGAGCAGATCCCCGAAGTCGTCTGGCGCAGCAATCTGTTCGGCCGCGCCACGAACAACCTCGTCCTCCAGGGAGAATTGCGGCAGGCGTACCAGGAGCTGGACCGGGAGATGAAGAGCGTCGCCGACATCCAGCGGTCGCTCCTGCCGGCGGTGCTGCCGCGCGTGCCGACGCTCGACCTCGCCTCGTACTACCAGCCCGCCCGGCGGGCCGGCGGCGACTACTACGACTTCTTCCCCCTTCCGGACGGGCGCTGGGGCATTTTCATCGCCGACGTGAGCGGCCACGGCACGCCGGCGGCGGTCCTGATGGCGGTGACGCACAGCATCGCCCACACGCACCCCGGCTCGCCCGCGCCGCCGAGCCGGGTTCTCGACTACCTGAACAACCACCTCGCGACCCTATACACGTACTCCAACGACACCTTCGTGACGGCCTTTTACGGCATCTACGACCCGAAAACCCGATTTCTGTCCTATGCGTGCGCGGGCCACAACCCGCCGCGGCTGAAGCGCTGCCAGGACGGGTCGCTCCTCTCCCTGGAGGCGGCGGGCGGTTTGCCGCTCGGCATCCGGGCGGACGCTCGCTACGAGGAGGCCGGCCAGCAACTCCAGACCGGCGACCAGATCATCTTCTACACGGACGGCATCACGGAGGCGCGCGGCACCGACGGCACGATGTTCGGCACCGGGCGGCTCGACCACGAGTTGGAGAACTGTTCCCTCCAGGCCAAGGCGCTGCTCGATTCGGTGCTACAGGCCGTCGAGGACTTCGCCGGCGGCCACCCGGCCGACGACGACCGGACGATCATCGTGGCGCGCGTGTCGTGAGCCGCTATAATTGCCTCGCCCCCGCCGCCGTCCGCGAGGTCCCCGATGTTCTCCGCCAGCGCCACCCGGCAGGTCGCCGCCCTCGTCCTCGGCGACGCGATGTTGGACCGTTACTTGCACGGCAAGGTCCACCGCGTCTCGCCCGAGGCGCCAGTGCCGGTGGTGACGCTGGAGGGCGAGCGGCGCAACGCCGGCGGCGCGGGCAACGTCGCCGTCGCGCTCGCCGCCCTCGGCGCCCGCGTCACCCTCGGCGCTACCGTCGGCCGCGACCCGGACGGCCGCCTCCTCGCCGACACCCTCCGCGAGGCCGGCGTCGACAGCCTCGAACTGGTCGAGCGCGACGACGTCCGCACCATCTGCAAGACGCGCGTCGTCGCCGGCGGCTACCACCAGATGCTCCGCATCGACCAGGACGGCGCCCGCGACGCCTACCGCCGCGCCGCCGCCGAGTTGCGCGACCGCGCCCTCGCCCTCATTCCTCGGCATCACGTCGTCGTCCTGTCCGACTACGAGAAGGGCACGCTGACCGAAGACCTCATCGGCGCCGTGGTCCGCGAGTGTCGCCGCGCCGGCGTGCCCTGCCTTGTCGATCCCAAAAAGCTCGATTTCTCCGTCTACGGCGGGGCGACGCTGCTGGCGCCGAACCTGCTGGAGACGGAGCGCGCCGTCGGCGGGCCGCTGACCTCCGACGACGCGGTGCGCCGGGCGGCGCGCGACCTGCGCGAGCGCTTCGCCCTCGACTACATGTTGGTGACGCGCTCGGCGGACGGCATGACGCTGGCCTCGGCGGGGCGCGTGGCGCACTTCCCGGCGCAGGTGCGCCAGGTCGCCGACGTGACCGGCGCCGGCGACACGGTCGTTGCGATTCTCGCCGCCTGCTTCGCCCGGAAGGTCGACGCCGAGGAGGCGTGCCGCGTCGCCAGCGTCGGCGCCGGCATCGCCGTCAGTATGCCCGGCTGCTACGCCGTCAAGGCCGACGAGTTGGAGACGGCGCTGCGCGGCCACTCGCCGAAGGTACTGTCGTGGTCGGCGGCGAAGGCGCGCGTCGCCGACGCCCGCCGCGCCGGCCGCCGCGTCGTCTTCACCAACGGCTGCTTCGACATCCTCCACGCCGGCCACCTCAGTTGTCTCCAGCGGGCGAAGGAACTCGGCGATCTCCTCGTCGTCGGCCTCAACGCCGACGCCTCGGTGCGCGGGCTGAAAGGGCCGGGCCGCCCGGTGAACGTGCAGGCGGACCGGGCGACGGTGCTGGCCGGACTCGCCTGCGTGGACGCCGTGGTGATCTTCGACGAGCCGACGCCGGAGGCGCTGATCCGCCTGTTGGAGCCGGACGTGCTCGCCAAGGGCGGCGACTACCGTCCCGAGACGATCGTCGGCGCCGATTTCGTGCGCGGCTACGGCGGGCAGGTCGTCGCCCTGCCGCTCGTCGAGGGCTTGAGCACGACGAACATCCTCAAAAAGGGCGGCGCCTGACGCCGGAGTTCCCCATGCAGCCCGTCGACCTCAGCCGCGTCCGCACGATCCCGCTCCAAACCCGCTCCAATAAGGTCAATACCGCCGCCTTCGCCAAGCCCCCCGAGCGCGGCCGCTCTTTCGCCGACTTCCTCGCCTCGCTGCCCGACATCTTCGCCGGCCAGGATCTGCGCGCCGTCATCGACGCCGTCGTCCGGGCGCGGCGTAACAACCGCCCGGTGATCGTCGGCTACGGCGCCCACGTCCTCAAGTGCGGCATGGCTCCGGTGCTGGTGGACCTGATGCGCCGCGGCGTCGTCACCGCCTTGGCGACGAACGGGAGCGGCGCCATCCACGATTTCGAGGTCGCGCTGATCGGCGAGACGTCGGAGGACGTCGCCGCCGGGCTGAAGGACGGCACCTTCGGCATGGTGCGCGAGACGGGCGAGCTGATGCACCGCGGCATCAACCGCGTCGTGGAGAGGCCGGAGATGGGCATGGGCGCCCTGCTCGCCGAGGTGCTGGACGAGGTCGCGGCGCCGCACCGGGCGTACAGCGTCCTCGCCGCCGGGCGCGCGCTCGGCGTGCCGGTGCTGGTCCACGTGGCGCTGGGGACCGACATCATCCACATGCACCCGACGGCGAACGGCGCCGCGCTGGGGCAGGCGAGCTTCAACGACTTCCGCCTTTTCGCGTCGGCCGTGTCGGAATTGAGCGGCGGCGTCTACCTCAACCTCGGCTCGGCGGTGATCCTGCCGGAGGCGTTCCTGAAGGCGT
The DNA here is from genome assembly GCA_038229635.1 of Gemmatales bacterium. GTDB lineage: Bacteria > Planctomycetota > Planctomycetia > Gemmatales > Gemmataceae > DATFNV01. The sequence continues at coordinate 6,372 of JBBROG010000219.1, forward strand.
TCACGATCGCGCAGAACCTCGGGGCCGATTTGCGCGACTTCGTGACGGTGAACGTGGACATGAACGTGCCGTACCGGGCGGCGGAGAACGTCGTGCGCCGGCCGCCGAGTGTCGGGGGCAAGGGCTACACGCTGGTGGGGCGGCACGAAATCATGATTCCGCTGATCGCCCAGGCGGTGGTCGAGGTGCTGGGGTGAATCGTCTTTCACCACGCAGCCGGTTTGTGGAAAGACCCGACGGCGTCGGTCAAGGAATCGGGGAATTGCGCGGCGGCCAGGTTCACCGTCGCGATGAGCGGCGAGGCCGACGCGACCTGACTGAGGTGGTAACTTGGCTTTCGGTTGCCGCCACAGGGAAACAATACGACGACCGGTAGGCTGAACCTTTGTTGCACCACCTGGATCGGCAGCGCCAGGTCCGAGTCGTTCGAGACGACCACGGCCTGCTCGAAATCGCCGTCGAAGGCGTCCACCAGTAACGTCGTTGCCAGGTTGACGTCCGAGCCCTTCTCCTCCGATTTCAGGACCCGCACCGTAGCCGGTCCCCCGGCCGGCGGCGTGGCGTAGGGCATCATGACCGGCTTTTGCAGGTAGTGCCCGTAATGAATGCTGACACGCGCGAGTGTCCCAAGCGCGCGTAAATAGGCCGCCTGGCGCACGGGCTGCTGCGGGTCGTTGGGCCGCGCCTTGACGCGGGCCGTGCAATAGCGGATGCGGTGGACCTCGTCGTTCGGGAACGAGAGTTGGCAGAAGGCTTCGAGATCGAGCCACTTGTACGCGGTGCCCTTGAGGCATCCGTAGTAGAGGTTGAAGGCGTCGATGTAGAAGTTGGTGCGCATGAGCATAAAAAAGCAGGGCCGCCCCGAGGAGCGGCCCCGCTACCTAGCCAGCGAACTAGCTAGGGGTGTATCACTTAACAACTTAAGTATACTCTTCACCAAGATGACGTCAAGACCAGCGCGGACGTGGAGGAGGAGAGGTTCCATGAATCCCTACGGGATAATCAAGTTCAAGACGAAGGGCCGCTTCCGACTCGGAGACCGCGTGCGAGCCATGTACTCCTTTCCGGGGGCCGTCGGGGAAATTGTCGAAGACCGGGGTCCGATCGGGGCCGGGGGGCGACGGTATTACCACGTCCGCTTCACCACGGACGATGAGGTGATCATGATCGACTGGCCCGAGGAGGAACTGATCCCCCTCGGCAAAGACGAGGGCGGCAAGACCTGACTCCTTCCTACGCCCCTTTCGTTCACGTCACTCGCCGCGGCCGGTCGATAAAGGGAGTTGGTGCGACTCCCGATGACCCCGGCTCGAAAGGCGACGGCATGGATGCCCTGCGCTTCGTCCCCCGCGACCAGGTCGACCCGAGCGAGCCCTGCTCGCGCTGCGGCGCCTCCGGCTGTCGCTGGGACCGCCTCGGCGAACGGCCTTGCTGTCCCGACTGCCAGGAACGACTCGCGCAAGGTGTCGCCGACCCGTTCGTCGCCCTCACGCACAAGCGGCCCTGCGCCGTCTGCGGCCGCAACGCCTCGCTGGGGTTACTCACGTTCCCGCTCGGGTCCAAGAGCGCCGTCGAGATGGACCTGTGCCCCAACCACTTCCGCGCCCTGCTCGGCCGGAGCCTCGACCCGCGCGGCTACCGCGCCCTGCGCCGCCGGCTGGAGGCGCTTCGGTTGACGCCGCGCAACGTCTTCCTTCTGCACGAAGCCTTCTACGACGACCTCGGCCGGGCGCTCCAGCCCGTCACCGTGTAGCCGACACCTGCGTCGGCAATCGCTACAATCTCTCCGGTTCCCGAGTTTTGGAATCGGAGGCTCTCCCATGCGACGCACACCCTGGCTCGCCGCGCTCGTCCTGTGTCTGGCGCCGGCGGCCGCCCCTTGCGCCGACGTGAAGGACAAGGACGACTTCGTCCCGCTCTTCAACGGCCGCGACCTGACCGGCTGGGTCAACGTCAATTGCCATCCCGGAACGTTCTACGTCAAGGACGGCGAGGTCATCACCACGGGAAAGCCCACCGGCTTCCTGCGCACGGCGAAACAGTACGAGAACTTCGTCCTGGAAATGGAGTGGCTGCACGTCAACAAGACGGAGGTCGGCAACTCCGGCCTGTTCGTCTGGGGCGACCCGCTGCCGGCGGTCGGCAGCGGCTACACGCGCGGCATCGAAGTGCAGGTACTCGTCAACCTGGAAAAGGAAGGCTACTACACGAGCCAGGGCGACCTGTTCAGCATCTGGGGCGCCCACTGCACGCCGGACCGCCCCCACCCGCAAGGTTGGGAGCGCTGCCTGCCGAGCGAGAAGCGCTGCAAGGGCGGCGGCGAGTGGAACCACTACCGCGTCGTCGCCAACGACGGCGTCATCAAGCTGCACGTCAACGGCAAGGAAGTTTCCGGCGTCAGCAAGTGCAGCCCGCGCAAGGGTTACCTCGCCCTCGAATCCGAAGGCGCCGAGTGCCACTTCCGCAACCTCAAGATCAAGGAGCTGCCCAGCACGAATCCGAAGCCGAACGAGGTCGCCGACGTCGCCAAAGACTTCGTCAACCTCTACACCGGCCTCGATCTGTCGGGCTGGCAGGCCGACGCGAGCTACAAGGCGCACTGGCGGCCGCAGGACTGGAAGCTGCACTACGACGGCAAGGGCGGGGCGAAGGACAGTTCTCTCTTGTCGGCGAAGGAGTACGGCGATTTCGAGTTGGTCTGCGACTGGCGGCTGGCGGGCAAGTCGGCGGACGCGACGGTCAATCTGCTGTCGCTGCGCGGCGGCGCGACCGTCGGCCGCGACGCGGCGACGAAGAAGGCCGAGAAGAAGGCCGGCGACTGGAACCGCTTCCTCGTCACCGTCAAAGGCGACCGGATGACGGTGAAACTGAACGGCGCGACCGTGGCGGAGAACCAGCCGCTGACCGGCGCTCAGCCCAAAGGGTACGTCGGGCTGGTGGGCGGCGCCGAGCCGGTCGAGTTCGCGAACCTGTTCGTGCGCGAGTTGACGAAGTGAGCGCCGTGCCACGACGCCGGATAGTCGCCGCGCGGTTCCGCTGCCAGACTTCCGTGCGCGTGGCCGCGCCTTGATGCTGGGTTGCGGCAGCCGGCGCTGGCGGTTGAGCCGACCGACTCTTCGGCGCGGGTAAGCGCCCCACGCGCCGAAGAACGGTCCCGCCTTACTTTTTCTCCGGGTCGATCTTCTTGAGGACGTCTTCCGCCGACTCGCGCAGCGCCTCGTCCTTGCTGGCGAGCAGCTTGCGGACGGCGGGGGCGGCCTCCTTGGCGTCGGCGCCGAGGAGGCCGAGCGCCTCCAGGGCACTGTCGCGAACTTCCGCGGAGGAATCGCCGAGGGCCTCGGCCAGCTTCGGCACCGCCGACTTCGCCGCCGAGCCGACCGCTCCGAGAGCCGTCGCCGCCGCCGCGCGCACGTCGTCGGCCTTGTCGCCGAGCGCCGTCGTCAGGGCCGGCACGGCTTCCTTGGCCGCCTCGCCGAGTTCGCCGAGAGCCTCCGCGGCGGCGAGACGGACTTCCTCGCTCTTGTCGCCCAGCGCCTTGGCGACCGCGGCGACGGCGCCCTTGGCTTCCACGGCGCCCAGCTTGCCCAGCGCGGCCACGGCCGCCGCGCGCACCTCTTCTTGTTTGTCTCCCAGCGCCCCGGTCAGAGCCGCCACGACGCCCGGCCCCTTGGCCTGCAAGCCGCCGAGGCCGAACGCCGCCGCCGCCCGCGCCTCCTCGTCCTCGCCCTTCTTGAGAAGGTCGAGGAGGGCCGCGACGACCGGCGGCTTGCTCGCGTCCGGGCCGATCTTCCCGAGCGCCTCGGCGGCGGCGGCGCGCGTCGAACTCTCGCCCTTTTTGACCAGGTCGAGCAGGGCGTCGGCCGCCTCCTTGGCGTCGGCGCCGATGCCGCCGAGGCCGCGCGCCGCCGCCGCCCGCGCCTCCTCGTCCTCGTCCTTCAGCAGGGCGACGAGCGGCTTCACCGCCTCCTTCGCCTCCGGGCCGATGGCGCCCAGGGCCCCGGCCGCCGAGGCACGGACCGCGGCGGACCTGTCCTTGAGCGCCCCCGTCAGCGCGGGGACGGCGCCGACCGCGTCCTCACCGAGGAGCCCCAGCACCTGCGCCGCCTGGTCGCGCATCCCCTCGGCCTTGTGCTTGAGCGCCTCGACCAGGCCCGGCACGATCCCCTTGCCCGCCTTGCCGTCCGACGCTCTCGGGAAGCCGCCGTGCTTCTCCTTCACGCGCGCCTCCACGTGGTTGAAGCGGTCGGTGAACTTGTCGATGGTGCCGCGCAGGCTCGCCTCCGCGTCCACGTCGAGGTGGCGCGCGAGGTTCACGAGCGCGAAGAGCGCGTCGCCCAGCTCTTCCTGGATGGCCTTCGCGTCGCCCGAGGCGATCGCCTCGTCGAGCTCCCCGATCTCCTCGGCCACCTTCGCGCGCGAGCCCGTGATGTCGGGCCAGTCGAAGCCGACCTTCTCGACCTTCTCCCCGATGCGCTGGGCGCGGAGGAGCGCCGGCATGCTCTTCGGAACGCCCCCCAAAAGCCCGCGCGAGCCCTTCTCCTTCGCCTTGATCTGCTCCCAGTTCTCCAGCACCTCCTCTGCGCCGCTGACCGAGACGTCCTCGAACACGTGGGGGTGTCGGCGGACGATCTTCTCGACGATCCCTCTCACCACGTCGTCCGGCCCGAAGGCGCCCTCGGCCCGCCCGAGCTCGGCCTGGAACACCACCTGGAGCAGCAGATCGCCCAGCTCCTCGGCCACGGCGTTGCGATCACCCGAGTCGATGGCGTCCACCACCTCGTGCGCCTCCTCGACCACGTACTTGCGCAGCGTCTCGAAGCTCTGCTCGCGATCCCAGGGGCAGCCGTCGACGGCCAGCAGCCGCTGCATGAGCTCCACGAGGCGGGGAAACGACTCGCCGCGCTGCTCGGCGAGGGGCAACGGAGGGACGGGAGGGAAGGGGCGGATCATGTGAAACGGATTTTCCTACCACACAACGCCCGTGCGACCATCGGGCCATGACCCCGTCGGAGAAGGAGAACCGGCTCTACTCCACGCGATTCGTGTTCTCCCGCCTCGGATACGTCGTCGGAATTGGCGGTGCGCTGCTCCTCGCCTACCTGCTCCGCGGCGTCCTCCTGCCGCTGTTTCTGGCGTTCCTGCTCGCATACGCGCTCGATCCGATCGTCGATCGGCTGGAGCGCGTGAAGGTGCCGCGCGCCCTCGGCGCCCTCCTGGTCATGCTCGGTCTGGCGGGTGTTCTCACGATGACGCTGACCCTCGCCATTCCGTATTTCGTCGATGAATTCGCGGACGCCGCCGCCGCGCTCCCGCAGCAGCTCCAGGCCCTCCGCGAGCGGCTCGAGCCCCAGATCTGGGAGCGCTTCCACGTGCGCATCCCCCACACGTGGAGCGAGATCCAGAGCAACTACGGCGACATGATCCGCGGCAAGCTGCCCGGGATGCTGCAGAGCGCCGTGCCCGCGCTGTTCGGCACGTTCAACTTCGTGGTGGTGCTCGCCGGATCGCTCATCATCCCGGTGTTCGCGCTGTACCTGCTCACCGACTTCGAGATCATCATCGAGCGGGCCGAGACCCTGATCCCCCGGCGCTACGTCGCGCAGGTCACCGAGGTGGCGCGGGAGGTGCACGACACGCTCGGCCGCTACGTGCGCGGGCAGGTCGTCGCGAGCCTCGTCCTGGCGCTCCTCTACACGGTGGGGCTGCGCGCCCTCGGCATCCGGCTGGCCATCCCGATCGGCGTGCTCACCGGGCTGCTCGCGTTCGTCCCCTATGTCGGCTTCGGCATCGGCCTCACCATGGCCCTGGTGATGACCGTGCTCGACTGGCACGGCGCGGGTACGCTGATCGGTGTCATCCTGGTCATGTTCGGTGGGCAGGTCATCGACGGCATGTTGATCACGCCTCGCATCGTGGGCGGGAGCGTGGGGCTCAAGCCGATCGAGGTGCTCCTCACCATGATGGCGGCGGCCACGCTGTTCGGGTTCCTCGGGGTCCTGCTGGCGGTGCCGCTGGGCGCCGTCGTGAAGATCCTCATCGTGCGTGGCACCGACGCCTACCTGGCATCCACGTATTATCGGCGGATCCCTCCACCGCCGAGCGAGACGCCGATCCCCGGCACCTGACTCACTCCTCGTCGCTCTCGGGGAGCCATACCGAGAAGCGTGTTCCTCTGGCGAGGGCGACGCAGCTGATCCGCCCGCCGTGGGCCTCCAGGATCTCGCGGGTCACCGCCAGACCGAGCCCCGTGCCTTGCTTCTTCGTCGTGAAGAACGGATCGAAGAGGGACTCGCGCACGTCCTCCGGGATGCCCTCCCCGGTGTCGTCCAGGGTCATCATCGCGCCGTGTTCCTCCCGGGTGAGCCGCACCGCCAACGAGCCGCCGGTCGGCATGGCTTCACGCGCGTTGCGCACCAGGTTCTGGATCGCCTGACGGATCTGGGCGTCGTCGAAGCGCACCTCGGGAGTGTCTTCTGCGATGGAGATGGTCACCGAGACCGCCGCGCGCGCCAGCTCGGGCGCGAGGAACCGCAGCGTGTCTCTGAGGAGCGCTCCGAGATCCCCGGTCGCGAGATCCGGCTTCGGTCGGCGTGCGAGGCCGAGGTACTGTTCCGAGAGGGCGGCGAGGCGATCGACCTCGCCGCGGATGGCCAGCACCAGCTGCTTCGGCTCGCCGGTGACCGAGAGCTCCGCCAGCTCCTCCTCGAGGAGCTCGAGGTTGAGCCCCATCGCCGAGATGGGGTTGCGGATCTCGTGGGTCACGTGCGCCGCCATGCGACCCATGGCGGCGAGGCGCTCGGCCTGGACGAGCTCTCCTCGCGCTCGCGCGATCGCCGCGACCATCGCCTCGAAGGTGGTCGCCAGCTCGCCGATCTCGTCGGGCGACGACTCCACGGCGTGCGGCGTGAGATCACCGCGGGCGACCGCCTTCGCCCGGTTGGTGACCCGCGCCAGGGGCGAGAGGACGCGACGCGCGTACACAGCGAGGCCGACGCCGACGAGGAGGGTCACGGCGCCGAGGAGGACGACCAGGACGATCGCGTTGCGCTCCCGGGTCGCGGCCTCGGCGATCAGCTCGTCCATCGCGCGCTCGACGCGCCGCGAGAGCTCGCGCAGGCGCTTGGCTCCCTCGACCTCGTGAGCGACCAGGTCGGCCTTCGATGCCTCCGCGACGGGGCGGTCGCCCCGCTCGAGGGCGTCGAAGAGCACGGCGAGCTGCTCTCCGTCGCTCGCGAGGAACCGCTCGAGCTCGGCGGTCCCCGAGGCGATCTCGCCCCCGATGGCGCGCGCCCGTGGATCGGCCCGCTGTCGCAGACCGCGATCGGCCGCGCTACGCACCCCCGCGAACGACAGCGGTCGCAGGCGGCGCTGGGTCTCGATCCAGCCCCGGGCGTCGGCCGGGTTCTTCGCGTCGGTGATGTGGTTCAGCTGCGCGGAGACGAGGTTCTGCGTCTCGAGGGCGGTGCCGAGGCTGAGGAGGAGCGGCACGTACCCTGTGCGCAGCAACGCCGCCTCCTCGGCGGCCCGCCGCTGCGTCACCACGCTCCAGGTGAGCGTGACCGTGAAGGCGACCAGGACCACCGCGAAGGAGGCGACGATGCGCCTCGCGACCGATCGTCGCGGCGGCGTCGCCTCGCGCGGGATCAGCGCCGGACCGCTCGGTTGATCCATGTCGCGAGATCGTCAGCATCGGCGCCGGCGCTGCGGAACGCGAGGAGGCTCTTCGCGCATGCCGTCACGATCTTGCCGCCCCGTCCGCTCGCCGACTCCGCCGGGTGAAGGTGCGCGTCCACCCGGGCCCGCGTGATCGCCTTGCTCGTCTCGGGCCTCGTCGCGCCGAGCAGGCCGCCCGCGCCGCTGCAGGCGGCCATCCGCTCCCGCTCGTCGAATTCGTCGGGGGCTCGTCCGAGCACCCGCGTGAGGACGGCGCGGGGCTCCCGTGTCATTCCGAGCTTGCGACCGAGCTCGCAGGGGTCGTGATACCGGACGATCCCCTCCACCGGCGCGGTCCCCAGCGAGCCCAGCCGCGTTGCCGCCAGCTCGACCAGGAGCTCGATCTTCACGCCGGGGTTCGGGGTGCCCCCGAGGAACCCGTGGAGAGAGGCCCGCAGCGTGGAGGCGCACCCGGGGTCCACGACCATCACCCGCGTGGCGCTGCCGATCTCCTGCGCCATCCGTCGCTGGGCCGCCTCGAAGCCCGGTCGGTCACCCGCGTCGAGGAGCGGCTTGCCGCAGCAAGCCGACACGGGCCGCACCGGTCCCTCGAGCAACGCCGAGACAGCCGAGAGGGCGTCGTCGGCCTCGCCGGGGAGGGCGCGAGCGTAGGCGCACCCCACGAGCAGCGGGACGCCCCCTGCATCGACGCTGCTGCCGTGCCGGCTCGCG
>JBBROG010000220.1:0-14679 GCA_038229635.1 Gemmatales bacterium
CGGTGGGACAGGCGTCTCGCCTGTCCGGACAGGCGAGACGCCTGTCCCACCGGGTATGTTTGTACCTGCCGCTCGCCTTTCACTTGAGAGATTAGCCGGTCATGACGCAGCTCGAATCTGCCCGCAAGGGTATCATCACCGACGAAATGGCCTTCGTCGCGAAGCGCGAGGACCTCGAACCGGAACTGATCCGCGATGAGGTGGCACGCGGACGCATGGTCATTCCCGCCAACACGGTCCACCTCGCCAACCGCCTTGAGCCGATGTGCATCGGCGTCGCCAGCGCCTGCAAGATCAACGCCAACATCGGCAATTCCGCCGTCACCGGCACCGCCGAGGACGAACTCGAGAAGCTGCACACGGCCGTCCATCTCGGCGCCGATACCGTCATGGACCTCTCGACCGGCGGCAACATCGACAGCATCCGCCAGGCCATCATCGACGCCTCGCCGGTGCCGATCGGAACGGTGACGATCTATCAGTCGATCCAGAACGTCAAGGACCCCGCCGACCTGACGCCGCGCATGCTCCTGGACATGGTCGAGCATCAGGCGAAGCAGGGCGTCGATTACATGACCATTCACGCCGGCGTTCTGCTGGAGTATGTGTCGCTGACGAAGGACCGCATCACGGGCATCGTCAGCCGGGGCGGTTCGCTCATCGCCGGCTGGATGATCGCGCATCACCAGCAGAACCCGTGGTACACGCACTTCGACGAGTTGTGCGAGATCATGCGCGCCTACGACGTCACGTTCAGCCTCGGCGACGGCCTGCGCCCCGGCTGCCTCGCCGACGCCAACGATTCGGCGCAGTTCGCGGAGCTGAAAACTCTCGGCGAACTGACGCTCAAGGCGTGGGACCACAACTGCCAGGTGATGATCGAGGGTCCGGGGCACATCCCGATGCACCTGGTGAAGATGAACGTCGAGAAGGAGCGCGAGTTGTGCCACGACGCGCCCTTCTACGTCCTCGGTCCGCTGGTGACCGACATCGCGCCGGGCTACGACCACATCACGTCCGCCATCGGCGCGGCCCTGGCCGGCGAGGCGGGGGCGGCGATGCTCTGCTACGTCACGCCAAAGGAACACCTCGGCCTGCCGAACAAGGACGACGTCCGCCAGGGCGTCATCGCCTACAAGATCGCGGCCCACGCCGCCGACATCGCGCGCGGCCGCAAGGGCGCCCGCGACCGCGACGACGCGCTGTCCAAGGCGCGCTTCGAGTTCGACTGGAAGCGCCAGTTCGAGCTGTCGCTCGACCCGGAGCCGGCGCGGGCGATGCGCGACGAGACGCTGCCGCAGGAGGTGTTCAAGTCGGCGAAGTTCTGCTCGATGTGCGGGCCGAAGTTCTGCTCGATGCGCATCACGCAGGACATCCGCAAGATGGCGGAGCAGGAGGCGGTGCCGCTGGGGTCGTAGGCGTCGCGTTTGCCAACGGCGGCAAATTCCGCCGACTCACCGCCGAGGAAAGCACGGCGAGGATTCCAGGGAGGACTCGTCTTGAGCGCGAAATCCGACGCCGAAGTGGTTCGGGAGGTGAGCGAGCGCGTTGACGCCGCCCTCAGTAAGAACCACCGAACCGAGATCGTCATCGTCGTGGTCCTCGTGCTTCTTTTCCTCACCGGGATCGGACTGGTTGCCTACGGCGCGGCCGTCCAGCGCTGGGAGTTTCTCGTGCCCGGAGGGCTGGCGGAACTGGCCATTGTCTTTCCCATCCGGCAACTGGTAAAATTACGCGCGGACAACGTGCGGCTTCAGATCATTCCCCAACTTCTGAGGCTGGCCGACAACCCGCAGGCCAAGGCCCTGGCCGCCAAGTTGATCGAGCGACTCATCGAGCAGGTGTAGCCATGAGCGAGACGCGGAAGGCCCTTCAGGACGTGGCAGACCTACTCCGTGAGGCCGGGTGGGACCGCCCGGGCGCCCGGGAAGCCAAAAACGGAGGGAGCGCGTCCCCGGACCTGATCCGGCATGTGCTGAAGATTCACTTCGCGGAGATCGAGGAGGCCCGCGCGAGTCAATACGCCCCGGAGTTGCGCCGCTTCATCCTCGACGCCGCGCCGGAAGTAACGGTCAGCCAGGAGCGCGAAGACCCTGAGGCGCAAGACGCGGGCGGCGCCCTCGCCGTCATCCTGGGCAGCAGTGCTGTCGTCGCCCTGGCCCGGGGGATCAAGGCCTGGCTGGAGTTGCGGACCCGCTCGTCCGTCGTCTTCAAGGCGCGGGGCAAGGAACTGGTCATTAACAACCTCACCTGCCACCAGGCGGCGGACCTGGCCGAGAAGATCGCCGGCCTGCTCGGAGTGACACCCTCTGCCAAGGGGTAGCCGCATGGCCGCCATGCCGCCCTCCCCGGAAACGACGCTGGCGATCCTCCTCGGAGCCGAGAACTCTCCGAAGTGGCCGGCGCTCGACTCGTCCCCTGCCTTCGAACACTCGGCGCGGAAATATGAAGAGTACTTAAAGGACGCCCAGGGGCTCAATCTTCCGGAACAAAACGTCAAGAACCTCTTCAATAAAGAAGGCGCTCCCGGAGACCTTACAAGAGTAATCCGCGAGTTTCTCCGGGAGCGGCAAGAAACGCTGGGGCGCGCGGGGCGGGCGGCGACCGACCTGCTGCTGTACCACGTCGGGCACGGCGATTTCGTCGGCGAAAAACAGGCTTACCACCTTGTCCTTCGCGACTCGGACGAAGACGACAGGGAAACGACCACTCTCGCCATTACCGCCTTGGCGTCTATCCTTCGCGACAACGCAAGGTCTCTCCGTAAGTATCTCATCCTCGACGCTTGCTTCGCGGCCGCCGCCACTCCTACGTTTCAGTCTGTCAACGGCAAGGAGATTAAGAAGCAGACGGAGGCGGCGTTCCTCACCGAGGCGGCCTCACCTTCCCAAGAACTCCCCTCGCGGGGAGTCGCGCTGTTGTGTTCATCGAGTCGGGAGCGCCGCTCCAAGGCCCCTGCCGGGCAAAAATGCACGATGTTTAGCGAGGCCCTTCTGGAGGTACTCACGCGGGGGGTTCCGGGCGCGACGGAACGCCTGACACTGCGGGCGGTCGGCGAGAAAACCGTGGAACTTATTCTGGCGAAGCACAAGGATGAAGCCGTAAGGCCGGAAGTCCACGCGCCGGACCAACGCCACGGCGACATCGCCGGCAAGGTGCCCTTGTTCCCTAACCGAGCACCTCGGAACTCGGCGCCCCGGACGGCGGCATCGCTCGCGCCGGTCGCCAACGAGCCGGCGGTTACGGCGGCATCCCTTTCCGACCCTCCCACCCGCCGGCCCGAGTCGCCGGCGACCTCCTCGCCGGAACCTGTCACGGCCACGGCGTCGGCCAAGACAACCGTTCCAATCGGCGTCCTTGACAGGTTCCGTCATCTCCCTGACGTCCCGGCAGATGTGGGTGCCAAAACAACCGTTCCAATCGGCGTCTTCGACACGCTCCGGGGACTCGGCGGAGTCCTGCTGGAATACGTGTTTGCCGTCATCGTGATGGTCGCTCTCGGCGGCGTTGCTTTCACCCTTTGGCACTATTTCTTCTCCCGGCCTCCCGACAGCGCACCGGCGCCGTCCGCGAGAGGCGTCCAGTCCGTTCCGGTCCTCGACGACCGCCTCAAATACGCGCAAGACTCACAGACCATCGACAAAATCCGAGCAGGGCTGGTGGCAAACGAATGGCTATTGGACGAGGCCCAGCAAAAGTATTATGGCCGGCAGCTGCTCGAGGCCGAGGAAAGGGTCAAGGCCCTCGAAAAAATTGCCGCCCCGCGCCGCTCGCTCGCGGAATTCCTTCGGGCGAAGAAAGATGGCGATCTCGGGCATCTCATCGCGGCCCTGGAAATCAAGGATCCGGAACGTTCTCACCCCGAATTGCGGAACCGGGTCCACTCGAAAGAAGTCGGTCTTCTGTTCGAGGCACTGACTGGCGACGACGGACAAGTGCGCGAAGGGGCGGCGGAAGCCCTGAGCGCTCTTGCGAGGGATCGTCTTTATGTCTTCGGGCAGGAACGCGCTAGCTTGTCGGCCCCGTTGGGACGGTTACTGCTCGACGAAAAGGAAAGCCGGACCGTCCGCGAGGCGGCGTGCTTTTTCTTGGGGCAACTCGGGCAAGAGGCCGAGCCCGCTGCCGAATTGCTTTTCGAGGCGCTGAAGACGGCGGACGCTGAAGTTCGCCTGGAGGCCGCCGCGACGCTCTGGGACATGGAAGTAGCGACCCAGGCCCAGGTGCAGGCCGCCGTCGCCGTGTTCCGCGACACTCTTGGCGCGGCCGACACGGGCCTGCGAGTGCGAGCCGCCGACCGGCTCTGGCAAGCAGATCACACGAACCCGCAATTCCTCGTAACTGCCCTTGGTACGGCGTCTGAAGACCGGCGCTCCAAGGATGCGGCACAGGAACTCCTGAGAAAGATTGAGGCCAAGACCGTCAACGCCGCGAAGAAGAGTGGGCCGGGTGAAATCCCGAATGTGGCCGAACTGATTAAGAACGTCAAGCAAGGGGACTACCTTGCCAGGTCTCAGGCGGTCCGCGACCTGAGCCTGCTCGGCCCGAAGGCCGCCGAAGCCGTTCCCACGCTGGTAAGAGTCCTTGAGCAGGACGAGGACATTGGGCTTCGTGGTCTTGCCGCCGACGCCCTCGGTTCCCTTGGGCTCGCCGCCCCAAGCGCTGCGAGTCACCTCCGCACGATCATGGAGAAAGAGGGGGATGACACGCTGAGAATGAGGGCTGCCGTCGCGCTGGCGCGGGTTGACCGGTCGCAAGTCGAGCCGGCTCTGGCCGTGGCTCTTCAAGTTCTCGGTCGATTTGTCGAACAAGAGAAGGACCGGCAGGTGACCGGGTACGACCCGCCGCAACTCATTGGCGGCTTTGGCGCGGATGGCGGCCCGGCTGTTCCGGCCTTGCGGAAAGTCCTATCCGAGAAGTCCCACCCGCTCTTTCAACTCCACGCCATTGAGTCGCTTGGCCGGATCGGCCCCGCGGCCAAAGACGCTGTCGAGGACCTCCGCCCCTTCCTCCGCGGGCCAAGGCGGCACACCATCTTCATTCCTTACCTGTGGCAGGAGGCGGCCGCCGTGGCTTTAGGGCGGATAGGGCCGTCTGCCAAGGCTGCTCTCCTTGACCTCCGGACGACCGCCACGGACGACCGCTACGCGGTCGTCCGTGAAGCCGCCCGCCGTGCCGTTGAGGAGATCGAGCGTGGCTCGACCGCGGGCGGCGGCATGCCGTGACGAGAGACGGTTTGCCGACGCCCGGCCGCCCTGCCGCCTTGCATTTTTCCGCCTCAAACCGCACAATCAATCGCGGCGGGACTCCCGACTCGCGACGCCGCCCGGAGCCCCGCCCCCGACGACTCGCGAACCCGCGCGGGAAAAGTCATTGACATCCGGGGAGAGGGTGCGTATCCTCGACTTTCAGACATTACGTCTAAACCGAGTACTGTCATGGCCCGTACGCCGCTCGACGTGACCGACGCCGAACTGACGATCTTGCACTGCCTCTGGGACCAGGGGGAGGCAACGACGCGGCAGATCACGGACACCATCCACCCCGACAACACGCCGTCGCAGTACGCCACGGTGCAGAAGCTCCTCGAGCGCCTCGAAGGCAAGGGCTTCGTCACCCGCGACCGCGGCCGCTGGCCGCACGTCTTCGAGCCGGCGGTCAACCGCGACGAACTGATCGGCCGCCGGCTGCGGACGATGGCCGAGAAGCTGTGCGGGGGGTCGATGACGCCGCTGCTGACCCACCTCCTGAAAGCCGAACGGCTGTCGCCGCGCGAGCGCCGCGAACTGCGGGCGTTCATGGACGAAATGGATCACGATCCCCTCGACTAACCGGCGCGCCCCTCGTGGTCCCCGGCGCCGGTCCCGTCGAATCGTCACGAGGAGTTCCCCGATGAGCCTCCGCGCGCACTTCCCCGTCTTCGCCCTCCCCCTGCTCCTTTTCGCGACCGCCCCCGCCGCCGCCCTGGCGCCCGACGACCAACCTCGGCAGGATCAAGCGGCCGATAAGCGGCCGGAAAAACCGCTGCCCGCCGCCGTCATCGGCACCGACGAGACGCTGACCTTCGACCCGACGCCCACCCTGCTGCAACAACAGGTGGGCGAGGTCTGGCAGATCGCGGTTTCGCCTGACGGCAAATACCTCGCCGCCGCGCACGGCACCGCGACGCCGAACAAGCCGGGCGAGTTGCGCCTGTGGGACCTGGCCGCCGGGCAGGCGCGGACGCTCGCCCGCGAGCGGAGCGCCTTCCGCTGCATCGCCTTCTCCGCCGACGGCAAGCGGCTCGCCGCCGGCAATTTCGACAACACGGCCCGCGTCTACGACGTCGCTTCCGGAAAAATCGCCCTCACCCTGAGCGGACACAGCGGGGCGGTCAACGCGGTCGCCTTCTCGCCGGACGGCAAGCTCCTGGCGACGGCGAGCCTCGACCGCACGGCCCGCCTCTGGGACGCGGCGACGGGGCAGGCGCTGGCGACGCTCTCCTGGCACAAGGACTGGGTGCTGTCGCTCGCCTTTTCGCCGGACGGCAAGAGCCTCGTCACCGGCAGCCGCGACCGCACCGCCAAGGTGTGGGACGTCGCCACGCGCAAGGAGCTGCGGACGCTGCAAGGACACGAAGACCTCGTCGAAAGCGTCGCCTTCGCCCCCGACGGCAAGACGATCGCCACCGCGAGCAACGACGGCACGGTGCGCCTGTGGGACGCCGCCACCGGCAACGATTTGCCGCTCTTGCGCGGCCACAATGGCGCGGTGTTGGCGGTCGCCTTCGCCCCCGACGGCCGCACGCTCGCCACGGGCGGCACGGACCAGACGGTGCGCCTCTGGGACGCCGCCTCGGGCAGCGAGTTGGCGACGCTCGCGGGACACACGAACCAGGCGTGGTCGGTCGCCTTCATGCCGGACGGCAAGACGCTCGCCTCGGCGAGTTGGGACCGCACAATTCGCCTCTGGGACGTCGCCGGACGCAGGGAGCGGTCGGTGCTGCGCGAGGGCGAAGGCGCCGCCGAGGCCGCCACGCCCGTCCTGGGCCTCGCCTACTCCCCGGACGGCCACACCCTCGCGCTCGCCGGCGACGACAAGGTAGTCCGCCTGCACGACGTGGCGACGGGTCGCGTGCGGGCCACGCTGAAGGGACATGAGGACGTCGTCGCCGGCCTCGCCTTCTCCCCCGACGGCAAGACGCTCGCCACCGCCGGCTTCGACCGCACCGTGCGCCTCTGGAACCCGGCCACGGGACAGGCCCTGCGCACCCTCGTTGGCCATAAAAACTGGGTCTTCTGTGTCGCCTTCGCGCCAGACGGCAAGACCCTCGCGACGGGCGGCTACGACAAGAGCGTGCGCCTCTGGGACGTCGCGAGCGGCAAGGAAGTCGGCGTCCTGACCGGGCATGGCGCCGCCGTGCGCGCCGTCGCCTTCGCGGCCGACGGCAAGACGCTCGCCAGCGGCGGCAGCGACCGGACGATTCGCCTCTGGGACGTGGCCAAACGCGAGGAATT
The DNA here is from genome assembly GCA_038229635.1 of Gemmatales bacterium. GTDB lineage: Bacteria > Planctomycetota > Planctomycetia > Gemmatales > Gemmataceae > DATFNV01. Next base: position 7,494 of record JBBROG010000220.1, read on the forward strand.
GCGGCGTTTGAAGGGGCACAACGGGGCGATACGGGCCGTGGCGTTCGTCGCCGACGGCAAGACGCTCGCCTCGGCGTGCGAGGATTTCTCGGTCAAGCTGTGGGACGTCGCCGCCGGCGAGGAGCGCCGGTCGATCCAGGCCCACGCCAGCGAGGTGCTGTGCCTCGCCTTCGCGCCGCGCGGCCGGACGCTGGCCACGGGCGGGCTCGACGGCAGCGTGCGGCTGTGGGACGCGCAATCGCTCCAGCAACGAGCGATCTTCACCGCGGCGCACGCGGAGGGCGTCACCTGCCTGGGCTTCGCCCCGGACGGTCTGACCCTCGCTTCCGGCGGCCTCGACCGGGCAGTGCAGCTCTGGGGCGCGAAGGTGGCTCCCATCGAAGCCCGGCTCACGGTCAGCGCCCACACGGGGTCGGTGTGGTTCGCCACCTTCGCGCCGGACGGCAAGACCCTCGCGACGGGCGGCGACGACAAGACGGTGCGGCTGTGGGACGCCACGGGCGGGCTGCTGCGGCCCGCCGTCCGGGCGCGCTCCAGCCACCTGCCGGGCCTCGCCTTCTCCCCCGACGGCCGCACGGTCGCCACGGCGGGGAGCGACCACGTCGTGCGCCTGTGGGACGCGGCGAGCGGCAGGCCGAAGGCGGCGCTCGCGGGTCACACGCAGCCGGTCCGCTGTGTCGCCTTTTCGCCCGACGGCACGCGCCTGGCGAGCGGCAGCGGCGACTGGAACGACAACCAGAAACCCGCCGAGGTGAAGCTTTGGGACGTCGCCGGCGGCAAGCAGGTCGGCTCGTTCGCCGGGCACGCGGCGCTGGTCTTCGTCCTCGCCTTCTCGCCGGACGGCAAGACGCTGGCCACCGCGAGCTGGGACAAGACCGCCCGCCTGTGGGACGTCGCCAGCCGCAAGGAGCGCGTGAAGCTCGAAGGGCACAAGGAAGGTGTCCGAAATATCGCATTTTCCGCCGACGGTTCCCTCGTCGTCACTGCCTGCTGGGAGGGCAAGGCCCGGCTGTGGGAGGCCGGGAGCGGTAAGGAAGTCGCGACCCTCGCGCCGGGGTTCGGCGGCGTCGAGGTCGCCGCGTTCGCGCCCGACGGCAAGACGCTGGCCCTCGGCGGGAAGTCGCCGCAAGGGGCCGACGGCGCGGCCGTCGAGGTCTGGGACGTCGCCACGCGGCGGCGGACGGCCGCGCTCAAGGGAGTCAACGGACACATCACCTGTCTGACCTTCACGCGCGACGGCCGGACGCTCGTCTCCTCGGGCGGCGAGTGGGGGCAGTACGGCGAGGTCGGCCTGTGGGACGTCGCGGGCGCCGGCGAGCCGGTCGTCCTGCGCCAGGAGCGCGAGATGGTCGAGGGCGTCGCCTTCAGCCCCGACGGGTCGCTCATGGCCACGGCGACCGGCCTGAGCGACGGCTCCGGGCACCTGACCGTCTGGAAAGTCGGCCGCAGTCTGCTGCCGGCGCGACTCGACGACTTCGACGGCGCCCTGACCGCCGTCGCCTTCGCGCCCGACGGCAAGACGCTCGCCACCGCCGGCTGGGGCAAGACGGTCCGCCTGTGCGACGTGGCGACCGGCAAGACCCGCGCCGCGCTGGAGGGTCACGCCGACGGAGTGCGCGCCGTCGCCTTCGCGCCCGACGGCAAGCTCCTCGCCACCGCCGGCGACGACAAGACCGTCCGCCTGTGGGACGCGGCGAGTGGTCGCGACCTGGGAGTGCTGAAGGGGCACACCCTCGCCGTCTACGGCCTGGCGTTCAGCCCCGACGGCACGACGCTGGCGACCTGTAGCGGCGATTGGAAGCGCGGCGTCCCCGGCGAAGTGAAGCTTTGGGACGTGGCGGCGCGGAAGCTGAGGAGTTCGTTGCCGAATCACCCACGCGAAGTGGGGGGCCTCGCCCTGTCGCCGGACGGCAAGCGCCTGGCGACGACGAGCGGCAACGAGGTGCGCGTCTGGGACGTCGCCACGGGGCAGATCGTCACGACGCTGCGGACGAGTGCGTCCTCCTTCCGGCCCGTCGCCTTTTCGCCGGACGGAGCGACGCTCGCGGCGGGGCAGGCGGACGGCGCCGTCAAGCTGTGGAACGCCCAAACGTGGCAGGAAAAGGCGACGTTGCGGGGACATAAAGACGTGCTGTTGTCCGTGGCGTTTTCGCCGGACGGGGCGACGCTGGCGACGGCGGGCAAGGACGGCACGGTCAAGCTGTGGCCGCTGCCCGGAGGCCGGCCGGCGATGGCGGCGGCGCGGTGAGCCGTCAAGCGGCGTCGTCAGCGCCAAGGGCCGTCCGCCTCCTCGTGCGGCGCCCGCGCCTCCCGGAGGAGGGCGGTGAGCGTGCGGAGGTCGGCCGGCGTCAGGTGGCCGAGTTGGCGGGCGTGGCAGGCGCGGACCGGGCCGTCGAGGTCGGCGAGCAGGGCCAGGCCGGCGGCGGTGACGCCGACGCGGACGGTGCGCCGGTCCTCCGGCGAGCGGTCGCGCGCGATTAACCCGCGCGTCTCCAGCTTGTCGAGCAGCCGCGTGATGTCCGGGGCACGGGACACCAGGCGCGACGCCAGGGCGAGCGTAGGCAGCGTCTCTGGGGCGACGCCGCGCAGCAGCCGCAGCGCGTTGTACTGCTGCGCAGTCAGGTCGTGGTGGCCGAACAGTTCGTCTTCCATAAGGCGCAGCCGGTCGTAGGTCCGCCACAGGTTGAGGTACGCCTCCTGCTCCGGCGAGTCGAAACGCCGGCCCCGGCCGTCGGACTTCGCGGGTCGATCACTCATATCCTCAGACTTAGCGGGTGAGATAATAGTTGTCCAAACAATACGGTGCGGATAACGCGAAGGCACCGGGGATTTCGTTTGACAGCGACGAGGGAAGGCCGGACAATCCCGTCACCTTGACCCCGGCGAAGGACGTCCAGGCACTCCCCGCATGACCACGACATCGCTCGGCCTGCTCGACCGCCTCAAGCGCGCCGGACCCGACGCCGCCGACTGGCACCGGCTGAAGGATGTCTACCTGCCGCTGATCCGCTCCTGGCTGTCCGGCGTCCCCGGCTTGGGCGACGAAGCCGACGACCTGGCCCAGGAGGTTCTCGTCGTCCTCGTCCGCGAATTGCCGTCGTTCGAGCGACGGCGACAGGGCTCCTTCCGGGCCTGGCTGCGGCAGGTCACCGTCAACCGGGTCCGTGGCTATTGGAAGGGCCGACGTAAGCAGGCCCGCGCCGGGCTCGGGGACGAGGGCGAACACGTCCTCGCCCAGCTCGAAGACCGGCACAGCGATCTCTCGCGGCAATGGGATCGGGACCACGACAAGCACGTCCTCCAGAAGCTGCTCGCCGTCGTGCGACCGGACTTCGACCCGCAGACCTGGCAGGCGTTCACGCGCTTCGCCCTGGACGGCCTCTCGGCGGCGGACGTGGCCCGGGAGTTGACGGTTTCCGAGAGCGCCGTCGTGCAGGCCAAGTCCCGTGTCCTCAAGCGGTTGCGCGAGGAGGCGGGGGAAATGTTGGACTGACCGCGCGTTTTCGCGAGATGTCGTGGCGACTTCCGGCCTTCTTGTTGTAAGAGCCTGCGGGAACGCCCGCCGGCCGCGACCCGAACGCCGAACCCCAGGGAGTCCTTCCGATGCCCGCCACTCCTACCACCCATCCCACGACCGACCTCTTGCTGGCGTACGGCCAGGGCAAGCTCGACGGCGCCGCCGCCGACGCGGTCGCCAAGCACCTCGACAGCTGTGCGAAGTGCTGCCGCGAGGTGGCGGCGCTGTCCGGCGACAGCTTCGTTGATCGCCTCCGCGCCGCCCACGGCCACAACTCCACGCCGGCCCCGGCCCAGGCGCTGACCGGCGTGTCCCGCGGCGTGCCGGCGGTTCCTGATGCGCCTCCCGATCTCCCGCCGGAGCTTCGCAACCACCCACAGTACGAGGTCGTCCGCGAACTCGGCCGCGGCGGCATGGGCGTCGTCTACCTGGCGACGAACAAGCTGATGCAGCGGCCGGAAGTCCTCAAAGTCATGAACAAGGCCCTGCTCGACCACTCCGGGGCGTCGGACCGCTTCCTGCGCGAGATCCGCGCCGCCGCCAAGCTCAACCACCCGAACATCGCCACCGGCTACGCCGCGCTCCAGGAAGGCGAGCTGCTCGTGTTCGCGATGGAACATGTCGAGGGCCAGGACCTCGCCAAGGTGGTGAAGGCGCGCAAGCGGCTGCCGGTCATGCACGCCTGCCACTACGCCCGCCAGGTGGCGCTGGGGTTGCAGCACGCCTACGAGAACGGGACGGTCCACCGCGACATCAAGCCGCAGAACCTGATGCTGACGCCCAAGGGGCAGGTGAAGATCCTCGACTTCGGCCTGGCGAAGCTGGCACGGGAACAGTCGAAGGCGGATGCCTTCAGGACGCAGGCGGACGCCTTCATGGGGACGCCGGACTACGTGGCGCCGGAGCAGGCGACCGACGCGCGCACCGCGGACATCCGGGCCGACATTTATAGTCTCGGCTGCACGCTGTACATGCTGCTGGCGGGCCGTCCGCCGTTCAAGGAGGACACGCTGGTGAAGCTGGTGCTGGCGCACATCGAGAAGGAGGCGCCGCCTTTGCACGAGGTACGTCCCGACGTCCCGGAAGAATTGTCGGCGGTGGTGGCGAAGATGCTGGCGAAGGCCCCGGCGGAGCGCTACCAGGAGCCGAAGGAGGTGGCGGCGGCGCTGGCGCCGTTCAGCCGGTCGGGGGCCAAGCCGGCGGGAGCCGAGTCGTCGGTGAAGCCTGCGGCGTCGGCTCGTCAGGAGACGCAGTTGGAGCGGAGTTCGGTCGTCGCCGAGGGGCTCAAAGAAGCGACTCACCGAACGCCCCGTCCCTCGGCCACGAAACCCGCGGTGAGAAAATGGTGGCCGATCGGGGTCGGTGTTGGCGTGGCGGTGCTGCTGGGCCTGGTCATCCTCGGGGTCGTGATCCACCTGAAGAACAAGGACGGAACCAACCTCGTCGTCGAGGTCAACGAGCCCAACGCGGACGTGTTCGTGGATGGCGAGAAGGTCACCGTGACCTGGGACGAGGGCGGCAAGAAGGCCGAGATCCGCGTTAGGCCGGGCACGCGCAAGGTGGAGGTGAAGAAGGACGGCATCACGATCCTCAGCGAGGAGGTCGAGATCGAAGACGGGAAGCGCCGTATCTTGACGGCCCGACTACGCCAGCCCGTGCCCCCACCGGGAGATGGGGACGGGAAAATGCCGCCGAATGAGGGTGATGGGTTTGTGTCTCTCTTCAACGGTAAGGATCTGAAAAACTGGAATATTCGAGGCGGCCGTGTTGAATCATGGAGAATCCAAGATGGCGTCCTTGTGGGTCGTCCGCCTCCCGACGGCAACGATGCAGGGGGATGGATATGCTTCTCTAAGGATACCTATAGGAATTTCCGACTTCGCGTTGAGACCACTCTTTGCGAGAATTGGAACTGTGCCTTGCTCTTCCTTTGGCTCGAAGATGGCAACGCTAAGGTGTGGTACAAGGCAATGATCGGAACGCCCAGTGGCAGAGATAAGGGCGAGACGGGCACCCTAAGATGTGGGGGATGGGGGGGGGCGGGAGCCCTTGCAAAGAGTTCACTTCAATGGATGCAATTCTCTCCTGACGAGTGGTTCACTCTAGAGGTTGAAGTACGGGGCAACCGAATCATCTCATACGTTAACGGGAAGCAAGCGGCCCTGTATGAGAGTGACGACTTGCCTAAATCGGGCCACATCGGTATCGGGCGTGGGGGCAACGTTCGCATAAGAAAAATCGAGATCAAAGAACTGCCGAAATAGCGGAGGCAACAACGGATGGCGCCGGGAAGTGAAAGGCGTCGGGAGTCGATTGGCGGCCGGAGAAGGTGTCAGGGACCGTGAAGACATTTTGTCTTGACTATCCCCACGTTCCGCGCTGGCAAGCGGGGTGGGGACGAGTTGCCGAGGCATCAACGTGCGGTGGTTCGTCGGGTTTCGCGTATGATCCGAGCGTTGGCTTCTTTTCCTAGCCTTACGGGCGCGTCAAGGAGTTCGGCTGACATCGAGGGAGGTCTAGTATGGCAGCGGTGACGATCCGGGAGCAGGTCTGGCAAGACCTTCTGGCTCTGGCGCGGCAGCGCCGTCGCAATGCGGAGGCGCTCGCGGAAGAAGCCTTGCGCGACTACGTGCGGCGTGCGGCCGACGAGGACTTGCTCTCCCGATCCGGGCGCGCGGCGCGGCGCGCGCCGTTCCGCATCGAGCAGACGGAAGAGGTCATCCGGCAGGCGCGAACGTTTTCCTCGCGACCGCGCTCTCCGGAAAGGCGTCTCACCTGATCACGAATGACCGCGACTTGCTCGAGCTTCCGGCGGACTTTCGCCGCACCCTGCCGTTCGGCGTCGTGACACCGCCGAGATTTCTCGCGGAATTCGAGCGCGCCTGACCGCGTGAGGGAGGAAATGATGAGCCCCGACCGGCGCGCCCGCGTCGCGAGAATTCCCCTGAAGAGCGAAAGGCGCCGCCTCCTGTTCCCCGTTTGCCTGACGCCGAAGAACTGTTGGACTGACCGCGCGTTTTCGCGTAATGTCGGGCCGGACTGCCGAAGTAGGGCCAGAAGCGAGCGAGCCGGAAAAGGTATCAGGGATCGTGAAGACATTTTGTCTTGACTATCCCCACGTTCCACCCCGGCAAGCGGGTTGGGGGCGGGATCGAGCGATGGAATTATCCCTCCGGATTGTCGAGAAGCTCCTTCAGTCGCGGGGCCAACTCGGGCGGCACACGGTCGCACCAGGAGGCGTCCACCAGTTCGACGTCGATCATGTCCAGCAAGTGCATTTGGTCTTTGCGGCGGAACGCCGTCAGCTTCATCCGCACCAGCGCGTCGAGGCGCAGCGTGCGGTGGCGGTCGATCTCTTCCGCCTCGGACACGTCGGGGGCCGGCACCGGGTCGTCCGGCCGGACCTTCTCCCCGGCGAAGATCACGTGGACGGCGTCGCGCGCCTTGGCGCCGGGGCCGTCGAGGAACATGTCGATCCCGCGCACGTGTCGGTACGTGAACCCCGCCGCCTCCATGACGGCGACCGCGGCCGGCCAGTCCGACCGCCGCAGCAGGATGTCCACGTCTCGGGTGGTGCGGACCGCGGCCTCGTCCGCCTGAGCCACCCAGGCGCGCACCGCGTTGCCGCCGATGATGGCGTAGGGGATGCCCGCCTCCTCCAGGGCCGCC
>JBBROG010000221.1:0-14661 GCA_038229635.1 Gemmatales bacterium
GGGGCCGGTGCGGGTCTGGACCCGGCTGGGGCCGCGCTGGATGCCGCGCGGCACGACCGGGTTGAGGGCCGGGGCGGCGGGGTTGGGCTGTGGGGCGGGCGGCTGAGCGGTCGCGGCCGTCGCCAGCAGGAGGGCGGCCGGGAGGGGGAGGGAGAGGCGCGTGACGCTCATGGCGTTCCTCGTACTGAACGGGCGACGGTAGGCTTCCCGTGGAGGGAGTCGGCGGGAGGGAGGGCGGTCCGGGGCAATGATAGCGGCGCCGCGCGAGGGGGGGAAGCGAATTCGACGGCCGGCTACCGCCTGTCAGGGGACTTGCCAACGAAGGGAGAAAGTGATCGACGTTGAGAGTCTGTCCCGTGTGTCCCCCTCTCCCCTGTACTCAGGGGAGAGGGGTCGGGGGTGAGGGGTTTTTCCGGGGCGCAAAGACACCCCTCACCCCAACCCCTCTCCCCTGAGTACAGGGGAGAGGGGCTTCCGGAACTGACTCTGAGACGGATCGTGAAGGCGGTGTGAACGGCGCTCCCGTCAGGGGGAATTCCTTCGTCGTCCGCCGCGCTTGGGTCGCCGACCGGCGGCCGACCCTGTCTTGCTCCGTCCCGCGCTCGTGCGCGGCACGCGGTCGAAGAGCCGCGCGACGGCCAGCCTAAACCCCGGAAGGACGTTGCCGCCGTCGAGGGTATCGGCCTCCGTGAGCAGCGCGGACTCGTCGGGGGAGGTGTAGGCCGTGACGGTTCGGGCGTCGGGGGCGACGAACCAGACGAGGTGCGTGCCGGCGAGGAAGTATTCCTTGAGCTTGCGGGCCATCTCCGCCTTCGTGTTGCCTTCGCTGAGGACTGCAACGGCGAGATCAGGGAAGAGGTCGGGCACGGGAGCCGAAGGATAGACTCGCCCCGGCAGTTGCCGCCAGGAGATAAACGCTATGTCGGGGATACGGATCAGTCGTGATAACAACCGGAGCGTGCCGTCAGCCCCGGCAACAATGCCCAGGTCGTGTTCCTCGACGAAGTTCCCCAAGAGACGTCCCAGGTGCATCGCCAGCGCCGATTCCTTCAGGCCCATGACCTTCTCCACGAGGATGCCGTCGACGAGCTCGTACAAGCGGTTCTCGCGGTCGAGCAGGGCAAGGACGTCCTTCTCGGTCGCCTTGCCCGGCGGCGGCCAGGAGCGGATGCGGCGCGGGTCGATGCCGCCCAGCTGCTCCAGCATCTCGGCGACATTCTCGAAGGGCACGACGGGCTGTGACATCGGCATCTCCCTACCGCGCGGCGACGACGGGGCGCGCTCCCGGTCGGGCGGATTGTACCTCCGGCCCCGGAGGGTAGGTCAAGGGCACCCGCTGCCGTCGGCCGGGTCACGAAGGGATCGCCGCAGTCGCCTTTCTTGGGGCCGACTATAATGAGGGCGAAAGCCCGCCCCCCGGTCCGCGTCCCGAAAGGCTCGTGCGGCTCATGGCCTCCGACTCCGCCGCGCCGGCTCCCCTTCGCTGGGAACTGGCCGCTGAAACCATCGCCGTCAAGATCCGCTGGTTCGGCCTCGTCGTCGGCTACGCCCTCGTCAACCTCGACGACGTCGCCCCCGACCGCTGCGCCGTCCTCAACGCGATCCTCGCGCTCGGCGCCGCGTACACGCTGCTCGACACCTACTTCAGCTACCGCGGCCGCGTCTTTCTCGGCCGCTCGCCGCTCGTCATCTCCGTGATGGAGGCGCTCTTCGTCGGCCTGCTCTGCTACTTCCACGGCGGCCTGGAGAGCCCGTTCCGCACCTACTACTTCCTGTCGCTCGTCTGCTGCGCCATCCGCTACTCCTCGCGCGTCACCTACGTCACCTGGCTGCTGCACGCGGCCAGCTATACGCTCCTTTACCTGTCGCTGCCGGCGGAAGAACGGCGGCCGTTGGCCCTGCTGTTCACCCTCGTCGTCCTCGGCTGGGTGACGTGGGCCGGCGACGCCCTGGCCCTGCTGTTGAAGCGCTTCGGCCAGTACCTCGGCCGGCTCAACGACGCGCTGCGTGAGAACCAAGCTCTCCTCGAAGCCCGCATCGCCGAGCGGACGCAAGAGTTGCGCGAGGCTCAAGCGCATGTCCTCCACCAGGAGAAGATGGCCGCGTTCGGCCTGCTCGCCGCCGGGATCGCGCATGAGGTCGGCAACCCGCTCACGTCGATCAGCGCCCTGGTGCAGATCCTCCAGCGCCGCCACGACGACGCCTACACCGCCGACAAGCTCGCCCTCGTCAGCGGGCAGCTGGCGCGGATTCAGACGACGTTGCGCGAGTTGGTCAACTTCAGCCGCCCGGCCAGCACGGAGCGCGGCCGCGTCGCCCTCGCCGACGTCACCGACGAGGCGCTGAACATCGCCAAGTATTACCAGCGGACCAAGGGGCGCCGCATCGAGCGCGACGTGCCCGCCGACCTGCCGCCGGTCGTCGGCGTGCGCGACCAGCTCGTGCAGGTGTTGCTGAACCTTGTGCTGAACGCCGTGGACGCGACGGGGAAGGGCGGGCGCGTCGAACTGCGGGCGCGGCGCGACGGCGACGGCATTGAAGTGACGGTGCGCGACGACGGCGCCGGCATCGCTCCGGAACATGAGGGGCGTTTGTTCCAGCCGTACTACACGACGAAGATGAACGGCACCGGCCTGGGGCTGTTCGTGTCGCGCAAGTTGGTGGGCGACCACGGCGGCCGCATCGACTTCGAGTCGCGCCCCGGTGAGGGGACGGTCTTCCGCGTTCGCCTGCCGGCGGACGTCTCTCCCCTCTCCCCACAACGGAGAGGGGAGAGGGGAACGACTGAGGAGCCATGACCCATGCCCGCATGTCCCCTCGGAGACCTGCTCGTCGTCGACGACGAGCCGCTGATTCGCGCGACGCTCGCCGAGTACCTGACCGGCGAAGGCTTCACCGTCGGCGTCGCCGGCAGCGGCGAGGAGGCGCTCGAAGCCGCCGCCGGGCGCCGCTTCGACGTCGTCCTGTGCGACGTGCAGCTGCCCGGCATCGACGGCGTCGAATTCCTCGACCGCCTGCTGAAGATCAGCCCGCAGACGTTCGTGCTGCTCATCACCGCCTACGCCACGGTCGAGAACGCCGTCGACGCCTTCCAGCGCGGCGCCAGCGATTACCTGATGAAGCCGATCCTTCTCGACGAGGTCGCGGCGAAGGTGCGCCGGCTCCTCCGCGCCCGCGAGCTGTCCCAGGAAAACCAGTGGCTGCGCCGCGAGCTGAAGCGCGAGGCGGCCCGCGAGCACGACCCGGACCGCATCGTCGGCCGTTCGCCGGCGATGCGGCGCGTCTTCGAGCTGGCGCGCAAGGTGGCGCCGACGCGCTCGACGGTGCTGCTCACGGGAGAAAGCGGCACCGGCAAGGAGTTGATCGCGCGGGCGCTGCACCGCCAGGGCGCCGGCGACGAGACGCGCTTCCTCGCGGTCAACTGCGCCGCCATCCCGCACGACTTGCTGGAGAATCAACTGTTCGGCCACCGCAAGGGGGCGTTCACCGGCGCCGACCGCGACCAGACCGGCGTCTTCGTCCACGCGGGGCGCGGGACGGTGTTCCTCGATGAGATCGGCGAGCTGCCGCCGGCGACGCAGGCCAAGCTCCTGCGCGCCGTCGAGCAGAAGGAGGTGCTGCCGGTCGGGGCCAACGAGCCGCTGGGCTTCGAGGCGCGCGTGGTGGCGGCGACGAACAAGGACCTGGCCCGCGAGGTCGAGGCCGGCCGCTTCCGCGAGGATCTCTATTATCGCCTGAACGTCGTGTCCATCCCGCTGCCGCCGCTGCGCGAGCGCCGCGAGGACATCCCGGACCTCGTCGAGTTTTTGCTGGCGAAGCACGCGCGGGCGCTGGGCAAGCGCGTCGAAGGGGTGGACCACGCGGCGATGCGGCTGCTCCTGGCGGCGCGGTGGAAGGGGAACGTGCGCGAGTTGGACAACGCCTTGCAGCGGGCGGTGATCCTCGGCGAGGGGCCGCTGGTGACGCCCGCCGACCTGCCTCCCGACCTCGTGCCGGCGGAAGGCGACCCCGGCGCGGTGGACGACCTCGGCGAGGCGGTAAGTCTCTTCGAGCGCCAGCACATCGAGCGCGTCCTGCGCCAGACGCCGGACAAGCGCGAGGCGGCGGCGCGGCTCAACGTGGGGCTGTCGTCGCTGTACCGCAAGATCGCGGAGTTGAAGATCGCGGCGCCGTGATCTCCTACAATGCCTGTGGGGCACCCCATCCTCCGCCGAGCCGTCGCATGACTCACGCCGCCAGCGATTCCGCCGTCCGCGCCGCCGCCGGCCCGTCTCGCACCGCCGTCTTCCAGGCGCGCGGGCTGACCAAGGTCTACCACATGGGCGAGGTCGCGGTCCACGCGCTGCGCGGCGTCGACCTCGACCTGTTCGAGGGCGAGTTCGTCGTCCTCCTCGGCCCGTCCGGCAGCGGCAAGTCGACGCTGCTCAACATCCTCGGCGGGCTCGACGTGCCGAGCGCGGGCACGGTGCGCTACCGCGACCGCGACCTCAGCGCCGCCGACGACGCCGGCCTGACGCGCTACCGCCGCGAACACGTCGGCTTCGTCTTCCAGTTCTACAACCTCATCCCGAGCCTCACCGCCCGCGAGAACGTCGCCCTCATCACCGAAATCTCGCGCGACCCGATGCCCCCGGAGGAGGCGCTGGGCCTCGTCGGCCTGGGGGCGCGACTGGATCATTTTCCCTCGCAGTTGTCGGGAGGCGAGCAACAGCGCGTGGCCATCGCCCGCGCCGTCGCCAAGCGCCCCGACGTGCTGCTGTGCGACGAGCCGACCGGCGCCCTCGACGTCCACACCGGCGTCGTCGTCCTGGAGGTGATCGAGCGCGTCAACCGCGAGTTGGGGACGACGACGGCGGTCATCACGCACAACGCCGTCATCGGCCGGATGGCCGACCGCGTCGTGTCGATCTCCGACGGCAAGGTCGGCGGCGTGCGGGCGAATAAGGATAAGGTGGCGGCGCGAAGCCTCGATTGGTGATTCATGAAGGCCCTCGACCGCAAACTGTTTCGCGACCTGTGGGGGATGCGCGGCCAGATCCTCGCCATCGTCCTCGTGATCGCGTGCGCCGCGGCCATGAGTGTCATGTCGCTCAGCACGCAGCAGTCGCTCGGCCAGACGCAGACCACTTACTACGAGCGCTACCGCTTCGCCGACGTCTTCGCGCTCCTCAAGCGCGCCCCCAACACGCTCGCCGAGCGCGTCGCCGAGATCCCCGGCGTCGCCCGCGTGCAGACGCGCATCGTCGCCTCGGTCACGCTCGACGTGCGCGGCCTGAAGGAGCCCGCCGTCGGCCGTCTCATCTCCGTCCCGGATCGGCGAACGGCGATTTTGAACGACGTCCACCTGCGCGCCGGCCGCTACGTCGAGCCGGGCCGCGCCGGCGAAGTCCTGGTCAGCGAGGCGTTCGCCCAGGCGCACGGCTTCGGGCCGGGCGACGCCGTCACCGCCGTCCTCAACGGCAAGCGCCAGGAGCTGCGCATCGTCGGCGTCGTCCTGTCGCCGGAGTACGTCTACCAGCTCAAGGAGGGCGACTTCTTCCCCGACGACAAGCGCTTCGGCGTTTTCTGGATGGCCTACAGCGAGCTGGCTCCCGCCTTCGACATGCTCGGCGCCTTCAACAGCGTCACCCTCACCCTCATGCCCGGCGCGTCCGAGGCGGAGGTGATCGAGCGCCTCGACCGCCTGACGGCGCCCTACGGCGGGTTCGGCGCCTACGGCCGCTACGACCAGACGTCGCACCGCTTCCTGTCCGACGAGCTGCAGCAGCTGCGCCGCACCGGCACCATCATGCCGGGCATCTTCCTCGCCGTGGCGGCGTTCCTGCTCAACGTCGTCATGTCGCGCCTCGTCGCCACGCAGCGCGAGCAGATCGCCGCCTTGAAGGCGTTCGGCTATAGCAAATGGGAGGTCGGCGGCCACTACCTCAAGTTCGTGATGCTCGTCGTCGTCGCCGGCGTCCTATCGGGGACGGCCTTCGGCGCCTGGCTCGGCCGCGGCCTGACGGAATTGTACACGCGCTTTTATCGCTTTCCCCTGCTGCACTTTTCCCTCGACCCCGGCGTGCTGCTGCTCACCTTCGTCGTCAGCGCCGGCGCCGCCGTCCTCGGCACCGCCGGGGCCGTCCGCGCCGCCGTCGCGCTGCCGCCGGCGCAGGCGATGCGCCCCGAGCCGCCGGCGACGTTCCGCCCCACGCTGATCGAGCGCATCGGCTTGAAGGGCCTCCTGTCGCAGCCGGCCCGCATGATCCTCCGCCAGCTGGAGCGCAAACCCGTCAACGCCCTCCTGTCGGTCCTCGGCATGGCGATGGCGGTCAGCATCCTCATCGTCGGCAACTTCTCCACCGACGCGCTCGACTTCATGATGGAGTTCCAGTTCAGCGCCTCCCAGCGCCAGGATATGACGGTGGCGTTCGTCGAGCCGACGTCGGCGTCGTCGCTCTACGAGATCGCCCATCTCCCCGGCGTCGTGACCTGCGAGCCGTTCCGCTCGGTGGGCGTGCGGCTGCGGGCCGGGCACCTCACGCGCCGCGTCGGCGTCATGGGGTTGGAGCCCGACGCCCGCCTGTACCGCCTGCTCGACGCCGACGGCCGCCCCGTGTCGCTGCCGCCGGACGGGCTGGTGATGTCGGAGAAGCTGGCCCGGCTGCTCGGCCTGCGCGTCGGCCAGGAGCTGACCGTCGAGGTGCTGGAGGGGGAGCGGCCGGTGCGGCGCGTCACGCTCGCCGGGCTGATGACCGACTACACCGGCATGGGCTGTTACATGGACATTCGTGCCCTCAATCGGCTGATGCGCGAGGGGGCGGCGCTGTCGGGGGCGTTCCTGGCGGTGGACGGGAGGCACGCCGACGAGTTGTACCGCCAACTGAAGGAGACGCCGCGCGTCGGCGGCGTGACGGTGAAGCGGGCGGCGCTGCGGAGCTTCCAGGACACGATCGCGGAGAACCTGAACACGATCCGCTTCTTCAACGTGCTGTTCGCCTGCGTGATCGCCTTCGGCGTGGTCTACAACAGCGCCCGCGTTTCGCTGTCGGAGCGGAGCCGCGAGTTGGCGACGCTGCGGGTGATCGGCTTCACGAGGGCGGAGATCTCGTTCATCCTCCTCGGTGAGTTGGGCGTGCTGACCCTGGCGGCGATCCCGGTCGGGCTGCTGATGGGCTACGGGCTGGCGCGGCTAGTGTCGTGGTCGCTCGACACCGACCTGTATCGCATCCCGCCAATCGTCGACGCCTCGACCTACGCCTTCGCGGCGACGGTCGTCCTGATGGCGGCGCTGGCGTCGGGGCTGATCGTGCGCCGCAAGCTCGATCACCTGGACCTCGTATCCGTATTGAAGATGAAGGAGTGACCCGCCGCTTGTTCCCGGGGGTCGCGCAGCGCACCCCCGGGCTACCACGACGGGGCGCGTACTCGCGCACCCCCGGACTACCACGACGGGGCGCGTACTCGCGCACCCCCGGACCCGATAGCAAGGAGAACCGTTCCCGTGCGACTCTGGATCCGCCGTGTGTTCCTGACGGTGCTGGCTTTGGCGGTCGTCGCCGCCCTCGTTTGGGCGTTTCTGCCCAAGCCGGTCGGCGTCGACCTGGAGGCGGTGGCGCGCGGCGCCCTGCTCGTCACCGTCGACGAGGAGGGCGAAACGCGCCTCAAGGACCGCTACGAAGTGTCGTGCCCGCTCGCCGGCCGTATGACGCGCGTCGAGCTGAAGCCCGGCGACCCGGTCGTGGAGGGGCAGACGCTGCTGACCGAGGTCGCGCCGACCGACCCGTCACTGCTCGACCCGCGCGCCCGCGCCGAGGCCGAGACGCGCGTCCGCGAGGCCGACACGCTGCGCGACCAGGCCCTGTCGGGCGTGAAAGCGGCGGAGTTGCGCCACGCCCAGGCCCGCACCGACCTGACGCGCGGCCGGATGGCGTCGGGCGGCGTGTCGCAGCAGGAATTAGAGACCTTGCAAGCGCGTGAACGCCTTACCGCCGAGGAGGTGCGCTCGTACCAGATCGGCGTGCGCGTCGCCGAGGCGCGCCTGGAACTGTCCCAGGCCGCCCTGTTGCGCACGCGGCCACGCTCACCGGGCGAGGCCGACCCGGAAAAGCTCGTCATCCGCTCGCCGATCACGGGCAAGGTGCTGCGCGTCTTGCAGGAGAGCGCCGCCGTCGTCGCGCCGGGACAGAAGATCGTCGAACTCGGCGACCCGACGAAGATCGAATGCTGGATCCGCGTGCTGTCCGCCGACGCCGTCAAGGTCGTGCCGGGGGCGCGGGTGTCGCTGGAGCAGTGGGGCGGCGAGAAGCCGCTGCAAGGGCGAGTGCGGTTGGTGCAACCGTCGGGCTTCAAGCGGATCTCGGCGCTGGGCGTCGAGGAGCAGCGCGTCTGGGTCGTCGTCGACTTCGTCGACCCGCCGGAGGCGCGGCCGACGCTCGGCGACCTGTTCCGCGTCGAGGCGCGCATCGTGGTCTGGGAGGACTCGGACGTACTCAAGGTGCCGTCGAGCGCCCTGTTCCGCCAGGGTGACGGCTGGGCGGTGTTCGTGGCGGCCGGCGAGCGGGCGGAGGTGCGGCCGGTGCGGGTCGGCCGCAACAACGGGCTGGAAGCGCAAGTGCTGAGCGGGCTCGACGAGGGGGATCAGGTCATCGTCCACCCGAGCGACAAGATCAAGGACGGCGTGAAGATCGCGCCGCGCTGACGGCACGTCAAGGGCAGAGCCTGTGGTCCGGATCGATCCAAACCACATAGAACACGTCGTCGATCCAAAAACCGTGAATCCGGCCGTATTCGTTAGCCGTGATCGAGAACTGCCAGGGGACGATCTGTTCCTGAAACAACGGGTTGAGATGATCGAAGCCGTCGGGCTCGGTGGTGTCGGCCCAGTCAATGGGGTGGCTGCGGAGAGCCTTACTCTTGCTCGCCCGAAGCTCGCTCGGCCTCATGGTGCACAGGTCGCGAAGCCGCTCCAGGAGGGCGAGCGGGTAGCCGGGCTTGGCTTCGCCGGGGAAGACGAACGGCTCTCGATGATTGAAATACTTGAACGACAGAGTAAGATGTGGATGTGGGGGAGGGGCCGGGGAAGGAATCTTGCCGCCCCCGAGGCCCTTCGGCGGCTTGATCTTAGCCATTCTTGGCCTGGTCCTTGAAGAAGGCCGTCATGTCGGCTAGGTCGAGCGTTCCGCAGCTGACGGAATCGGGGGCCAAGCCGTTGCGGGCCTTCGCCCACGGCGGTTCGCGGTGAGACAGCCTTTCCAGGTCGTAAGCCGAGAAATTCCCGTAAGCCTCCCATACGTCCTTGACGTGTTCCACCAGTTCAGGCGGGAACGACTTCAACTCGGGCGCGGGGTCCGGGCGGATCGGCCCGCTCCCGAAGCCCTTGAACGCGCGGTAAACGTCCGGCACGACGGGGCCGTGGACCCAGGCTTCCAGCGGCTCGTCGAAAAGCGGCTCACCGTACAAGGCCAGGTGCCAGCCCTGGGCGTAGTAAAGCAACTTCTGAAGTTTCAGATTGCTCAGAAGATCCCCGTACTCGCCGCAAAAGGCGAGGAATGCATCGGCGACAAGGCGCGCCGGGTATTTCATGAGTCGTCCTCCCTCACTTGGCAGTATACACTTGATCCGTGCGCAGTCAATCCTCCCTTCCGTTACAGACGTTACGCCGCGCCGCGGCGTCCGCCGCGCGCCGCGATTGTGCCCGCGGGGACGGTCGTGTTAAGATCGCGAGAGAAGTCGTCCGCACGCGAGGAGCCGCCGATGACCCCCAATACTTTCCCTTTTAAGATCACCGAAATTAGCGATGCCGTTACCGTCGCCGAGGCCGCGGCGCGGGAAGAGCGGTTCCTGCGCAACCTGGCCTGGCTGGAGGCCCACGCCTCGGAGGTTTACAGCCATCGCGGCAAGATTGTCTGCATCGCGGGCCAGGAACTCTTCGTCGGCGATACGGCCCAGGAGGTTGTGGCCCGAGCCAAGGCGGCTCACCCGGACGACGACGGCCGCTTCACCCGCATCGTCCCCAAGGAAAGGGGGCCGCGCATCTATGCGCATTGATGGTTTGTGGATGGTCTGCGACGACGGGATCGTGCGCCCCGTCGTGCGCGGCGAGGTCCGCGCCGAGAACGGGACCTGGATCGAGGCTTCTCTTCTCATCGACACCGGAGCCGACCGGACGGTGCTCAGCGCGGACGTTCTCGATCTGCTGGGCCTTTCAAGAGAAACTCCCGCCGAACGACTCGAAGGCGTCGGCGGCAGGGCCGACTCGGTGATCGTGTCAACGACCTTGCGGCTGAGGCGCGAGACCGGAGCGATGGTCTCCTTCGAGGGCCGTTTGGCCGCCTTCACCGACCCCGCCGCCCTCGACATGAGCGTTCTCGGGCGTGACCTGATCAATCTCTTCCCCCTCGTCGTTGCTCGGCCCCAAGACGTCGTCTGCCTCCTTGGCCCCGGCCACCGCTGTCTTATCGTCACGGAGTGAACTCGACGGCGAGTTCGACGACCCGCGAGGCTCTGCCGCCGCAGCCGACCCTAGCCGTTACAGACGTTACCGAGAACCCCCGCACGGCAAACCTTGCGGGCGGCGCGGTTTGACGGTCTCGCGATGATCGGGTAAAAAGGAGGGGAAGTCGGAACGGTGCCGCTGAGCCGCTCCCCTCGCTCACGGCCCCCTCCGCCCGCCGCGTCCCCTCTTGCGAAGGGTAAGCCGATGCCTGCGCCAGCCACGACCGACGACTTCCTTGGCCTCGTCCGCAGAAGCGAGCTCGTCGCCGGGGACGACCTCGACGCCTTCCTGCGCGACAACGCCGACCAGCTGCCGGAATCGCCGACCGACCTTGCCGCCACCCTGGTCCGCGACGGCCTGCTGACCGGCTTCCAGTCCGGCCTGCTCCTCAAGGGCAAGTCGAAAGGCTTCCTCATCGCCGGCAAGTACAAGCTGCTCGAACACCTCGGCTCGGGCGGCATGGCTAACGTGTTCCTGTGCGAGCACATGTCCATGCGCCGGCGCGTCGCCCTCAAGGTGCTGCCCTCGTCGCAGGCGGCGGACCCGTCGGCGCTGGAACGCTTCTACCGCGAGGCCCGCGCGGTCGCTTCTCTCGACCACCCCAACATCGTCCGCGCCCACGACATCGACCACGACGGCAAGCAGCACTTCCTCGTCATGGAGTACGTCGAGGGCATCAGCCTCAACGACCTCGTCCGGCGGAACGGGCCGCTCGACATTCTCCGCGCCTCCCACTACGTCCGCCAGGCGGCGCTCGGCCTGCACCACGCCCATGAGGCCGGCGTCGTCCACCGCGACATCAAGCCCGGCAACATTCTCCTCGACCGCCAGGGGACCGTGAAGATCCTCGACATGGGCCTGGCCCGCTTCTTCACCGACGAGACCGACGACACCACGCACCGCTACGACGAGAACTGCGTCCTCGGCACCGCCGACTACTGCGCCCCCGAGCAGGCGATGAACAGCCACGGCGCCGACATCCGCGCCGACATCTACAGCCTCGGGGCCACGTTCTACTTCGTCCTCACCGGCCAGACGCCCTTCGGGCCGGGGACGACCGCACAGAAGATCATCTGGCACCAGATGCGCGAGCCGGCGCCGCTGCGCGAGGTGCGGCCCGAGGTCCCCGAAGGGCTGGCCGAGGTCGTCGCGCGGATGATGGCCAAGGACCTGGCCGAGCGCTACCAGACGCCCGCCGAGGTCTACGACGCCCTCGCCCCCTGGACCGAGGAGCCCATCGGCCCGCCGCCCGAGGAGGAGATGCCGTCGCTGTCGCTGCGCTCGCAGGCTCCCGGCTCCTCGGTGCGTAACACGATCCGCCCTCAGACGGCCCCGCTCAGCACGCGGCCCAACTCGGCGCCGCGCTCGTCCTCGTCGACCACGAAGATCCTGCCGCGGCTTGTGAAGGGGAAGAAGAAGTCGCCGCGCCTGCCCATCCTTATGGGGGCGGGAGCCGCCGTGCTGATCGTCGTCGGCGTCGTGGTGATCTGGCTGATGCGCACGGGGGGAGACACGACGCCGACGGGCCGGGCGGCCGTCGTCCCGCGAGACGCGGACGCGGGCAAGGCCGTCGCGGCGCCGCTGCCGGAGGGCGTGACCATCATCCGCGCCGGCAACAAGGGCCGGCGCGTGCAGACGCCGAAGTACGAGGCGGTCGTCGGCGACGACGGCTCGCTCACCAGTCTCAGGGCCGGCGGCGTGGAACTGCTCAAGTCGGGCGTCCCGTTCGGGCCGGACCGGGAGGCGCGGGGCATCTACCTCTATAGTGACCGCGACGGGATGCTCCCCGCGACGGAGATCGACCAGGCGGGCAACGTCGTGACGGCGCGCGGCCGCCGGGCGGAAGTGCGCTACGCCTTCCATCCCGATTCCGTCCTCATGACGGCGATCAACCAGTCAGACGACCCGGACTTGAAATTGCTCTGGTACGGCGTCTTCGAGCGCTCGGTGACGGCGGTGACGAACGGCCAGGGCGACTGGTCCGCGTCGCCGCCGCCCGCCGAGTCGTCCCTCGACTGGCCGAGCGCGACCTGGTTCGCCGGCAGCACCCGCCTGGCCTTCAGCCGGGCGACTCGTATCTGGGGGCCGTGGCCCAGCGGGGCGAATCCTTTCCACGTCTGGCAGCTCAGCCTCAAGCCCTTGGCGACGGAGAGCGTGACGGTGACCATCGGCGAGGCGACGCCGGAGGAACAGCGCCGCGCCGCCCGCGCCTCCGGCGCTACCCCGCCGACGGCCGACGTCCCGCCGCAGCCCCCGGAACCGCCGAGCTTCGCCATCGCCCCGGCCGGCGTGACCGTCGCCGCCGACGGCGCCGAGCGCCTGGTCCGCGCCGCCACCTACGAGGCGAAAGTCGAGGCCGACGGCAACCTGACCAGCCTGCGCGTCGACGGCGCCGAGTTGCTCTACGTCGGCGGGCAGACCTCGCGCGGCTGCTATTTCTACCGGCCTACCGATGCCGCGAGGCCGGCGAAGGGTCCGGCGCCAGCGACACAGAAGTTGCCGACCGTGGAACAGCCGGCGCCGAACGTCCTTACCGCGAAGAACGAGTACGTCTCGGTCCGCTACGAGTTCGGCGCCAACGCCTTCGCCTACGACCTGACGAACAACTGCGACGTGTCGATGGTGTACTTTGTCGTCTTCAACAGGAAGGTGACGGCGGTGAGGGACGTCGAGGGGAAGGTCTCCAACCTGCCGACGCGCCGGCTGCTGACGGCGGGGGCCTGGTTGGCGGGCAAGAGCGGGCTGGCCTTCGAGGGCGGCAACGACATCTGGGGGCCGTGGGAGGAGGGAGCCGAGGTCCTTCAAGTCAACGTGCCGCCGAAGACGACGCAGCGGCTGCAGTTCCGTCCGCTCACCGCCGCCGGGGCCGGCGCCGCGGCGGTCAAGCCGGCGGTGGCGCTGCTGGCGCCGCGGGATTGGCAGGTGTTCCAGCGCTCGTCGCGCCGGCGCGGCGAGGTGCGCTTCCGAGGCCAGGCTCCCGCCGGGACCGAGCGCGTCGAGGCGCGCCTGACCGGCCCCTCGCTCGACGGGGCGCTCCCGGACGCCTGGCAGGCGCTGCCCCTGGCGGCGGACGGCCGCGGCTTCGACGCCGCGCTGCCGGTCGCGGCGGGCGGTTGGTACCGCGTCGAGGTGCGGGCGCTGCGCGGCACGGACGTGCTGGGCCAGACGGCGCTGGACCACGTCGGCGTCGGCGAGGTGTTCGTCGGCGCCGGACAATCGAACTCGACCAACTCCGGCGAGGAACGCTTGAAGCCGGAGTCGGGCCTGGTCGCGTCGTTCGATGGCTCGCGCTGGCAGCCCGCCACCGACCCGCAGCCGGGCACGCACGATAGCAGTGGCGGCGGCAGCTTCTGGCCCGCCTTCGGCGACGCGCTGAACGAGAAGTACAAGGTGCCCATCGGCGTCGCCGTCACCGGCCACGGCGGCACGAGCGTCAAAGAGTGGGAGCCGAAGGGCGAGTTATCCGCCTACCTGACGAAGCGAATGGCGGAGCTGGGTCCGAAGGGATTTCGCGCGGTGCTGTGGCACCAGGGGGAAAACGACACGGGCATGGCCGCCGACAATTACGAGCGGCTTCTGACCGAGGTGATCCAGGAATCGCGCAAGGCGGCGGGCTGGGACGTGCCCTGGTTCGTGGCCCAGGTGTCCTATGTGAACCCGGGCGCGCCGAAGAAGCCGGAGTTGCGCGCGGCTCAGAAGGCGCTCTGGGACAAGAAGGTCGCTTTCGAGGGGCCGGACACGGACGCCCTCGGCGGCGACAACCGCGACCAGGGCGGCGCCGGGATCCACTTCAGCGGCAAGGGGCTGCGCGCCCACGGCCGGCTGTGGGCGGACAAGGTCGCGGCGTACCTCGACAAGGCGCTGGGCGAGTAGTCCGGGGGCGCGGGTAGGCGACCCGTCGTGGGATTCCGGGGGTGCGCGTCGTTGATCCGGGGGTGCGCGAGTACGCGACTCCGGACGCGGTGGCATCTTCTTAAGGGGATCGGCCATGCGCGTCGTTGATCCGGGGGTGCGCGAGTACGCGACCCCCGGCTTTGGGATGCAACCCCTTCGGGGCAGGGCTTCCAACATGTTCAGTAGTTGTACAGTATTCTTCCCTTGGCGGGTGGCTGAAAACGCCCGTGGTTTTCGGCATGTCCCGCCTCGGCCACGGCGAGGCCCGACTGACAGTGGACGTTAGTTCA